>JBBQCC010000119.1:0-11859 GCA_038318285.1 Planctomycetota bacterium | reverse complement strand
AGGGTCTCGCGCAGGTCGATGATGTGGATGAGGTTTCGGCGTCCGTGAATGTACGGAGCCATCTTCGGATTCCACCGCGACACGCGGCATCCGAAGTGCACACCTGCATCGATGAGCTGTTGGACGTTGACGGTTTCCATGGAGTAGGGATCGTTCCCGCAGTGGACTGCGGTGCGTGATCGGCCGCCGGGGTTCCGGCTCGGCCGTTCTGCCCGAGGACGAGCGCTCGAGCGCGCTTCCCCCCTTCCCGCGAGCTCGGGCCCCGTGCGCGCGGCGCGCGGACGGAGCGAACCCTCTCGCAACTCGGAACGGCGCCCGGGTGTGCGAGTGGAAAAAAGGGGCCAGGGAGTGTAGCGGCGAGACGTTCGCGGTCAACGCGGACGCCCGAACGACAGGCCGCACAAGCGTGGGAGCAGAGTAGACTTCCGCGGCAGCGCCTCGTCCCGCACGTAGGTCTCCTACCCATGTCCGTGCCGACGACCGTACTCCTGTGCGACCACTGCGGATCGGGCCTCGCCCAGCGCCTGGCCGGCCTGGAGCGCCACGGATGGCGCCTCGAAGTCACCGAGAGCGTCCGCCGGACGCTCGAGCGGCTGGCCGGTCCCCCGCCCGACGCCATCGTCCTGCACCCGCTCGTGGAGGGCGGCGCGGTCGAGGTGGAGGCACTGGAGCAGGCCGGCGCGGCCGAGATCCCGCTGCTGCTCCTCATCGAGCCCGCGCGCATCGCCACGGCGCTGGCCGGGCTGGTCGGAATCCCCGAACGCGTGGTGGACGTCGCCCCGCCCCAGGCCGAAGTCGCCGAGATCGCCGCGCGGTTGGAGCGGCTCGTCGCCGCACGCGCCACCCGCATCGAGTTGGCCGAATTGCGCCACCGCGCGCTGTACGACGACCGCACGGAACTGCTGCGCCCCGAGGCGTTCGAGCGCCGCCTCGCCGAACACTGGTCCGCGGCGGAACGACACGGCCACGAGCTCGCACTCGTCGTCGCCGACCTCGACGGGTTCGGACAGTTCAACAAACGCTACGACCACACCGTAGGCGATCGCGTGCTGTCGCGTGTCAGCGAAGCACTGCGGTCCGCGCTGCGCGCCGAGGACATCGCCGGTCGACTGGGCGGCGACGAGTTCGGCTGCATCCTCCCCTACACGCGCAAGGTGGACGCAGCGCGCGTCGTGCACCGTCTGCGCGAGCGCATTCGCGCTGTGTCGGGGCGCATCACCGGCGTCGACCTCGCGATCAGCGCCAGCCTCGGTTTCGAGACGTTCGACGGGCGTGACATCGAGAGCGCGGAGGTGTTGCGCTCTCACGCCGAGGCCGCGTTGCGCGAAGCGAAACGACGCGGCGGCAACCGCGCGTTGTACTACCGTCTGCTCACTCCCGATCCGGATCGCGGATCTGCGCGCTGATCGTCGTTCGGATGCTTGCGCGGCGCGCGAGGAATGCGCAGCACGCGTTCGCGATGCGCACAGAGGAGCTTCGGAGGCGTGTGCGACCCTCTGGCACGAAGTCTGCCGGTGCGGTGCGACGCTCGCCGTGAAAACGGTGCGCACAGCACCGAAACCCGCCAGTCGCAGTCAGTCATGGAATCCAACCCGCAAGCGTTCGGAACATTGAGGAATTCACCGATTGGGGCGTACACCGCAATCGCGGGTCCTCGCTCGGTCCTCATCTGCGACCATCGCGGTGCAGGGATCGGCAAGCAGCTGAGTGAGCTGCGCGCGGACGGATGGACAGTGGAGATCGCGCGCGACGTGCGACACAGCCGCGCGTCGATCGCGGAGTGCGCGCCCGACGCCTTGATCCTCGATCCGGCCATCGAGGGCGGCGCGGCGGAGATCGCCGAGCTGGACGGCGCGGGCGCGGGCCGCGTTCCGCTGCTGCTCTTGGCCGATCCCGAACGGATCTCGGAAGCGCTGGGCATCTGGAGCGCGAGCCCCGGTCGCATCGTGGACATCGCGCACCGCGGATCCGGTCCGGTCGAGATCAACGCGCGCCTCGAGCACTTGACCGCGGAGTGCGCGACGCGCGAGGAACTCCGCCGACTGCGCTACTGCGCCAACTACGACGACCGCACCGACCTGCTCCGTCCCGAGGCCTTCCAGCGGCGCGTCCTGGAACACTGGTCCGCCGCGCAGCGTCACGATCTGCCGCTCGCGCTCGTCATCGCCGACCTGGATCAGTTCGGTCAGTTCAACAAGCGCTACGACCACACTGTCGGCGACCGCGTGCTGGCGCAAGTCGGCGAGGCCGTGCGTAGCGCGCTGCGCACCGAGGACGTCGCCGGACGCCTCGGCGGCGACGAATTCGGCTTTCTGCTGCCCTACACCTCGCGGTCCGATGCGGCCCGCGTCGCGCGCCGACTGTGCGAGTCGATTCGCGGCGTGACCGTCGACGTCGAGGGCACGCGCCTGCGGACCAGCGCGAGTCTTGGTTTCGTCAGCCGCGATGGCAACGACATCGACACGCCCGAGGCTTTGCGACTGCGCGCCGAGAACGCGTTGCGCGAGGCGAAGCGGCGCGGCGGCGACCGCGAGCTCGACTACCGTTGGCTGCTGCCGGCGCTGGGCGCCTGAACGCGGGTCAGGACGAGATCCAACCAGTCGGCACGGTCGCCGGCGAAACCGTCGTCGGTCGGTTCGACGACGAGCGCCAGTTCCTTCGCATCCGCGAGGTCGACGCGGAAAGGGAGCGCAGGATCACCCGCGCGTCGGACGGGGCTCGCGAACACTTCGCGCCCGTCGAGGAACACGCGGAACACGCACGAGCCGTGCGTGGCGAGCTTGAGCGCCGCGTCGTCGAGCGCGACCGATCCGCGCAGCGTCGCGTAGGTGCCATCGAGAGACCACGTGGTCCGGCTCGGCGCATGGACCCCGAGTCCGCGCGGCCGACGCGTGCCGCCCACGCGCAGCGGATCCCCGCTGACGCTGCGGTCGACGCGCGCGCTCCAGACCATGCCGAGGTCGTCCCCGAACGGGCGGGAAGGCTCGGCGGATTTCGGCGCGAGGTTCGCGAGGAACGCAATCGAGCCGTCGTCGCGAGCCAGTTGCAGAAGGGACGCGATCGGCACCCGCAGCACGTCGCCGCGCCGGTCCAATTCGATCGTGCGATCGCGCGTCCCCTTCAGCATCCCCGCCAAACGGGTGCCGTCCGCGAGATCGACGACCACGGGAACCGATCCGGCCGCGGCGCGCGGCGCCTTGGAACCGAGGTGTTCGACGAACAGCGCCGCGACGCTGCGCCATGGGATCGCGATCGTGCCGACGAGCGCGCCGTGGAAGCGCACGCCGCCCTCGGTGAAGCCTTCGACCGCGCCGTCGATGCGCTCGACCCCGTTCGCCTGCGCGCGGTAGATCCGATCGCCTTCGGGCGCCGGCTCGACACCCGCCGCGCCGATGAGGCGGGATTCGAAGCGCAGCGCGTGCATGCGCTCGAGATCGGCGCGCACGCGGATGCCACCGCCGATCTCCACTTCGACGTGTTCTTCCTGGCCGCCCAGCACGCTGCCGCACAGGACCTCACCGCCCGCGAGTTCCAGGGTTGCGAGCTCCGCGCGCGCCGCTGCGCTCGCGGCCGAGGTCGGCCCCGACTCGAAGCGGACGAGTACCGCGTCGAACGCGGCGACGTCTGCGATCGCAAACGCGTCGAGGGCCACAGCGCGCTCCGTGCCGTCGAGCGCGACCAGGACCGCGCGGGGTCCCGGGATCGCGCTGCGCTCGGCGGGCGCCACACCGGCGGGCGACTCACCGGCGCGCGGCGCCTGTGCCGGGGACGGGGCCTGCACACCGAGCCAAGTCGGGATCGAGCACACGAGGGCGAGGACCGCAGTCATGGTCCGGATGCTAAACCACGCGGACCGTGCGCGAGTCGCGTGCTCGGACGACGTCCGCGCGCTCGAGCTGCAGGTCGGGCGCCCCGCGCCAAGTTGGCAGGGGCTGCGGACTCGCCTTCCAGGGACTGCCAGTGCGGCAGACGGCCGTGAGGTGCCACGCGACTCTAAAGTCTTTCCAGGGAGAGGCTTAGGACACGCACGGCAGGCGGCACCCTTCTTGCTTGGGGGCGCTCACACCGTGCCATCCACGCTCCCCGCCGTCGGCGGCGGGTCCGACGAGCGCGCGCGGTGTTGTCCCCCACGCCCAGTCCGTTTCCTCTTCGAGAAGATTCTCATGGCCAAGCAGATGGTGTTCGAAACCGACGCGCGCGATGCCGTGCGGCGCGGTGTCGAAAAGCTCGCCAAGGCGGTCGTCACGACCCTCGGTCCCCGCGGACGCAACGCGATCCTCGACAAAGGCTGGGGCGCCCCCACGATCACGAAGGACGGCGTCACCGTCGCCGAGGAGATCCAACTCCAAGACCCGTACGAGCAGCTCGGCGCGCAGCTCGTGAAGGAAGTCGCCAGCAAGACGAGCGACATCGCCGGTGACGGCACCACGACCGCGACGCTGCTCACCGAAGCCATCTTCACGCAGGGTCTGCGCGCGGTGACCTCCGGCGCGCACCCGGCGCGTCTGACGAAGGCGATCAAGGACGGCGCTGCAGCCGTTTGTGAGCGCCTCGACGCGACGGCCAAGAAGGTCGGCAAGAACGAGGAGATCCGCCAGGTCGCGACGATCTCCGCGAACAACGATCCGACCGTCGGCAAGCTCATCGCCGACGCGATGGAGAAGGTCGGCAAGGACGGCGTCATCACCGTCGAGGACGGCAAGACGCTGCAGACGGAAGTCACTGTCGTCGAAGGCATGCAGTTCGACCGCGGCTTCCTCTCGCCGCACTTCGTCAACAGCCCCGAGACGATGGAGTGCTCCTTCGACAAGCCTCTCATCCTCGTCTACGAATCGAAGATCGGTTCGCTGCAGAAGCTGCTGCCGTTGCTCGAACTCGTGAAGGGCGCGGGTCGCCCGCTGGTCATCATCGCCGAGGACGTCGAGAGCGAAGCGCTCGCCACCTTGGTCGTGAACAAACTGCGCGGCATCATCCAGACGGTCGCGGTCAAGGCACCGGGCTACGGCGACCGCCGCAAGGCCATGCTCGAGGACATCGCGGCCCTGACGGGTGCGCACGCGGTCATGAAGGACCTCGGCATCGACCTCGACAACCTGACGCTGCGCGACCTCGGGTCGTGCAAGAAGATCACGATCGACGCCGATAACACGACCATCGTCGGCGGCGTCGGCAAGCGCGAAGACGTCGCGGCCCGCGTGGATCAGATCCGCGCTCAAGTCGCCGAGACGACCTCCGATTACGACAAGGAAAAGCTGCAGGAACGGCTCGCGAAGCTGACCGGCGGCATCGCCCAGATCAACGTGGGCGGCGCGACCGACACCGAGGTCAAGGAGCGCAAGGCCCTGATCGAGGACGCGCTGCATGCAACGAGGGCAGCCGTCGAAGGCGGCGTCCTCCCGGGCGGCGGCACGGCGCTGCTGCGCGCGCGCAGCGTGCTCGAGGGTCTGAAGTCCAAGAAGGACGAGGACTACAACATGGGCCTCGACATCCTCCACACCGCGCTCGCTCGCCCGATCATGCAGATCGCCGAGAACGCCGGTCAGGACGGCGCGGTCGTCGCGCACCGCGTGATGCGCGAGAAGAAGGAGACGTGGGGCTACGACGCCCTGAACGGCACGTACGGCGACATGCTGTCGTTCGGCATCGTCGATCCCGCGAAGGTGACGAAGGCCGCGCTCAACAACGCGGTCAGCGTCGCAACGCTGCTCCTGACCACGGACGCGCTCATCGTCGCGAAGCCCGAGTCCAAGAAGTCCATGAAGGGCGGGCCGGGCGGCGAAGACATGGACGGCATGGGTGGGATGGGCGGCATGGGTGGAATGGGCGGAATGGACTTCTGATCCGACGCCGACACCGAAAACCAGCACAACCCCAGCACAACGAACACCACTAGAGACTCACGAGAACACACATGGCCAAGCAGATCCTGTTCGACGACAACGCGCGCCAGAAGATGCGCGTCGGCATCGAAAAGCTCGCCAAGACCGTGCGCGTGACGCTCGGGCCCGCGGGCCGGAACGTCATCCTGCAGAAGTCGTTCGGCACCCCGTCCGTCACGAAGGACGGCGTCAGCGTCGCGAAGGAAATCGACCTCGAGGACCCGTTCGAGAACATGGGCGCGAAGCTCGTTCTCGAAGTGGCCAACAAGACCAACGACGTCGCCGGTGACGGCACCACGACGGCGACGGTCCTGGCCTCGTCGATCTTCAACGAGGGCCTGAAGTACCTCGCGACCGGCGTGAACACGATCGCGCTGCGCAACGGCATCGACCTCGCCGTCGAAGCGGCCGTCGAGTCGGTGAAGAGCCAGTCGCGCAAGGTCAAGACCCGCGAGGAGAAGGCCTCCGTCGCTGCGATCTCGGCCAACAACGACCGCGCGGTCGGCGAGATGCTCGCCGCGGCCTTCGAGAAGGTCGGCGACGACGGCGTGATCACGATCGAGGAGAACACCGGCCTCGAGACGACGGTCGACGTCGTCGAGGGCATGGAGTTCGACAAGGGCTACCTTTCGCCGTACTTCGCGACGAACCTCACGAAGCTGACGTGCGAGTTCGAGGACCCCTACATCCTCATCTACGACAAGAAGATCTCGTCGGTGCGCGAGTTCCTCCCCGTCCTCGACGTCGCGGTGCGCACGGGTCGTCCCCTGCTCATCATCGCCGAGGATCTCGAGGGCGAGGCGCTCGCGACGCTCGTGATCAACCGCCTCAAGGGCATCCTGAACGTCTGCGCCATCAAGGCGCCGGGCTTCGGCGAGCGTCGCAAGGCGTACCTGGGCGACATCGCGGTCTTGACCGGCGGAACGGCGATCACCGAGGAACTCGGTCTGCCGCTCGAGAAGGTCACGGCCGAGCACTTCGGCACGGCGAAGCGCGTCCGCATCACGAAGGACTCGACGACGATCATCGGCGGCAAGGGCCAGAAAAAGGCGATCGACGAGCGCGTCGCGCAGATCGACGTCCAGATCAAGGCCACCAAGAGCGACTACGACAAGGAGAAGCTCGAGGAGCGCAGGGCGAAGCTCAAGGGCGGCGTCGCGGTCATCAAGGTCGGTGGCAAGACCGAAGCCGAGATGAAGGCGCGCAAGGACCTGCTCGAGGACGCGCTGAACGCCACGCGCGCCGCGATCCAGGAAGGCATCGTCCCCGGCGGCGGCGTCGCGCTCTTGCGCGCGGCCGACGCGGTGCGTGCTCTCAAGCTGTCCGGTGATGAGCGCTTCGGCGCGCGTATCATCGAGATCGCGCTGGAAGGCCCGCTGCGTCAAATCGCTGCGAACGCCGGCGAAGACGGCCCCGTCGTCGCGGAGAACGTCCGCGAAGCCGGCAAGTCGAACGGCTACAACGCCCTGACCGGCGAGTACGTCGACATGTTCAAGGCTGGCATCATCGACCCGACGAAGGTCGTGCGCACCGCGCTGCAAAACGCCGCGTCCATCGCGGGCCTGCTCCTGACCACCGATTCGATGGTCACGGAGATCAAGGGCGATACGAAGCGCGTCGAAGGCTCGATGGCCTGATTCGCGCATCCGACCGGCCCCGGGAACAGGGCGGCGGCGGCCACCGCTGCCGCCCTGCTCGTATCGGGACTCGCTCGAACAGTCGACGCAACCACCGCGGACGGACTTCGCCGCGCCAACCACCTTTTCCAGACGGATGATCGAGAAGCGCGACTACTACGAAGTCCTCGAGGTCACGCGGACTGCGAGCGGCGAGGAAATCAAGAAGGCCTACCGGGTCGCGGCGCTCAAGTTCCACCCCGACCAGAACCCTGGGGACGCCGAGGCCGAGACGAAGTTCAAGGAAGCCGCGGAGGCCTATTCGGTCCTATCCGACAGCGAAAAGCGCGGGCGCTACGACCGTTTCGGTCACCAGGCCTTCGGTTCGGGCGGCGCAGGCGCCGGTCCGCAGTTCACGAACGTCGAGGACATCTTCGAAGCGTTCGGCGGCTCGATCTTCGGCGACCTGTTCGGTGGCGGCCGCCGTCGCGCGGGCCCGCAGGCCGGACGCGATCTGCGCATCGAACTGGCGCTGACGCTGGAAGAGGTCGACCAAGGCGTCGAGAAGCGCGTCGAGATCCGTCGGCGCGAATCGTGCACGCCCTGCAAGGGCAGCGGAGCGAAGCCCGGCACGTCGTCCGCTCCCTGTGCGCAATGCGGCGGCCGCGGACAGATCTACCGCAACCAGGGCTTCTTCACGATGGGCATGGTCTGCCCCAAATGCCGAGGCGCCGGCTCGACGATCGAGAGCCCGTGCGTGACGTGCAACGGCCAGGGCCGCACGGAGCAGAAGGTCGAGATCAAGATCGACGTACCCGCCGGTGTCGAGGACGGGATGCAACTACGCGTCAACGGCGAAGGCGATGCCGGGGATCCCGGCGCACCGCGTGGCAGCCTGTACTGCGTCGTGCGCGAGAAGGAGCACAAGATGTTCCAGCGCAACGGCGCCGACGTGATCTGCGAATTGCCCTTCACGTACGCGCAATTGGCGCTCGGCGACGAGGTTGAGGTGCCGACACTGCGCGGACGCGCGATCATGAAGTTGCCGCCGGGCACGGCCAGCGGCAAGGTGTTCCGCATGCGCAAGGAAGGCGTGCCGCAGATCGAGGGACACGGACGCGGCGACCAGCTGGTGCGCGTCTTCGTCGAAGTGCCCACGAAACTGGATGCCCGCCAAAAGGAACTTCTGCGTGAGTTCGCCGAGATCGAGCGCAAGAATTCGGGTGACAAGTCCTTCTTCGAGAAGATCGCGAGCTACTTCTCCTGAGACCATGAAAAAGCCCATCGAGCCGACCGACGCCCAGGACGAGCGCCCCATCGAGGAGCAGCTGCAGAGTGCGATCGAGGAACGCGACGAGAACCACAAGAACTGGCAGCGCGCGCTGGCGGACTACCAGAACTTGCGCCGGCGGCTGGGCGCCGACGTCGAGGACGCGGTGAAGCGCGGTAAGAAGGCGCTCGTCACCGACCTGCTGCTGGTGCTCGACTACCTCGACATGGCGCTGGCAGCGCCGGCGACGAATCCCGAGACGACGACGCTGCGCGCCGGCGTCGACATGACGCGCCAACAGTTGTGGGCCGCGCTGCAGCGCGAGGGTGTGAGCCTCGTCCGCGAGACCGGCGCATTCGACGCGAAGTGGCACGATTGCGCCGAGCGCGTCGAGACGAAGGAGGCGCCTGATGGCACGATCCTCTCCGTGATGCGCAAGGGGTACGCCTGGGACGGAAACGTGCTGCGACCCGCGCAGGTTCGCGTCGCCGGATCCAGTGCGACGGCGGAATCCGGAGGCTGATCGCGTGCCGACGTACGACTACGTGTGCGATGCGTGCGGACACGCGCTGGAGATCTTCCAGTCGATGTCCGAGGCCCCGAAGAAGAAGTGCCCGAAATGCGGCAAGTCGAAGCTGTCGCGGCGCATCGGCGCTGGCGCGGGTTTCTTGTTCAAGGGATCGGGCTTCTACCTGACCGACTACCGCTCGAAGTCCTATACCGCGCGAAGCGAAGCGGAGCGCAAGCTGGAAACGAGTGGACAGTCGGACAGTTCGAGCCCGGGGAGCGAATCCAAGGGCGAATCGAAGTCGGAGTCGGCTGCGAACGTGACCGCGAAGGCTGATGCCGGGACGAAGTCCCCGCCTGCAAAAGAGCCCGCGAACGACGCGCCTTCGAAGCCTTCCACCTCGACCAAGAAGAAGTCCCCGCGCAGCGACTGACGGTTTCGCGCAGCGACTGACGGTCCCGCGCGGCGCCGGGCGGTCGGGCGCTCAGAGCGGTGAAGAAGTCACATGCTCTGGTGCTGCGGAGCGCACCACGAGCAGTCCTCAGTGCAAGTCACGTCGCGCGGGCTCTCAGCCCGGGAACAGTTCGGCGACGAGCTCCGCGATCTGCGTCCCGTCGTTGTCCGACAGGACGCGGTCGGCCGCCGCGATCGCTTCCGGCATGCCGTCCGCCATGGCGACGGCCAGACCGACGGCCTCGAACATCGGGATGTCGTTCGACGCGTCACCGACGGCGACGACCGCACCGGGATCGATGCCATACGTCTCGCGCAGCACGCGCACGCCCTCCGCCTTGCCGCGACAGGGCGGATGGAGGTCCATGACCGTCAGCACGCTCGCGCGGTGCGCGGGCAGCGCGTTCAACGGAAAATGCGTCATGTAGACGGGCGACGCGACCCAGTCTGCCACCTCGTCGTGCAGCGCGAGCGAGCTGGCGTGGTTCGCCGAGAAGAGCGTCACGCGCATCACGAACTCGACATCGGGCAGCTCCGCGCGCGGCACGACGCGCAACCCCACGAGCCCTTGGATCGAGGCCAGCTCCTCCTCGTCGCGCGGCGGACAGGCGTACTTCGCGTCGTTCGTCATCAGCACCGTCAGGAGTCCGCGTTCCTCTGCGAAATCGAGGGCACGACGCACGGTGCGGCCCGAGAGCACGCGCTCCTCCAGCATCCGCTTCCCGACGGGGCACCACAGTCCCGCGCCGTTGAACGTCACGGCCGGCGTGCGCAATCCCAGTTCGTCCAGGATCGGCGTCGTGGACGCGGTCGACCGTCCGGTGGCCAGCATCACGCGTACGCCGCGCGCTTCGAGTTCGCGCAGGGCGCGCGCGTTCTCGGGGTGCACGCGACTCGACTCGTCGAGCAACGTCCCGTCGAGGTCGAGCAGAATCGCGGCGTGGGGCGTGACGCGGGTCGGACGGATCAGGGGCGTGCGGGCTTGGATCACGATCCGCGCATCATGGCAATACGAAGCTGGCGCGGGCCAGCTTGCCGACCTCGATCTCCACCGACGATTCGGACACCGGGGTTTCGTTGCCCTGGAAGTCGCGCGCCACGAGCCGCAGGACGTAGGTACCCGGCACGATCGATCCGATCGTCTGGTCGCGGTTCCAAGATCCGAGCCAGGTCTGGTTACGAACCTCCTCGGTGTCGCCCTCCCGCTTCACGAGGCTGACTTGGTACCAACAGTCCTCGCGCGGATGGCCTTTCAGCTCGACGCGCAGCCGACCCGCGCGCTGCAGCGTGAAATCGACGCCGCGCCGCATCTCACCCGGCGCGAGCACGATCGCCTCGGAGGACTTGTTCTCGACCTCGTCGCCGACGCAGTGCACGAACAGTCCGGTGTTTTCCGCCAGACCGCGCAACACGTATTGCCCGTGCGCATCCGTCAGCACGTCGCGCTCGCCGCTGCCGGTGCGCCAGTCCACGCTCGGATTGCCGCGGTCGTCCTCGGACAGTACCATGGACGACGGCGCTTCCATCTGGATGCCCGGCTCGGCGCGCGAGACCTGCACCTGCACACCCACGAGCGGTCGCCCCTCGGGATCCGTGATGCGCCCCTCGATCGCATTCGAGTCGAGGACGAAGTTCTGCACTTGCTCGCCGGATCCGAGCGTCACGCGGTACTCGCTCGCCATGCGCCGTTCGCTGTGGTGCACGAGGACCAGGTACTCCCCCGCGCGCCGATTTTCGATGCGGTACTCGCCCAGGTGGTCCGTCGTCGACGAGAACGGGTCGCGACCGTTGCCGCTCCAAGTCCAGCCCTCCTCGCGACCTTCGACGTAGGGCACGAGCTTCACCACGGCGCCTTCGAGCGGCTGGCCGCCCTCGCGTACGCTGCCGATCAGGCTGCCGCGCGGCGGCGCGATCAGCGTCAGCGTCGCGTCGGCCGAGTTCGCGACGGTCAGTTCCTGCCAGGGCTCCTCGCGCGCTTCGGAGTCGCCATCGCGCGCCCACCACGACGATTCGCCGTCCTCCTGTTGGACGCGGAACGCGTGCAGGCCGATCTCGAGCGCTTCGAACACCGACTCCCCACGCGCGTCGGTCAGCACGTTCTCGTCGAAGCGCTCCTCGTCCGGGCTGGACGCG
>JBBQCC010000118.1:0-11884 GCA_038318285.1 Planctomycetota bacterium | reverse complement strand
CAGGTAGCCGAGCTCGAGGTTCGCCAGGAACAAGATCCCCAAGTGGATCGGCTCGATCCCGTAGTGCTCGCCCAGCGGAACGATCAGCGGCACGACGACGACGATCGCCGAGAACACGTCCATCAGGCAACCAACGGCCAGCAGGAACACGTTCAGGAGTAGGAGAAACACCCACTTCGAATCGATCCGCGCGGTGACGCTTTCGAGCAACAGCGTCGGTACGTCCTCGAGCACGAGCCAGTTCGTGAACGCCAGAGCGACGCCGAGGATCATCAGCACGCCGCCGATGACCAGCCCGCATTCGACGAGCACCTTGCCCGCGCCGCGGATCGGCGAAAGGTCGCGGTGCACCACGATCTGCGTGAACGCGGCGTAGAGCGCAGTGATGCAGGCCGCCTCCACAGGTGTGGCGAACCCGCCGAACAGCGCGCCGATCGCGACGAAGGGCAAGGCCAATTCCCACTTCGCGTCCCACGCGGCGCGTCGCGCGGCTGCGAAGTCGAACGGTCGACGCTCGACGAGCGGTGGGCCGGCGCGGATCCCCCACGCGACGGTCGCGATCACGAGCACGATGCCGGGCACGATGCCGCCCAGGAACATGTCGCGCATCGGCACTTGCGCCACGATCGCGTACAGGACGAGCGGCAGGCACGGCGGAAACAACATGCCCAGGGAACTCGCGCCGGTCAGGAGGCCGAGCGCCGCACGCTCGCGATAGCCCGCGGCCAGCAGGATCGGCAACAGGAGCCCGCCGAGCGCGAGGATCGTGACGCCCGATGCGCCGGTGAAGCTCGTGAAGAACGCGCAGACCAGCGCCGTGACGAGCGCCGGTCCGCCGCGGAACCCCGTGAACCAGGCCTGGAACACCGCGAGCAGGCGCGTCGAAGCGCCGCCCTCGGCCAGGAAATACCCGGCCAGCGTGAACAGCGGGATCGACGCGAGGCTCGGGTTCGTGACGAGCCGGTAGTGGTCGATCGGGATCGACGCGATCGGTTCGCCGTCGCCCCAGAACAGGATCAGCGCCGCGCCGCCCAGTGTGACGAAGATCGGCGCGCCCAGCAGCGTCGCGAGCCCGAGCAACACCAGCGCCGGGGTGACGAGGTTCGACGGATCCTCGGGGCCGAACACGCCCAGCGCGATGACGAGCGTGACGATCGCGAACGCGATGACGCGACCCTTCCAGCGCTCGCTCGCGGCCCACGCGAGCCGCGCGGCGACGAGCGCGAACCCGACGGGCAGCGCGAGTTGCACGACCCACAGGGGGATGCCCCAGGCGAGCTCGCGCGCGACGTCGCCCGAGGCTGCGCGCTCGTCGGCGACGAACATCCAGCCTGCGACGGCGAGCCACGCAGCCACGCCGGCGGCGAGTGCGTGCGCGACGAGGTGCGCGCCGGTCTTCCACGCACCCTTCAGGAACGCATCGACCGTGGAGAGCGCGAGCATGCGCCGTTCGCGCGCGGCGACGGCGCCGCCGAGCATGCCCACGACCAGCACGAGGTGCTGCGTGACGGCGCTCGAGCCGGGGATGCCCGCGGCGCCCGTCGCGCGCAGGATCATCTCGGCCACGGGCAGGATCGCGATGCCCGCGAGGGACAGCGCGAGCACCGTGTTCTCAAGCAAGTACGCGGCGCGCAGGAGCGCGGGGCGCTGTGCTGGCGGGAGCGCGGGGCGCTGTGCTGGCGGGAGCGCTGCGCAGTGTGCTGGCGGGAGCGCTGCGCGCTCTGCGTGCGACCCCGAACCGAGCTCCGCGGGCTCTTCCGTCATGGGTGCGAGGGCTTCGTC
The DNA here is from genome assembly GCA_038318285.1 of Planctomycetota bacterium. GTDB lineage: Bacteria > Planctomycetota > UBA1135 > UBA1135 > JAEUHZ01. The sequence continues at coordinate 10,102 of JBBQCC010000118.1, read as the reverse complement.
ATGGACCCGGAACGCCGATCAGCGCTTCGACGCGCGCGACTCGGCCAGGATGCGCATGACCTCGTCGTACAGGTCGGCCGGCACGTCGAGGCCGCGCAACTTCGGCCAGATCGGCTCCATGAACTCGCGCCACGTCGCCTTCAACTCGGGCGTCATCGGCTGCACGACCAAGCCGCGCTTCACCATGGCCGCGACCGCCTCGTCGTTCTCCTGGCGGCTCTTCTGCGTGATCTCCGCGCCCGTGGCGATGGCGGACTTGCGGCAACTCTCGCGCAGCTCGGGCGGAAGTTCGTCCCAGGCCTTCTGCGTGACGACCAGCGCGCCAACGAGTGGCGCCCAGTCGATCTCGAGCATGTGGTCCGCGACGCCGAAGAATTGTCCCTTGAGCGCGAAGTACGGCACGACTGGCGCGCCGTCGATCAGACCGGTCTGCAACCCGGGCAGGATGTCGGCCGTCTCCAAGAGCACAGGGTTCCAGCCCATCTTCTTCATGAAATCGGCTTGGTCCGTCGAGCCCGACCACGTGAAGAACTTCACGCGCTTCATGTCGTCGGGGGTCTTCACCGGATCTTTTGTGAAGAAGCGCACCCAGCCGACGTCGCCGAAGAACAGCGAGACGAAACCCTTGTCCCCGAGCAGCTTCTCGAGGCGCGGCAACAGCGCCGCGCGCACGACGGCCGCTTCCTCCAGGCTGTCGAACACCAGCGGAAGGTTCTGCAGCGCCGTCACCGACGGATCGATCTCGCGCAGTCCGCTGACGCTGATCAACGCTGCCTGGATCTGGCCCGCGCGCATGCGCCGAACCATGTCCGCTTCGCCGCCCATCGTCCCGTCGGGAAAGATCGTCACGCGCGCGCCGCCGTCGGGACCGGCCTTCCACGCTTCCCCCATCGCGACGAGGGCCTTGTGGTAGCTCGAACCTTTCGGGACGAGCGTGGCCAGCTTGACTGCCCGCCGTTCGACGGTCGGTGTGGGCTGCGGTGCCAGTGACAGAGAGGGCGGCGGAGTCGATGACAAGGTCGCGGACAGAGCCGCGACGAGCGAGAGCAGGCTGATCATGATGGTGTTCTCCTCCGCTACTCGAGGAACAGTTCGTCGACGCGCGACACGAGCCAGCGCGCGCGGCGCTGCTGGACCAGGTTCTCGACGCGACGCTCGGGTGCCGTGTCCACGTCGAAGGCCAGTGCCGCAGCCAACAGGCGCTGGAATTCGGCCCGATCCTGCTCGGCGATCGCGACGGTCTCCGCGAGGGCGACGTATGGTCCGACCGCGCGTCCGTGCGAGAGTTCGACCGCGCGCGCGAACTGCTCGCGCGAGCGCTCGTTCGCGCCGCGTGCTCCGCCGATGCGCGACGGTTCGTAGGAGATCAGCAGCGTGCGCAACGCGCCGTTTCCGTAACCCTCGTCGACGAGCAGTGCCCGATCGAGCAGCGCTTCGAGCACGGGTTGGTCCGCGACCGCTTCGGGCCGGTCCTTCGAGAGTGCCAACGACGCGCCCCAACCGGCGGCCGTCCAGTACAGCGCTTCCATCTCGGGATCGCGCAGCATCGCTGCGGCGGCCTGCGGGTCGCGCGCGAGTTCGTCGCGGAACCCGGGCTGCGCCACATCCAACGCGCGCAGACCGTACTCGCGCCCGCGCAAGTACATCTTGCGCGCGCGCTCGTGCAGCGCGTCGGCGCGTTCGAGGCTCTCCGACTCGAGGATGTCGCCGTCGAGCGCCACGAAGGCGTACGAGTACTGGACGAAATTGCGCGCCAACGCGGTCAGCAGGTTCTGGTGCTCGGGCTGTGACTGGAGCACGTTCTCCATGAGCTTCAGGCCGAACGGCGAAGCCTCGCGGACCAACTCGACGTCTTCGTCCGACGCGTACGTACCGCCCGTCGCGGCCAGCGCGTCGGCGACCTTGCCGGTGGCGTAGCGCTCGATCGAGCAGCCGCCCAACAGCGGCGTGACGGCCAGCGCGAGACTCAGCCCGAGCAGGGCTGACCCGGCGGCGGCGGTCCGAGGCATTGGGCGCGTGGCTTCCAAGACCGGAATCGTAGTGTTCCGCACCCCGAAGTGGTGCGCTCACAACCCCGCAACCGAAGCCTCGCCGCACGCGACCGCCCGGGCTCGCTAGAATCCGTTCATGGCCGCGGCCCCTACTCTGCTGCCGGATCTCGAGAAGCGCACCGATACCCGCGCGGAAACCCGCATCGCGCCGCGTTGGAAGGTGATCCTCCTCAACGACGACATCACCACGTTCGAGTTCGTGAACGACTTGCTGGTGCGCATCTTCCACAAGACGCGCTCCGAAGCCGTCCGCCTCACGAACGAGGTGCACGCCCTGGGCGCGGCCGTCGTGGAGATCACCTCCCTCGAGCGCGCGGAGCTGTACGTCGAGCAGGTTCGTTCGACGGCTCGCCCCGCTGGTTTCCCGTTGTGCGCGACGCTCGAACCCGAGTGAGCGACGTTCCTCCGACGCACGCGCTGGTCGTGGGGTCCGGCGTGTCCGGGCTCGCCTGCGCCTTGCGCCTCGCCCGAGCCGGATTCGTCGTCGAGTCCTGGGAACGCGGCGATGTCGCACGCGAGGTGTCGAGCGTCGCCGCGGCGATCTGGTATCCATACCTCACCGGACCGCGCGATCAGGTCGAGCGCTGGGCGAGAGAGACGCTGCGCGAGTTCAACGAACTCGCCTGCGACTCCGCCAGCGGTGTGCGCCTGCGCTCCGGTATCGAGTGGTTCCCCGCCGGCGTCGAACCGCCGGACTTCTTGCGCGACCTGCCCGAATCGCGCGAGCTCGCGCCGGCAGAACTGCGTAGCGATCGCGCGCGCGGTATCTCGTTGCGGGTGCCCGTCATCGACATGGGCGTGTTCTTGCCCTGGCTGCGCGCGCGCTGCGTCGAAGCCGGCGTGCGGTTCGTGCGGCGCGAGATCCGATCGCTCGACGAGGCGCTCGACGTCTGCGCGCTCGTGGTCAACTGCACCGGGCTCGCCGCGCGCGAGCTGGTGCACGACGCGGAGCTCTTCGCGATCCGCGGACAGGTCCTGCGCGTCACCGTCGACGCGACGGAGACCTTCACGATCGACGAGCACGGCCCCGAGGGCCTCTGCTACATCGTCCCGCGGATCCACGACGTCGTCCTGGGCGGCAGCGCCACCGCAGGTCGCGAAGACCTCGCGCCCGACCCGCGCGAGACGGCCGAGATCCTCGCCCGCGCGCGGCGTCACCAGCCCGGATTGCGCGACGAGGACGTGATCGCCGTGAAGGTCGGCCTGCGCCCGGGCCGGAAATCGGTGCGCCTGGAGGCCGAAACGCCGCGCCCCGGCCGCACCCTCATCCACGACTACGGCCACGGCGGCGCCGGGGTCACCCTGTGCTTCGGGTGCGCCGCCGAGGTCGTGCGGCTCGCCTCGGCCCACGCTCACGCCTGCGAATCTGGCCGGGTCGGCACAGCGTAATGCTTCGCGTCGATGCCCCGCCGCGCTACAAAGTTCCCTGGATTGGACGCCCACGGACAACACGTCGCGGAACTCCTGGCTTCGGTGCGACGCGCGCACGCGGCCGGAGCCCTCATGCGACTCTCGGCTGCGCACCCGCAAGCAGTCACGGCCCTCTCGACGGCTGGGTTCAGCGACCTGCAGGCCATGACCGAGGGGTTGATCGACCACCTGATCCAGGCGGTGTCCGTGCGGCGGCCCGCGCTGTACACCCAGCAGGTCGGGTGGTGGAAGATCGCGCTCGCAGCACGCGACGTCGACGTCAGGGCGCTCCGCCAACTGCTCATGGCACTGCGCGACGAGCTGTCCGCCGAAATGCCGGCCGATGCCGCTGCAGCCCTCGCGCCCATCACCGAAGCCGGCATCGCGCATTTCGACAGCGCGCCGAGTCGGACGTCGAGTCCGCTCGACGAAGTGCCCGGCGCGAGCGAGTCCGAGCGTACATTGCTCGACCTTTCGCGACGCTACTTGCTGGCCGCGCTCGAAGGACGCAAGGCCGACGCGAGGCGATTGGTCGACGGCGCATTGGAACGCGGGATCGCCATGCGCGACGTGGACTCCAAGGTCCTCGGTCGCGCGCAGGTCGAACTCGGTCGCATGTGGCAACTCGGCGAGATCCACATCGCCGAGGAACACCTCGCCTCGCGCATCACGGAACAGGTGATGTCCGCGGTTCACGCACGTGTTCCGCACAAGCCGAGCAACGGCAAGCGCGTGCTGGTCACGAGCCCGAGTGGCGACCTGCACGACATCGGCCTGCGCATGGTCTCCGATCACTTCGAGGCGGAGGGCTGGGACGCCATCTTCCTGGGTGCGGACACGCCGTCGGAGGACGTCGCGCGCGCGGTGTCGGATTTCGCCATCGACCTCGTGGCGATCGCGGCCAAGCTCGTGCTGCACGTGCGCGCAACGGCCGAGCTGATCCACGCGGTCCGCATGGCCACGCCGGCTCGCAAGCTGCCCATCCTGGTCGGCGGTCCGCCGTTTCAGCTCGTGCCCGATCTGTGGCAGATCGTGGGCGCGGACGGTGTCGCCGCAGGCGCGGCGGATGCAATCGCGGTGGGCGAGCGTCTCACGGCGAAAGCCGGCTGAATCGCCAGCCCTAGCCGGTCCTCCGATCCGTTCCGAGCGCGGAGATCACCCCGCATCGCGCCGCAGCGCGCGGCCGAGCTCTTCGCCCAGCTTCGTTCCGAGGTGCTCCGTGGCGAGCGAGCGCGCGATCCCCTCGAACGACTCGGCGTTCTCCGATTCGTCGGGTTGGATGCGCAATCCGGAACTGTGAAAGAACGACAGCGCGAGTCGCTCGCGTTCCGTGTCGATCGTCAGGATGCGCGCCGACACCTTTTGGCCCGGCTGCAACACGCCGCGCAGGCGCTGCGTCGGTCCGACTCCGGATTCCGACGCGGGCACGAGCCCTTCGACGCCGGGGCGAATCGCGATGAACGCGCCGAAGTCGCGCACGCGGGTCACGACTCCGGCCACGATCTGACCGACGAACGCGGTGCGTTCCAGGTCGGCCCACGGGCTCTCGTGCATCTGCTTCAGGCCCAGACCGATGCGCTTCCCACCGCGGCGGATGTGCAGCACCTTGAGGTCGAGCGTGTCGCCGATCTTCACGACCGATTCGGGGCTCTCGACGCGCTCGTGCGAAAGGTTCGAGACGTGCACGAGGCCTTCGAGGCCGTGACCGATCGCGACGAACGCGCCGTACTCCTCGATGCGCGTGACGCGACCCTGCACGACTTGGCCGATCTTCAGGCGGTCGACCTCGCGTTGGTGATCGTTCAAGCGTTCGCGTTGCACGACCAACTTGCGCGAGACCGTGACGCGCTGGCGCTCGCTGTCGACCTCGATGACTTCGACGGTCATGTGCTTGCCGACCAGCGGATCCGGGCGCTGATCGCGCGCCAAGCCCGTGTGCGACTTCGGCATGAAGCCGTGCAGGTCGCCGATCTTGACCTCGAGGCCCCCCGGCGCGACGCGCACGCAGCGCGCCTGAACTAGGCAGCCGATCTCCATCTGCTTCCACGTCGTCAGCGACTTCTCGGTGGACAGCGCCAGCGACCAGAGCCCTTCTTCGAGTCCGCGCAGCGTGAATTCGTGCACGGAACCGGGCGTCGGCGGCACTTGGAAATGATGGAGTTCGATCACGCCCTGCATGCGCGGTCCGAGCTCGATGAACACGTCGTTCCCGAACGAAGCGACCACCGTGCCGCTCCACACGCGAAGTGTGTGCGCACCGTGCTGGGTCTCGGGGCTTGGGTCCTGGTTCCAGAGAGGGCGCATGCGTCCACCACCTCCCGGGGCAATGCGCAGACCGCGACGCGCGGCCCGCTCCGGAAGAATAGTCCGAGCACGCGGGGTGGGGAAGCGCGCAGGGAACGTTCTGCGAACGAGGACTACCGGATCCCTAGACTCTGTGGACCATGGACCTCTCGACCCTACTCCTCGTGCTCGCGACGAGCACCGTTTCGTCCGGTGACCCGAGCCTCCCGGAGGTCGCCACGCTCGGCGCGCCGCCGCACCGCTACGCCTGGGAAGCGGGTTGGCTGCACACGCCGGACGGCCGCGATCTGGGCAACACGCACGGCGTCATCGTCGAGGATTCCAGCGGACTCCTCTACCTGAACACGGACACCGAGCGCGCGATCTCGGTGTACGGTTCGGACGGCGTGCTCGTGCGCGCGTTCGGCGCCGAAGAAGGCGAGGGCGTGCACGGCATGTGCATCGTCAAGGAGTCGGACGGCGAATTCCTCTACCACGTCAACTTCCGCCTGCACACGTGGAAGAAGCGCACGCTCGACGGCACGGTCGTCTGGGAGCGCGGCGTGCCCACGGAATCGGGCAAGTACGAGAGCGCCGACTCGTTCAAGCCGACGAGCATCGCCGTCGTGCCCGACGGTCCGATCTTCGTCGCCGACGGCTATGGCAAGTCGTGGGTGCACCAATACGACCACGTCGGGAAGTACGTGCGCTCGTTCGGCGGTCCGGGCGCGATGAATTGCTGTCATGGACTGCTGATCGACACGCGCCGCGAACCGCACACGATGCTGGTCGCCGATCGCGAGAACGCGCGGCTCTTGCGCTACGACCTCGAGGGCGAGCTGCTGGGCGAGATCAAGGGCATGTTCCGTCGACCGTGCAGTGTGCAAGAGAAGGACGGCTACTTGGCCGTGCCCGACCTCGCGGGCCGGGTGACGATCCTCGGTCCCGACGACGCGCTGGTGGCGCAACTCGGCGATCAACCCGACGAATCGAAGCGCGCGCGCAACGACGTGCCGCGCGCGGAATGGCACGACGGCGTGTTCCTGTCGCCGCACTCCGCGCACTGGGACCGCGAAGGGAACCTCTACGTGATGGACTGGAACTTCCTCGGACGCGTGAACAAGTTGCGCCGCCTCCTGCCGCCGTCGCAAAAGGATGGCGTCGGCTACGAGGACACGCCGTTCCTGCCCGGATCCGAGTGGCGCGTGCACGACAAGAATCGCCCGCCCGCGGAGGTCGCGACGCCCGCAGCGCCGGCGTTGCCCGTGCCCGCACCGGCCGGGGCGACCATTCTGTTCGACGGCACGAACTTGGCGCAGTGGCGCAGCGGAACGAAAGACGCCGCGTGGAAGGTGAAGGACGGGTATGTGGAGGTGAATGGCACCGGCAACATCGAGACGCGCGAGAGCTTCGGCGACTGCCAACTGCACCTCGAGTTCAGGGCGCCGAACCCGCCCAAGGGGGATTCGCAAGGCCGCGGCAACAGCGGCGTGTTCCTGATGGGTCGCTACGAGATCCAAGTGCTCGACAGCTTCCAGAACCGCACGTACGCCGACGGACAGTGCGCGGCGATGTACGGACAGAACCCGCCGCTCGTGAACGCTTCGCTGCCGCCGGGCGAGTGGCAGAGTTACGACATCACGTTCCGTGCGCCGAAGTTCGCCGACGGCGCGCTCGTCAGCCCGGCGACGGTCACCGTCGTGCACAACGGCGTGATCGTGCACGCGAACCAAGCGTTCCTCGGCGCGACGCAGCACCGCGCGGTGGCGACGTACTCAGCGCACGCGGCCGAACTGCCGCTCGCGCTTCAAGACCACGGCGATCCGGTGCGCTATCGCAACATCTGGATTCAGCGGTTGTGAGCGATCACCGCGGGGCCTGCTGCTCAGACCCCGAAGACGAGCCCGGACCTCCGTGCGACGTCACGGCGCGGGACGGAGTTGGCGACGCCCAACTCCGAATCCAGATCGCTGCGGAGTGTGGTAACCGGCCACGACTGGCAGTTTTTCCTCAGGGCGCGGGGGTCCGGTGCCGGGAATCGCTTGCGCTGGGACGGCCCCGCGTCATCATTCCCCGCCCTTCTCCCGCGAAGACTCGGACTGTGCAGTTCGCAATCACGCGGGGAAGCCCCGTTTCGCCGGTCCCGTCCGGCCTTTTCATCACTGCGCGCCCGCATCCCTCCGGATTCGAGACGGCAGTCCCCATCTCCCCCCCCCCGACTCGCGAGCGCTAGGCAGGATCACCACGATCCGGCGAGCGGGTCCCCATTCAGGAATCGATGATGAATCCCGCTCTCTTGTTGCTCGGCTCGCTGGTCCCCGTCGCACCGGTCGACACCACAACCGCCCCCGTCGACGCGTCCCCGCTGGCCGCGTTCGTCGCGGAGGACGCTCCCGCCCCCGTCACCAACAAGTGGACGGGCTCGGTCGCGATCGGTGCCTCGTACCAGGACGGCAACACGGACACGCGCGCGGTCAACGCGAACGCGAACACCGAGTACCGCCGCGAAGACGATCGCTGGACGGCCACGGGATACTGGAACTACGGCGAGACGAAGAACCAGGAGACGGGCGAGTTCTCGATCAACGCGCGCAAGGCCGGCTTGGGTGTGAAGTACGACTACTTCATCTCGAAGAAGCTCTACGTCTTCGCCAACGCGGGTGTCGAGACCGACCTGCTGGCCGACATCCAGCGCCGCGACTTCATCGGCGTCGGCGTGGGCTACCAGTGGCGCGAGGACGAGGACCTGAAGTGGGGCTCGGAAGCCGGCCTGGGCTACTTCTCGGAGAGCCGCTACGTCGGTGAGGACGGGGACTACATCTCGGCGCGCGTCGCGAACAACATCGACTGGAAGATCAACGAGAAGTCGAACCTGGCCAACCAGCTCGCGTTCTATCCCAGCCTCGAGAAAAGCGACGACATCTACGGTCGCAGCACGACGACGTTCAAGACGATGTTGAGCGAGAAGATGTTCCTGCAGATCCAGTGGATCTGGGACTGGGACAACACGCCGTCCGAAGGGTTCACGCGCACCGACAACCAGGTCACGCTGGGCCTGGGCTGGTCGTTCTGACCTCGACTTCGGCGAGCACCATGAACTCCAAGAGCCGTGCGGCGACCGTGTTCGCGGTGCTCGCCCTCGCTTCGCTGAGCCTGACTTCGTGCCAGTCGGCGTACTACGCCACGATGGAGAAGTTCGGCTACGCGAAGCGTGAGATCCTCGTTGATCGCGTCGAGGACGCGAAACAAGAGCAGAAGGAAGCCAAGGAACAGTTCGTTTCGACCTACGAACGCTTCAAGGCCGTGACGGGGATCCAGGGCGGCAAGCTCGAGGACACCTACTCGAAGCTGAACGGTTCGTACGAGGACTGCGTGGAGCAGGCCGACGACGTGCGCGAGAAGATCGAGGCCGTCGAAGACGTCGCCGCGGCGATGTTCTCCGAATGGAAGTCCGAGATCTCCGAGTACTCCGATGCTTCGCTCAAGCGCGCCAGTCAGGACAACCTCGACCAGACGAAACGTCGCTACTCCGATCTGGTCGGGACCATGAAGAAGGCCTCGGCGAGCATGGATCCCGTTCTCAGCGCATTCAAAGACCGCGTTCTCTTCCTGAAGCACAATCTGAATGCTCAGGCGATCAACTCACTCTCCGAGACGGCCGTTTCCATCCAAGGTGACGTCACGAAGTTGATCGACGACATGCAGGCCTCGATCGCCGAGGCCGACGAATTCTTGGGCGCGATGAAGTCGAAAGGCTGAACGCGCCCGAACTCCCGTACGAACCGATTCCCCCCCCAACTCAGGAGGCCCCATGGGTCTGATCAGTGAATTCAAGTCGTTCGCCATGCGTGGCAACGTCGTCGACATGGCCGTCGGCATCATCATCGGCGGCGCGTTCGGCGCGGTCGTCGGCTCCGTCGTCAGCGACATCCTGATGCCGATCGTCGGTGCTGCCACCGGCGGAGTGAACTTCAAGGAGAAGGTGCTGCTCCTCGGCGAAGGTGAGAGCGCCGTCAAGCTGACTTACGGCAACTTGGTCGACGTCACGATCAAGTTCATCATCATCGCGTTCGCGCTGTTCATGATCATCAAGGCCATGAACTCGGCGAAGAAGAAGGAAGAGGCCAAGCCCGCTCCGGTTGCCGAGATCCCGAAGCAGGAACTCCTGCTGACGGAGATCCGCGACCTCCTGCGCAAGCAGCAGCCGAAGGCCTGAGGCTCGTGCCTCGACCGCAGAGGGGCGGGGCGCACGCGCGCACCCGCCCGCACGCGGGGGGCGGCGTGCGCCGCGCCCCACACGCCGCGATCGGTAGCGGGGGCCAGGGGCCGCGACGCCCCGCGGCGGGTACGCCGACGGA
>JBBQCC010000117.1:0-11914 GCA_038318285.1 Planctomycetota bacterium | reverse complement strand
GGGGACGTCCACGCCGACCTCGATGACGGTGGTCGCGACGAGCGTGCGCACCTCGCCCGCACGGAAACGCGCCAGACGTCGCGCGCGCTCGGCCGGTTTCAATCGACCGTGCACGAGTTCCACGCCGTGCGCCGCGAGCGGCGAACGCAGGAGCCGCGCGTGACGCTCCTCCGCGCTCTCGGCGCGACGCCCGGGAGCCGACTCGGGCACGGCGGCGTCCGTCTCGACGTCACCGATGCGCGGGACGACCCAGTACAGGCGCTCGCCGGCCTCGACGCGCTCCTGGAGCACGCGCTCGAGCTCGTCGCGCTCCCCGCGCGCCCAGCGCGTCGTCACCGGCCCACGACCGGGCGGCTTCTCGTCGAGGTGGCTCGTGTCGAGATCGCCGTACCAGGCCAGCGCGAGCGTGCGCGGGATCGGCGTCGCGCTCATGAGCAGCGCGTGGGCGTCCACGCCCTTCTCGAACATCTCGCTCCGCTGCGCGACTCCAAAGCGGTGCTGTTCGTCCACGACAGCGAGCGCGAGGCGTCGGTACACGACGTCGCGCGAGAACAGCGCGTGCGTGCCGAAGACGACGTCGACGGATCCGTCCGCGAGCCCGGTCAGCACGCGCCGTCGCGCCCGCGCCGTGAGCGAACCGGAGAGGTAGGCCGATGCCAGTCCGGCGCGCTCGAGTCGCGGCGCCAGGCCGATGTGGTGCTGCTCGGCCAGCAACTCGGTCGGCGCGAGGAATGCCACCTGTCCGCCGGATCCGGCCACGATCGAGGCAGCGAACGCACCGATCGCCGTCTTGCCGCTGCCGACGTCGCCCTGGAGTAGACGCCGCATCGGCCGCGCGCGGGCGAGGTCGGCGGCGATCTCGCGGGCCACACGGTTCTGCGCATCCGTGAACGCGAAGTCGAACGCTCCGCGCGCGCGCGCCTGCACCGATTCGGAGACGTCGCAGACCAGCGCGGCGCTCGCCGACGCGCGCTCACGCCGGACGTGGATCCGCGCGTGCAGCTCCAGCATCCGTTCGAGCGCGAACCGGCGGCGCGCGGCGTGGAAGGCCTCCTCGCTGCCGGGCGCGTGGAGGTCGCGCAGCGCGATCGGCAGCGCCGGCACGCCGAGGCGTTCCAACTCGCTCGGCGGCACCGGCTCGGGTTCGCTGCCGGCCTCGAGGCGCGCGGCCGTTCGACACAGGGCGCCGAGAAAGTCGGAAGACAGGCCGGCCAGCGCCGGGTGGATGGGCGTCAGCGTCCCGGGCGCGTGGAGCGGGCGCGCCGTAGTCCCAATGCGGGGACCGGTGAATCCGGGCGGTGATCCGTCGAGCGCGCCGTGCAACTCGACGGCTGCGCCGACGACGAGTTGACGCTGCAACCACGGCTGATTGTGGAAACGCGCCTCGATGTGCCCTGTCGCGTCGGCGAGGCGCAGGCGGAAGATCGACCGACGCCCGAAGCGCGCGAGGCTCGTGCGCTCGACGGTCCCCGCGACGCGAACGATCGGACCGGTGCAGGCCCCACGCAAGACCTCCGCGATCGTCGCAACGGCGGGAGCGACCTCGAGATGGACGGGCAGCACGCGCAGCAGGTCGCGCACCTCGCGGATCCCGGCGTCGACGAGACGCGCACGCCGTGCGGGACCGATGCCCGGCAGGTCCGCCAGCCCCGCCGGACGATTGTGAAGTCGCTCCGAATCCATCGTGAAGTCCACGTCAACACCCCGGTCGGCGGCGACGAAAACGTGCAGTTCGAGGGTAGGATCCGCAGTTTTCCCGAGACCTTACGAAGAAGCCGACGTCCGTGCCGTTCTTATCCCATGCGCGAGGGTTGTGTGCGCCGATCCCTGGGCGCACGCGTCTCGAAACCATCGCGACCGACATCATCGCGTCCGACATCATCGCGTCCGAAACCGTCGCGTCCGACATCGTCGCGCCCCCGCCCAGCCCTGCCGAGGAGAGAGAGAACTCCCCGGACGTCCCCCAACGGAGTGCCACCGTGCGCCGACTCGCCGCCACGTTCGCTGCCGCATTGATTGGTCTCAGCCTCGCACCGGCGCCCACGGCGGCGGCGGTCACCGGCACCGGATCGCGGCCGAACGCGCCCTCCAGCCGTGCGGGCCAGCCCTCGGGCGGCGACGAAATCCCGCCGCGCGGCTCCGATGACGAGCCGGAATTCTCGATCGAGGTCCAGCGGGAGAAGGCCCGTGCGGAGCTCGTCGACCGACTGAATCGGCTGGCGACGTGGTGCAACGACAAGGAGCTGTTCATCGAGCGCGACCGGATCTGGCGCACGGTCCTGGAGATCGCACCCGACGACAACACAGCGCGCAAGGGTCTGCGGTACGCGCGCAACGTCGACGGCACGTGGAAGGAACCTGCACCGCGCGATCTCAAGAACATCGGCAAGAAGTTCCTCGACGATCTCGTCAAGCGCGAAGTCGACACCTATGCGCCCTACGGCGACGCGCTGCTCGCCATGGCGCAGGCTCCAGGTCGCAAGGCCTCGGAACGCGAGTCGTTGATCGCCGAGATCCGCACGATCGCACCGAACCACGCCGGCCTGCACCAGTGGCTCGGTGACGTGCAGATGGGTGATCGCTGGGTGATGCCGGAGACCGTGGTCGCCAAGGAACGGCGCGCCGCGATCCGCGACGTCGTGAAGCGCAGCATCGAGGTCGGCACGCCGCTCGAGACCGTGCCGCCGGGCGACCGCGAGAAGGATCTGGGCGTCACGTGGAAAGTCGTCCTGCAGGGCCAGTCCGTGCGACTTCTGTCGACCGGCACCGAGGAGGAGGCCGTGCGCATCGCGCGCGCGTGTGAGGCCGCCGGCACGGTGCTCGACCTCGCTCTGGGCACCGAGATGCGCTACCCCGGCGGGTACACGATCTACGTCCTGACCAACGCCGGCGAGAAGGACGCGTTCTTGGCCAAGCTGCCCGGCCTCGCCGACGACGACCGCACGCGGATGGGCGGCTTGGAGGGCACCGGCATCCCGGGCTCGAGCAATGTCGCGCTCTTCGCGCTGGATCCCGCGCGACGCCTCGACGCCGCCGTGCGTCACACGATCGGCAACGTGCTCGGCATCACACTCGGCGTCACGCACAAGACGGCCTGGGCCTGGGAAGGCATCGGCCTGTATCTCACACGCGAGCTCGTCGGCACGCGCCTGACGTGGTTCGTGTCGGAGGACGCCGATCCGACGATGGCGAACCTGCGCAGCAAGCTCACCGCCCCCGAATCGAACTGGATCCAAGAGGCCTTCGACCTGCTCTGGACAGGCACCGCGGTCCCCTTGGACGACCTCTTGCGCCGGGGTTTGGACCGGATGGATGTCCCCTGCGCCCTGACGGGCTACGCGCTCGTGGCCTACTTGCTCGAGGGCAAGCCGGAGTCGGCGCTCGAGTTCGTCACGCGATCCGCGCGCGGGGACGACCCGGCGACGATCTCGAAAGAGGTCCTGAAACGTACCCCCGTCGAACTGCAAGAGCGCCTCGTCCAGTGGCTCTCGGAACGCTACTAGTGGGATGAAACCTTCCATGTCGAACTCAGCTCGCACGACGGGATTCCTGGCCGCGGCCGGCGGACTCCTCCTGACCTTCGCTCCCAATGCTCGCGCCGCCGATGTCCCCGTCGGATGGAGGGACAAGGAAGCCTCGACCGGCAAACTGCACGCGGGCCTGCCCGATCCGGCTTTCGAGGCGATCAAGAGCTGGACCGGTTTCTGCACGACGCACAAGTACCGCATGGACCTCGACGCGCAGGGGCGCGTGCTGCTGCTCACGCCCGCCAAGCGCGGACAGACGCGCGAGTCGCTGCGCCTGATCGGTCAGGCCGAGACGTGGTTCGACACGCTGCTGCCGCCTCCGCCGCGCTCTGCCACGGCTCCCGCGTCCGCGCCGATGCCGGACGACGAAGCCGACGCGCCCGCGAAGCCCGCGCGCCCGCCGCGCCCGCCGCTGCCGGAGGACCCGGACGGCCCGCCTCCGGGCGCACCGAAGCCCTCGGCCGGCGGCGGCTCCGCGGTCAAGCCGCCGACGCCGATGAAGGCCTGGGGTTCGGGATCGATCGAACCCGATTCGCAGACCGCGGTCCTGTTCATCCTCCACGACGAAAAGGAGTACAGCGACCTCCTCGATCATTTGGAGAGCAACGTTTCCTACCTGAAGAACTGGGTCAAGGAGGCGCGCAGCCAGACGGGTCTGACGCTCGAGGACCCGCTGATCGGAGCGTTCGTCGAGAACGCGTCCGGTCAGGAGGAGTGGAACGGTGACCACGAGGTGCTCAATCGCGTGGTGCAATTGCTCACCCTGCGCCGCTTTGGCCAACTGCCCAACTGGCTCGTCCAAGGCATCGCTTGGGAGTCCGAGATGGCGCTCTTCGATTCGGTCTACTGCTTCCCCTACCGCGACGGCTTCGTCTACACGACCGAACACACGAGCTGGCCGAGTGACCTGCGTATCGCGTTCAAGGACCGCGCGGCGAAGCCGCTGGAGATGACGGAACTCTCCGGCTGGCAGCGCGGAAAGTGGGACCCAGAAGCCGCGCCCGTCGCCTGGGGCTTCGTGCGGCACCTGGCGGAGGCCCAGAAGTCGAAGGCCGGCGCGCTCTCGAACCTGCTCGAGGACCTGCGGAAGACGCGCGACGAGAAGAACCGCGAAGCGACCGGGCCGACGACGTGGAAGCGCGTCGAAGGCTGGGCGATGCCCGCCGAGGAACAGGAGCGCGCCCTCGTCCAGGCCTACGGCAAGGACGTCTTCAAAAAGGCGACGATCACGCTGCGCGGTCTGAGGGACATCACCGGCAGCGCGGGGATGGATCCGAAGAAGTCGAAGTCGCGCTCGCAGCGACGCTGATCCGCGGGCGCGCATCGAGAGGCCGTGGGGCTCTGCCCCGCGGCCTCTTCGCATCGGGCAGTACCACAGGCGCGGCGCTGGAAACCGTCCCGGGTCCGTCAAGCGGCGCGGAAGCGGGCGCTGACGAGTCCGGGTCCGACTTCGTACCCGATCCGGCAGGCAGCTGCGTCGCAGCGGATCGCGCGCGCCGCATTCCGAACGCAACACCGTTCGGCGCAAGCGCACGGCACGGTAGAACGGGGTGCGTTGCGTACCGGCATCGCATGCTGGCCACGCCCCGCCCATGGCCCCGCTCGAAACGACCGACGACCTCGAAAACCCGCGCGTCACCGCCGCGGACCTGCGCGACGCGTGGCCCGTCCTCGACACGGAGGCGCGCGCGGAGGGATTCCGTCACTTGACGTCCGCGGAAGCCGAGGAGTTCTACCTCGAGCTCTCGGCCTTCGACCGCGCGCAGGTCGTCCTCGAGCTGCCGAACGCCGAGCAGCGTTGGTGGCTGCGCGCTTTGCCGCCGGACGACCTCGCCGACGTGCTCCAGGAGACGCCCGACGAATTCCGGCCGCGCCTCCTGGAACTGCTCGACGACGCGACGCGACGCGAGATCAACGTGCTGCTCGCCTACAAGGAGGACGAAGCCGGCGGCCTGATGAGCCCGCGCTACGCGCGGCTACGTCCAGAGATGACGGTCGACGAATCGATCGGCTACCTGCGGCGTCAGACGCGCGAGCGCGTCGAGAGCATCTATTACGCCTACGTCCTCGACTCCGAGTCCCGCCTGCTCGGCGTCGTCTCGTTCCGTCAGTTGATGATGTCGCGCGGTGACGCGCGCGTGCGCGACGTGATGGTCGACGACCTCGTCACGGTGCCCGACGAGATGGACCAGGAGGCCGTCGGGCGTCTCTTCGCCCAACACGACCTGCTCGCGATCCCCGTGGTGGACGCTGCGGGTCGGATGCAAGGCGTCGTGACGGCGGACGACATCGTCGACGTCGTTCGCGAAGAGGCCACCGAGGACATCCAGAAGATCGGCGGCATGTCCGCTCTCGAAGCGCCCTACCTGCAGGTCGGCTTCGTGCAGATGTTCAAGAAGCGCGCGGTCTGGCTGGTGATCCTGTTCCTCAGCGGGACGCTCACCGTCAGCGCGATCCGCATCTTCCAGGGCACGCTCAACCAGGTCCAACTCCTGGCGTACTTCGTTCCCTTGATCATCTCGAGCGGAGGAAACTGCGGTTCCCAGGCCAGCACGCTCGTCATTCGCGCGATGGCGCTCGGTGAACTTCGTCTGCGCGACTGGTGGCGCGTGTTCCTGCGCGAGATCGCTGCCGGCCTCGCCCTGGGCACGATGCTCGGACTGCTGGGCATGTTGATCGTGGTCACTTGGCACCTCACGTCGAACGATCCGACCAACATGCCGCTGCGCGAACACTACGTCTTGATCGGCGTCACGATCGCGATGTCCGTCGTCGGCGTGGCCACGTGGGGCACGATCGTCGGCGCGCTCCTACCGTTCGGATTGCGCAGGCTCGGCCTCGACCCTGCGAGCGCGTCCGCACCACTCGTCGCGACGCTGTCCGACGTCACTGGGCTCGTCATCTACTTCAGCGTGGCGATCGTCCTTCTGCGCGGGACTCTTCTCTGACCCACTCGGGAACCGCGCGGAAGAACGGTTCGAGTTCGGGCCACCAGCGGCGCAGCAACACGTGGTCCCGCGCGTTGATGCCGCGATCCTCCGGGTCCGTGCCGACGCGGTCGAGCCACAGCGACCGCACTTCCAACGCGCCCTTCGACGTGGCCCACTTGCCGGCCGATTCCAGGCTGCGCAGCTGAGCCACGATCCCATCGAGCACTCGACCGGGCTCGGACCCGCGCGCCGATGCGAGCGAGACACGCGTCAGGAGCAGCGGGCGTCGTTCGCGCGCGGCGACGCGGCTCGAACCCTCGAGGAACGCACGCAGGTCGCGGTCGAGTGCGAGAGCCGAGTCCGGCCCATCGGGTACGACGGACGAGTTCAACTCGATCCCGACGGCGTCGAGTTCGCCCCAGAATCCGATGCGCTCGGCCTCGGCGACATCCACCGCGCCGTAGGTCAGGCCGCCGGGGAACGCGCCCCGAGCAGCGCCGATCAAGCGCTGCCAACCAGCCTGCTTCCACGTGCGCTCCTCGGGCGACGCGCGCCGCCCCGCCGGCTCGGGGTTCGTGATCGCCGGCAGCGCGCTGCCCACGCTCAACCAGTCGGCGTCGCACAGCGTCGCCAGGAAACCGGCGTGTTCGACGACGCGCGCGTGCCGCTCGAAATACTCCGCCCAGTCGTCGGCGCCGTTGCGCGCCCAACCTCCGAGCGCACTCCCCGCCTCGCTGGTGACCAGGTCAGGAAGGATCGCGACGTGCAGTCCAGCGCCGTGAGCCGCCGCCGCGGCACCGAACACGGCGACATCGCCCGTAGTCGGCTGCAAGGCCGTTGCAGCGTCGAGCGGCTCGCCGAACTGCGAGTCGCGAAACTGCGCCGGAATCGCGATCGACCGCGCGCCGTGCTGTCGCAGTTCGCGCAGGCCCTCTGAGGCTGCGCGCGAGCCGTACCCGGAGCGCGGATCGTGACCGCTGGCTGTGTACACGACGCCCGCGACCGGAGGTCGACCGAGAACTTCGGCGCGACGTGCGCCGTCGGATTCGCTCAGCGCCGGGAGGAACGATGCGGCTCGTGCGCGCACGGCCGATGCGAAGCCCTGCTCGAGAGCCTCGTCCACACCCAGCACGGCCGTACCATTCCACAGCTCGCGAACGAACGCATCGCCGCGCGCGCTGCGCAAGTGGTCGAACAGTGCCGCGCGCGCCGGCGCGAGCACGTGCGTGGAGATGCGTGCCTCGACGTTCGGGGCGACGAGCTCTGCCACGCGCGGGATGCAGCTGGCGTTCACGAGCCGCGCCAGCCAGCGGTCGAGATCGCGCCCCCACCACGTCTCGGAGGCGGACACGCTCGCGGCCTCTTCGATCCAGGCGTCCGCCGCGGGACCGAGCGCGCCGCGCAAGCCGGCGCGCATCGCGGCGGCGCCGCCGTCGCTCACACCCGCCACGAACAGCATGTCGGCCGACGGGCGGGCCCGGTTCCAGCGTCCGAGGCTCGCCTCCTCGCCGGCGAGGCGCAGGTCCTCGACGTCAAAGAGCAGGCGCACGTCGATCTTCGGCAGAGTCGCACCGCACCACGACGCCGCGCGTTCGCGCGCGCTCCGCAAGTCGCGCAGCACGCCGTCGACGAGCGTCGGCACGAGCCCCGCAGCGCCCTGCACGACGAAACCGTCCCCGTCGGCGAGCACATCGAGCGGCCCGCGCAACGCGAGACGCGAGAAGCCGACGCGCTCGATCCGGCGCCCGTCGAGTTCGCCGTCCGCCCACAGCGGACTCGTGAGCACCAAGTCACCCGCACGCCACACCGCGAGGCACGGCGTCGCCGTCGGCGCGACGGATTCGACTTGCCGCGCGAGACTGGCCCCATCGTTGCCGAGCCAGAGCGTGATCGGCAGTCCGGGGCGCTCGGGATCCTCGAAGGTCGCACGCGCGACGTCGTCCGCGCCGCCGAACTGAAGATCCGCAGCGTGGAAACCGGTGCGGTCCTCGGAAGCGCCCGATGCGGACGAGCGGACCACGACGCCGCCTCGGAATGCGAGCGTCACCGCCCGGTCGGAGCGGGCGGTCCCGAGGAAGATGCGCGCGGCATGCCGATCCCCGTCCTCGCGTTGGAGCACGCGCACCTCGCGACCGGAGCGCGCGTGCTCGCGTGCCGCCAGACGCCGCGCCGGATCCACGAGCGCGTCCTCGTCGACGTGCAGTTCGAGGATCCGCACCTGAGCGAGGTTGCGCGCCAGCGCCGCCGCCCCGCCCTCGCTCGCGGTCTGGCGTGCGCCGCACGCCAGGAGGGACAGCGCGCACGCGAGGATGGACAGTGCGACCGCGGGGCTGAAGAATCTGTGCACGTACACGCCGGGACGTTAGCGGTCCGGACGCCAGCGGAACAAGTCGGTTCGCGGACCTCGACGCGGACTCACGGAGAATCCGCTCGTCGCACGACGAACGCGCGCTGCCCGCCGACCGCAAAGCGCGCGACGACGACGTCTCCCGGACGCGACTGCGACGCGGCGCCCGCGAAGTCCACGGCGGTCAGGATCCACAAGACCTCGCGCCCGCTCGCGCGGAGTTCGGCGATGCTCGGCACGCGTTCCTCGGTCCACGCGACCGAAGTCTCCGCGCAAGCACAGACGACGGGTTGCGTCACGTAGCCGAAGGCCGGCTCCAGCAGCGCCTGTTGGAGCGGCCACGCCGCGACGAAGGCCGCCCTCGGACGGGTCTCGGCGAACCGAGCCAGTTCGAGGTCGAGAGCCAGACCGTCCCGGAACCTCAGCGATCGTTCGAGCAGCCAACCGTCGTGCGCGGCGAGCGGCACGGATTCGCCGGGTGCCGCGAACGCGCCGGGGCGGTCGGGCTGGAACATTCCACGCGCATCGACCAGCCCGAACAGCGCGACCGCGGCGAGGCCCGGTGCCGCGATCGCGCGCGGCGCGAGATGCAGCGCCCCCACGACCAGCAGCGCGAACACCGCCGGATAAGCCAGGACGAAATAGCGCGGCAAGGGGTTCTGCCACTGCGCCAGCAGCCCGAGGTACGCGACGAGGAAGACGGCGCCGACAAACGTCGCGGACCGCGCGAACTCCGACGTCGAACCCGTTGAACCCGCCGGCACTGCTGCACCCGCCGGTACTGCTGAACCCGCCAGATGCGACGCCACACGCGAACGACGCGCGAACGCGCCGATGCCGAATAGGGCCACCAGCATCAACGACAACCCGAATGCGGGCACGGTCCAGAGCCGCTTCGCGAACAGCGGGACCAAGCCGGCGAAGAGTCCCGCGCCCGGCGGCCCGCGCTCGAACGAACGCAGGAGACCGATTTCGATCGCGAACAGGACGAGCAGCAGGGCCTGGCCGATCGCGAAGTTGCGTTCGCGCTGCGTCGGAGCTTCGGCGCCGCGCGCGGTCAGCCGGCGTACGACGTAGACGGCCAGCGCAGTCGCGGCCACGACGATGCCGGTCGGTTTCACGAGCAGCGCCACGAGCGCGGCGACGAACGCCGTGCCCCAGCGCTTCTCCGCCAGCGCAGCCAGAGCAACCGCGACGGCCGCGGCGATCGGCATCTCGAGCCCGAGTTGGCAGGCCAGCGACTGGAATCCCGGCTGCGTCCAGAGCGCCGCGGCCGCGAGCCAAGCCAGCGTGCGACCAAACGGGCGCACGAGCTGATACGTCGCCGCACACGCGACACCCGCCAGGGCAAACGTCGCGAGGTGCAGCAACGCGAACCGGGGGGCCGCATCCGGCAGTGCTCGCTCGAGCAGCGCGATGAGCGGCGGCACGACGCTGAACGGGTACACGCAGGCCCCGCCCTCGACGTAGCCCGGCTGCTCGCGCAACAAATGCAGCGGGTTCAGCCCGTGCACGGCCTGCCAGTGCGCCTGCGGGAATAGGCCCAGCAAGGCGTCCCAGTACGGCGGGTCGTGGAGCACGGTCCCGCGGAGCAGCACGAAGGCCGCAAACGCGACGATGCCGACCGCGAGGGCTTCGCGGCCCGTGCGCGTGGATCCGGCCGTCTCGGGGCGAGTTGCGTGCGTGCGGATCAGACGACCTCTCCCCGGGAGGATAGTGGCGACCGGCCCGGGGCACACGCATCCCGGCGGCTCCCGGGTCGCGGTGCCGCGCCGCGCGCGGGTTCTTGCGCTCCGTCGGCGCGCCTCGGCACGCGGCGTGATGAGATGGCCGTCACGCGTGGACGTCCATCCCGATCGACATCAGCGCCCGGATCCGCGCGCTCGCGCACGTCGGACGAGCGGTTTGCCCCGCACATGGCTTCCCGCGGCGCACGTCGCAACCGTGCTGGCCCTCGTGGTCTCCGGTTCGCTGGGCTGGTCCGCCCCCTACCACGGGGCCGTGTTCCCTGGACCTGGCGGAGGCACGCCCGCGGGCGGCTCGGCACCGACGCCGCCGTCCCCGGCCGGACCCTCGGCGCCCGGCCCGTCGGCCCCTGGTCCCGCCGTGCCGGCTCCCCCCTCGACGACGCCGCCGGGAGGCTCCGTGCCCACGGGTGCAGGCCGCGGTCTGCCCGGGATCGGAACCGGCGGTGAGCTCGGTCTCGAACCGACGAGTTGGCAACTGTGGTGGCGCTACAACCGCGACGCCTACCTCGATCTGAAGTCGCGCGTCGAAGCGACGCATCCCAAGACCGGCGGCGACGGACGCTCGACGGCCGAAGATCGTCTGCAGTACGGCATCGGGGCCGCGCGCACGGCACTCGCGAGTGCGAAGCAGCGCGACCTCGTCTCCGGGCTCCTCGTGGCAATCGCACGGTCGTGCGACGACGAAGCACGCGCGGCGGGGCCCGCGATCGCCGCAGAGATCGCGCCCTTCGTCGGCGACCCCGACCAGGAGATCGGCGAGACCGCGGCGGCGGCGCTGGGGATCCTGCGACATCCGTCGGGTATTCCCGCGCTCGTCGCGTTGCTGCACGACGACGATACGGGCCGGAAGCTCGCGAACGGGCGCGTCTCGTCGCGCACGCGTGCGTTCGCCGCGTACGGGCTCGGGATCGCCGCCGCGCGGTCGGAGCGCGAGGACCTGCAGGCGTTCGTCGCCCACCATCTGCAGCGCGAACTCGACGTACCGCGCAAGAACGCTTCCGCGGACCTGCCGTCCGCGTGCGTGATCGCGCTGGGGCTCGTGCCAATGCCGCGCAGCGACGCGGAGGCGTCGATCCATCCGCGCACGCGACGCGCCTCGGACGCGATCCCGCCGCGCTCACGAGTGGCGCAAGCGGCGGCCCTCGTGCGCTACCTGCACGACGACGACCGCCCCGAACTCGCGCGCGCCCACGTTCCCGATGCGCTCGCGCGGCTCGCGGACGGCGCCGGCGCGGAACTGCGCGACCAGATCGCGCGCGAGCTCACGGGCGTGCTCGATCGTCACGCGCGCGAACCGGACGGCGTGGTGCGCGGCGCCGTGCTGGCGATCGGCCGCATCGCCGATTGCGATGCGGACGACGC
>JBBQCC010000116.1:0-11942 GCA_038318285.1 Planctomycetota bacterium | reverse complement strand
CGTCCGCCAGCCGCCGCGCCGCTACGCGCGCTGGTTCATTCGACTCGGTCGCGCCTCGGAGCGCGTGTGCGCGGCGCTCGGCGGGCGTGCGGTGTACCGCGCGCGCTCGCTGGCGCCGGGCCGGATCCGCGTGCGCACGGAGGTCGCGCGCATCCCGGGACTGCCGTCGGCGCTCGAAGGCTTCACCATCGCGCACCTGAGCGACTTCCACGGTGGCTGGTTCGTCGGACCAGGGGACCTCGCGCACCTCGTCGAGCGCGTGCACGCGCTGCGCCCGGACGCGATCGCCTTGACGGGGGACTTCGTGACGCACGGCGCGCACGAGATCGAGCGCATCGCGGCGGAACTGTGCCGACTCCGCGCGCCGTCCGGAGTCTTCGCCGTGTTCGGGAACCACGACTACCGCGGGCGCGCCGAAGCACGCATCGCCGAGGCGATCCCGAACGCGCGCTTCCTGCGCAACGCCTGCGTCCGCGTCGGGCGCGGCGGTTCCTGGGTGACGTTCGTCGGCGTCGAGGACCTCGAGGAAGGTCGCGTCGTCGACCTCGACGCGGCGCGCGCGGATGTCGTGTCGGGCGATGTCGAGATCGTCTTGTGCCACAACCCGCTGGCCGCGCGGGTGATCGCGCGGCCGGGTTGCGCCGCGATCCTGTCGGGGCACACGCACGCCGGTCAGATCGATCTGCCCGGGCTGCGCCGCTTCGGACCCGTGCATCCCGGTGTGCGCGTCCGGATCGGCGACACGCTGCTCGTCGTCAGTCGCGGCGTCGGTGCCGTAGGTTTGCCCCTGCGCGTCGGAGCGCCGGCCGAGATCGTGCACCTGCGCCTCGAGCGGCGCGTGGACTAACATCCGGCCATGTTCCGCTACGCCACGTCGCTCGCCGCCCGCCACGCGACCCTGTGGGTCGCGCGTTGGGATCGGAGTTGGCGCATCGTGCCGCACGACTTCGACGGTCGCCGACTGTCCGCCGGTTTCGTCGTCGCGCCCGAGGACGGGCCGCGCGCAGACGTCCGCTCGATCGCCGTGGACGAGGATCGGCGGATCTGGGTCGTGGACTCGGCCAGCGACCGCGTGCGCGTCTTCACTGCGTTCGGGCGTGAGCTCGCGGGTCTGCCGCGCGGCGGTCAAGACACCGTCGGCTCGCTCACGGATGTCGAGGCCGTCGACGCGACCGGTGTCGAGGACGCGCTTCAGATCGCCGTGACCTCGCGCGGCGCGCGGCGTCATGCGCTGCACCTGGTGGGGCCCGAGAAGACGGTTCCGCGGGAGCGGAAGGTCGAGCGCGACGCGCGGCCGGACTCTGCAGTTTTGCGCGAGCTGCGCGCCGTCGTTTCGGTCCAGCCGCGGGACAAGGACGCCGGTTTCGCCGGGCTCGCGCGCGTCGCATGCGGTCCGCGCGGGATCGTGGTCGCGTGCGAGCCTTCGACGGGGCTCGTGCACGTCTGGCGCGACGGGCGCTTCCACTTCGCCTTCCGCACCCCGGGCGGGAGCGCGCCAACGGCTGTGCGCGTGCTCCGCGACGGGCGCATGGTCGTCGCGAGCGCCGGTTCGGACGAGCACGCGAGCCCGGGCGCGATCCACCTCGTCGACGCCGCCGGTCGTCCGCTGCGACGCCTCGCCGAGGGCGGCGAGGACGAGGGGGCCGTGTGCGAGCCCGAGGACCTCGCGCTCGACGAATCCCGCGGGCCCGACCGGCGGACGCGCGTCGTCGTCGCGGACCTCGCCGGCACGCGTCTGCAGGTATTCAACTTGGAGGGCGACTGCTACGGCGCGTTCGGCGCGGGTGCCGAGGAGCTGGAGTCCACAGCAGAATCCGCGGCCGAGCGAGCGGTGGAGCCTTCGTGAGGACCGAGCGGATCGCGAGCGGCGCGCCGGTCGCGGCGATCGACCTGGGCACGAACACGGCGCTGTGTCTCGTCGCGCGCGTGCGCGCGGACGGCGGCGTGGAGACGCTCGAGGAACTGTGTCTGACGCCGCGACTCGGCGCGGGGCTCGCCGCGACGGGCGCGTTGGATCCGGCGGCGATCGAGCGTGCACTCGAGGCGCTGCGGACGTTCGCGGCGTGCATCGCCGCACACGGTATTGCGGCGGATCGCGTGCGCGCCGTGGGCACAGCGTGTCTACGCCGGGCGCGCGACGGCCGCCCGTTCGCGGAGCGCGCGCGGAACGAGACCGGCATCGCGCTCGAAATCGTCTCCGAGGAAGAGGAAGCGCGACTGGGCGAGCGAGCGATCGCGGCCGCGGGCGCCGGTCCGGACGCCGTCGTGATCGACGTGGGCGGCGGCAGCACGGAGGTCGCGTGCCCGGACCTCGGGCTGCGCGTGTCCCTCCCGATCGGCGCCGTCCTCGCGACCGAAGCGCACGCGACCGAGTCCAGTGCAACCGAGGCACAACGTGCCGCGGCCGAAAGCGCACTCGCCGACGACGCCGCGCGTCGCGCTCGCGTCCTGCCCGCCCGCGCTGCGGCGGATCGACCGGTGTGGGCGATCGGCGGGACGGCGGTGAACCTCGGTGCCTGCGCGCGCGGGCTCGAACGCTTCGATCCACACGCCGTCGAGGGCGTGACCGTCGCGGCGTCCGCGGTCGGTGAACTGGCGCGACGCATCGCTCGCGCGACGCCGGCGGAACGGCTGCGCTTCCCGATCGAACCGACGCGCGCGGACATCCTGCCCGCCGGTCTCGCGATCCTGGACGCGGTACTCGATCGGCTCGGGGCCCATGAACTGCGCGTCAGCGGCCGCGGGCTGCGCCACGGGATCGTGGCGGAACTCCTGGGAGGCTGATCGATGCGGCGGCGAGTCCGGGCCAGCCCCGCGCGAGGACGCCGTCGGAGGCTCCCGCGTGCCGCCGCGAGATCGCTCGGAATCGCGCAGCACGCTGCGTCCTGGCGGAAAGGAGTTCCTACGGGAATCCCAGCAGGAATGGGCGCCCCCGGGGTCGAAGAAGGGGGGTAGACTCGTGGAACGGCGTCTCCCGGCCGAGCGGACCCGAGCCTCCATTTCCGACTCGGCGTGGTCGACACGCTCCCTGCGATGCGCGATTCGAAGATAGCGGCGCGACCCAGCGCCTTCCTCGCCCTGCTTTCGGGCTGTCTCCTGGCCGCTTGCAGCGAGGGCGGCTCCGTCGCGCCGACCTCCGGTTCCGGACCGTCCGCCGGCGCGGGCGCAGGGCCCGACGCACCGAGGCCGACGACCCCGTCGGCGCCCGTGCGCGTTCCCGTCGCTCCCGAGAACGCTCGCTCGATCGCGGACGCCGCGCCCGCGACCGGGCGGTTCGCGCGCGAGCAGGACGAGCTGGACCTCACGGCCTCGGCGACGTCGGCCGCGGCCGTCGGCGTGCACTACCGCGCGCGCTACGTGCCCGGATACCCGGGACTCATCGAGTTCGTGCTGAACAACACGGGCTCGGGCTGGGTCGAGAAGTTCCTCGTCCAACTGCCGCCGACGCCGCCGACTGCGCCGGTGCCGATGCTCGTCGTCTTCCACAAGTTCGGCAGCTCGCACGGCGATGTTCTGAACACGACCTTCCTGGCCGAGACGCAAGCGCGCGGTTGGTACTGCGTCGCGCCGCTCGGCGCGCGCCAGAAGAACTTCGGGAACAACGAGAGTCAGATCAACACGCGCGCCGCACTCGACCTCGTCGCGAGCATCCTGCCCGTCGACCGCAATCGCGTGTACGGAGTCGGCTTCTCGATGGGCGGCGGGGGACTTGCGAACTATGCCGCGCGTCACCTCGATCCGGCGGGCGTGCAGTTCGCTGCGATCTGCGACCATACGGGCGGCGTCAGCTTGGCGCACACTTGGTTCAACGAGCCCGACGACGCCGACCTCGACGACAACCTGCCGCTCCCGGGGAACAACCTCGAGGTTCCCGACGTGCTCGAGAACCTGTTCGGCGGCACGCCGATGCAGCAGCCCTTCAACTACCGGCGCGCGTCCTCGATCGACCTCGATCCGATCACGGGACAGATCGGCGCGGGCACGGACATGGGCCGCAATCTGGCGCACATCCCGACCGCGATCTGGATCGCGAACGCGGATCCGATGGTCTACCTGGCCGCGCAGACGTACGCCTTCGACGGCTATCTGCAGAACCAGAATGCCAGCCACACGCTGACCGTCCCGAACGGGAACGTCCACTCGTGGTCGACGCTGGATGAGACGGCCGTGTGCGATTGGATGCAGACGAAGACGCTGCAGCAACCGACGTCCGGCAACACGTTGGCCGACGAGGACGGCGTCTGGTTCCGCTTCCAGGTCGAGCAGGACGTCCGCGGCGCGTTCACGCCGTTCACGTGGGCCCACGACGTGTTGACGCGACACCTCGACATCACGCAGACGGCCAACCTGAAGCGCATCACGTTCGACGCGCCGGCAGCCGGCTTCGCGATGCACGGCAGCGTGACCTTGCACCTCGCGAGCGCCGACGGCACCGGCGATCGCGTGCGCTTCCTCGGCGTCGGCTCCGCACCGATTTCGGTCCTGCGCGACGGCATCAGCGCGAGCGGAACGTTCGACGCGTTCACGCAGTCGTTCGAGATCGTCGAGTCGAGCGCGGGCGCGCACGACTGGGTGCTGACCTTCCCCTGAGTGCGAGCCCCGTGCAGGCCACGCGCGCGGCACGCTGCGCGATCGCTCGACGGCAAGCGCTCGCAGCTCGGCACGCATAGGAATTACGATGCGTGCCTGCACTACGTAGTGGCGACGCGCGCAGTGGTGACGCGCGCAGTGTGACGCGCGCAGTGTGACGCGAGCAGTGTGTAGCGCGCGCGAGCGGGCTGCCGTGAGCCAGAGCCGACGCGGCGTCTCGCGCGTTGCGGCGCGGACAGGCTGCGAACGAACCCGCGGCAGACGGAGACGGCCCGAGCGCAGGCGTGATGCTCCAGCGCTGCACGCGAGTGTCGCGGTATCTGCAACACTGCCGCGTCTCCTGCAGGATTGGTGCGAACAGGATTGGCGCGCGCCAGACATCGCGACCGTCGCTCGCGATCGTCGCCTCTCGCCTCGCGGCCTCTCCACGGCGATTGCGCGCCGGTAGAAAAACGAAGGGGGCCGGAGGTTTTGACGCCTCCGGCCCGAGGGAGAGAGGAGTTTCCACCTAGCTTCCCGGGCCAAGCACCGCTCGCAAAGTGCAAGGCCTCTAGGTGGGACTCACCATGATCAACTTGCGTCGATCACCGCCGGATCTTTGCACGATCCCCAGGTCGGGTGAAGCCCCCCAGGAACATTTTTTCTGGGTTCCGGAGGGCACCCGGGCAGCCTCAGGGTTCGTCGGGACCGGGCCGGACGGGCATCCAGACCTCGAACCGTGCACCCCCGGCACGGCGCTCCACCAGGACAGCTCCGGCGCTCGCCAAGGCCAGCCCCCGCACCACGGCGAGGCCCTGACCGCTCCCCTGCGGCTTCCCAGCCGTGAACCCCTCTTCGAAGAGGCGCGGCAGTGGGCTGGCCGGCAGGCCTCCGCCCTGGTCCTCGACCATGAGCCGCAGGCCCCCCACGGCGGGCTCGAGCCGGATCGTGAGCGCGCCGGCCATCCCGCGCGCCTGGGCGGCCTCGCGCGCGTTGGCGACGAGGTTGCGGACGATCCGACTCCAAGCTGCGGAGCCACAGGCCGGTTGGAGTCCCTGGGCCTCGTCGGCGATCGAGGTGGTCGCGGTGCAGCCCGCGCGCTCCAAGGCGGCCTGCTCCAGCTTGACCACGTCGTGCAGAATGTCGGCGGCCGCGGCGGGGAGGGGCCGCGGGTTCGGGCGCCCCAGGATTCCCGCCGCGAGCAGCGAACCCGTCCGCTCGCACTCGCGGTGGACCGCCTCGTGGAACGCCTGCCGCTCGTCGCTCGCGAGGTCGGTGCCGAACCGCTCGAGGACCTGCCGGGTGGCCATCAAGCTCGTCAGCGCGTTGCGCACGTCGTGCTGGAGCCGGCCGAGTTCCCCGCGGGCCGCGGGCAGGGGTGCCTCCGGCTGGGGATGGTCGTCGTCGGAGGACAGCTCGACGATGAGCATGCAGGTGAGCAAGGCCTCCAGGGCATCCTCGGCGTCTTCGTCGAGAGCCCCGGCCAGCACGAGCGCGACACCGCGCGGGCCGACCTCCACGCGCACGAACGCGAAGCCCGGCAGCGTCGGCTCCAGCGGGTTCTCGAGCGCGCGGCGCGCCGCGCGCTCGGTTTCGAAACGCCCGCCGCGACGACCGCGTTCGACGCAGCAGCGCCAGTTCCCGTCCGCCTCGCGGCGCCAGAGCGAACCCGAGTCCGAGCCCGCCGAGGCCAGCCCCGCCTCCAGGATCAAGCGGTCACGTAAAGTCAGC
Organism: Planctomycetota bacterium; assembly: GCA_038318285.1. Taxonomy (GTDB): domain Bacteria; phylum Planctomycetota; class UBA1135; order UBA1135; genus JAEUHZ01. The sequence continues at coordinate 5,642 of JBBQCC010000116.1, read as the reverse complement.
TCGGCCGACTGCACCAAGAGTTCGATGAGCGCCGAGGCGGCGGAGAAGGCGGGCTCGTGGGTCACGCACGCTATCCTGTCGCACCTACCATGCGGATTCCGGGGCTCGCGGTAAAGATCGACGAACAGGCGCTCGGCTGGCGCGCGACGCGTCACGTCGGCATCGAGTGGGTTCCGCTCCACCTCGGAAGCGAGGGGACTGCGCCGGTCGACACCGCCGTTCCGATGGAAACCGCAGTGCTCATCCGCATGGCACCGGGCTGCGGCTACCCGGCGCACCGTCATGTCGGCATCGAGGAGGTGCTCGTGCTGCGCGGCGGCTACCGCGACGAGTCGGGCGAGCACTGCGCCGGCGACTACTTGCGCTACCCTGCGGGGAGCGCACACACGCCGGTCGCGCTGGGGATTCGCGGCGCGCCCGAAGGTCCCGAAAACGAGGCCTGCCTGCTGTTCGCCTCGGCGCGCGACGGCGTGCAGAACCTGCGCGACCGCTGAGGGCCTGCAAGAGAGAGCAAGTGCGGGCTCCCACGAGCGAGTCCCGATGCTCCACAGCGCGAGGGCGTGTGCGTTCGGCCTACGCTCTGGGAGCCCGCCGGAGCCGCTCCGGACCGGATGGACTCTCGCGCCGGGTGCGCATCCCGCGCAGAATGTGGAGATGAAGTTCCGCTGGCCCGAGGGTGCCGAGACCTACCTGGACTGCAACGGCTCCACGCCGGTCCACCCCGCCGTTCGAGCCGCGTGCGAGCCGTTCCTGAGCGGCCACTTCGCGAACGGATCCGCCGGACATCCCGGCGGATTGGCCGTGCGCGCCGCGCTGGATGCCGCGCGCATCGCCGCGGCCGGCGCTCTGGGTGCGCGCGAGGACGAGATCGTCTTCACGAGCGGCGGCAGCGAATCGAACAACCACGCCCTGCTGGGCACGTTCGGCGGTCGAACGGGCGGCCACCTCGTCGTCAGCGCGATCGAGCACAAGTCCGTGCTCTCGACGGCGGCTTGGCTCGAGCGTCAGGGCGTGTCGGTCACGCGTGTCGCACCGCGTGCCTCGGGCGCGGTCGACGAGGCCGACGTCGACCGCGCGTTGCGTCCCGACACCGCGCTCGTGTCGGTCATGCTCGCGAACAACGAGACGGGTGTGATGCAGCCGGTGCAGGCGATCGCCGCGCGCACACGGGCACGCGGGATCCCGCTGCACGTCGATGCTGTGGCCGCTCTGGGCAAGGTCGCGATCGACGTGGGCGCGCTGGGCTGCGACCTCCTGTCGATCGCGGGCCACAAGCTCTACGCGCCGAAGGGATCGGGCTGCCTGTGGATTCGCACGGGCGTGCACGTCGAACCGCTCATCCACGGCTGCGGGCAGCAGCGCGGAACCCGCGGCGGTACCGAGAACACGTTCGCGACGGTCGGCTTCGGCACGGCGCTCGGTCTGCTGGCCCAGGATCGCCTCGCCGAAGCTGCGGGGGAGCACGCACGCGTCGAACGTCTGCGCGACGAACTGCTCGCGCGCATCCTCGAGATCGCGCCGAACGCGGAACGCAACGGCTCCGGACCGTCGCTGCCGAACACGCTCAACGTGTGGTTCCCCGGGCGCGCGGGACACCTGCTGCAGGCCGAGCTCGGCGCGCGCGGCATCGCCGTGGCCGCCGGCTCGGCGGCGACGGGCGCGACGCCGAGCCACGTGCTGACCGCGATGGGGGCGTCGAGCGCGCGCGCCAGCGAGAGCCTGCGCTTCTCGCTGGGACTGGCCACCACGTCGAGTTCGATCGATCGCGCGGTCGAGGCGCTCTCCGCGATCCTCGGCGGCGTGCCGGAGGGAGCGCGATGACGCACACCGAGAGTTCGCGAACCCAGTCCGAGGCGGATCTCGCGCCCATCGTCGCGTTGCAGCGCGCGCTGACGGCCGAGTTCGAACGCGACCCGGACGCACCACGCGCGGCCGCGATCCTGGCCGAGTACGCGCAGCGCCACGACGACTGGCGCTGCCATGCGCACTTCCAGGCGGCGTGCTACACGCGCAACCTGGTCGGACGCACGGAGTGGTACGAGTTGCTCGTCCTGTGTTGGGACACGGACCAAGCCAGTCCGATCCACGACCACGCCGGTCAGAACTGCTGGATGGCGGTGCTCGAAGGCCGCATCGAGGAGCAGCACTACGCTTGGCCGACTGCGGGGCAGACCGGCCCGCTGACGGCCCGCGCGGCACGCGTCTTCGAGCCCGGCAAGGTCGCGTTCATCAACGACGGCATCGCGCTGCACCGCGTGCGGCCGACGGACGGCCGGCAGGGGATCTCGCTGCACCTCTACTCGCGGCCGATCGAGACGTGCCACGCGTACGACGAGGAGACCGGTCAGGTCCTCCCGCGGCAGCTGACGTACCACACGGCTTGACGGACGCACGCCGGCGCGCCAGCGCGGTCGCGAGCCCGGCGCTGGTGCGACGGTGCGACGGTGCGGTAGCACAGTTGCCCACCAGCACAGTGGCTTACTAACACAGTGGCCCACCAACACAGTGGCGCGCTAACACAGTGCCGCGCTAACACAGTGGGCGCGCAAGGTCGCGGGCAGGCGGCGTGCTGTCCGCTGCGCGTCGTTCTGCCGCGCGGGAGCGAGCGGGTTCCCCGGGGAACGGGTCCCAGGGAGCCAGCCCCAGCGAGCGAGCCCGGGAAACGAGAAAGTGCCTGTCCGGACAGACAGGCACTTTTTCGACTCTCTCGGTTCCCCCTTGCGCAGGTGACCGTGGTGATCCTCCACCTTGCGGGGGAGAGGCACCGCGGAGGGAAACACCTCACGCTGGGAGGATCTGAAGCACACCCGGGGGCGTGCACCAAACCCTTCAACCTCTCAAACGTGATCGAGGGCCCCGGACGCTCAGGATTCTTTGAACTTTTTTCAGGAGCCATGCGGCGGGCGGGGTCGTCTTGACCGACTCCGTGTCCGCGGCTATCGTCCCTCGCCCTTCCGGCGCGGGTTCTCGCCCGCGCGGCGTGGACGGTCGGAACATCCGGGGCGGTGTAGCTCAGTCGGTTAGAGCAACGGCTTCATAAGCCGTGTGTCGGGGGTTCGAATCCCTTCACCGCTACCACTCCATCCTCGCTGTGCGCCTGGGTTTGGGGCTGCCGGACGCGTGGACCCACAGGGCCTGTTCACCCGCCCGAACCGAGTCCGGAAGCCCCCGCGTGGGTGCGTATGAGTCGGGCCAGCCCCCGCACCAACTGGGCCGAGTCGTTCAGCGCCGGCACGAGCACGAAATCGGGCGCCCCGGCCGCGGCGACATCCGCTCGCAGGCGCTCACCGATCTCCTCGAGGGTCTCCAGGCAGTCGGCCGTGAATCCAGGGACCACGATGCCCAGCGTCCCGTGGCGCTTCGCGTTCGCGATGACCCACGTGTCCGTCGCGGGCTCGAGCCAGGGCTCGCGTCCGAAGCGCGACTGCCAGGTCGCCGTCCAGCCCGCGGGACCGAGGCCGAGCGCGTGCGCCAGCGCCTGCGCGGTGCGTCCGCAGTCCGCGGGGTACCGGTCGCCCGCTTCGGCGTACCGGACGGGGATGCCGTGGAACGAGAACACCCAGTGGTCGATCGTGCGCCCGCTCGCGGCCGCGCGTGCACCGGCGGCGAGGGCCGCCACGTAGTCCGGGTCCGCAGGGTAGGGCGGCACCACGCTGAGCGGCGGGATCACGCGCCGCGCGCCGAGCACGCGAAACGTCTCCGCGACCGCGCTGCCGGTCGTCGCGCTGGCGTACTGCGGGAACGCCGGAAGCATCACGAGCCGTTCGCAGCCCGCGCCGAGCAGTTCCTCGACGGCGCTCGCGATCGATGGCTCGCCGTAGCGCATCGCGGTCGCGACGCGGTAGTCGGGTCCGAGCTCGCGCGCCAGCGCCGCGGTCTGTCGGCGCGAGTTCGCCACCAACGGGGATCCGTCCGCGGTCCAGACGGTGGAGTAGGCGTGCGCCGACGTCCGCCCGCGGCGCGGCAGGATCACGAGTTCGAGGAGCAGCCGCCACAGCACTGGGTTCAGATCGACGACGCGCGGGTCCGTCAGGAACTGGCGCAGGTACGTGCGCACGGCGCCCGGCTCGGGCGCGGCCGGGGATCCGAGGTTCGTCCAGAGCACGCCGATCGGTGCGCGGTCTCGCCCCTCGTACTCGGGTTTCATCGGTCCGCCAGCTTCACGTCGTCGTGGTAGATCCCGCTCCGGTCGCCGTCGAGGCGGCTGTCGTCGAGCGAGTACTCCCACGCGCCTTCGCGGGATCCGCGCCGGTAGATTCCACGCGCCGCGACGGAACCGTTCGGATGCCAGAACGTCCACGCGCCCTCGCGCGGGCTCGTCCGCGTCGTCGTGTCGTACTCGCGTCGGCCGAGCGAGCGCTTCTCGCCGTTCGACCACCACTGCATCCACTCGCCCGTGCGATGCCCGTCGGTCAGCGTGCCGCGTTCGCGTGCGGAACCGCCCGGGTAGGACCACGTCCATGTGCCGACCGGTTCGTTCGACCAACGCCCGCGAGCACCCTCCATGCGCACTTCGCCCGTGGGACCGGCGACGCGAATTTCGCGCGTGCACGCGGAGGTGATGAACAGGAGGGTGAGCGCGGCGCAGGCCGTCCCGCGACGCCGGACGCGGTCCTGCGCTGCGGCACAGGTCTTCGAGGCGTTCCGCGGCACGCGCGCGCGCGCGGGACGCGACGCGACGCGCTCCGACGTCCCGAGCTCGTGCCCCGTCCGCACGCTCAGAGCCTGTGAAGAATTCACGGGCTCTCGTGCCGCGGAGCGGCACCACTGGATTCTGAGAGCGCGTACGCTCGATTTCTTCACGCGCTCTCAGTGCAGGAACAGGAGTTCCCGGTACTTCGGCAGCGGCCACAGGTCGTCGTCGACGAGGGATTCGATGCGGTCGGCGTGCTCGCGCACCTTCACCATCGCCGGGACGACCTCCTCGCGGAACGCGCGGGCGAGTTCGTTCTGGCTGCCCTTCGTTTCCTCGGCGGCATGACGCGCCTTGACGAGGTCGGCGATCGCGGGGCGCAGAAGGTTCAGGGTGTCCGTGATCTGGCCGAGGTGTTCGCGCTGTGTGCGCATGTCCGCCTGCGGGTTCACGGCGAGCACGCTCGCGATCGAATCGGCCACGCGCTTCTGCGCCTGGAACGCGGCCGGCATGACCATCGTCTGCGCGATGTCGCGCATCGAGAGCGCCTCGACGGAGATGCGGTGCACGTAGGCTTGGTTGAGCACGTTCGAGCGCGACTCGAGTTCGCGCGCGCTGCACACGCCGAACCGATCGAACACGGACGCGTTCGCCGCCGACGCAAGGCCAGCGAGCGCCGCGGGCGTGTCGCGCAGGTTCTGCAGACCGCGCCGTTCCGCCTCCTGCACCCATTCCGCGGAGTAGTTGTCGCCGTTGAACAGGATCCGCTTGTGCTTCGCGAACACCTCGCGGACCAGCGTCTGGATCACGTCGCGCCGATCGCCCGTCCCGCCGCGGCGTTCGATCTCCGAGGACATCCAGTCCAGGCTCTCGGCGATGATCGTGTTCAGGATCGTGTTCGGCCACGCGATCGACTGGCTCGAACCGACGGCGCGGAACTCGAACTTGTTTCCCGTGAACGCAAACGGGCTCGTGCGGTTGCGATCGCTCTGGTCGCGTGGCAGCGGCG
>JBBQCC010000115.1:0-12080 GCA_038318285.1 Planctomycetota bacterium | reverse complement strand
GATCCAAGCGACGGATCGTCTGGCCGAAGCGGCGTTCGAGCGCCAGGGCGAGTTGCGGATCGAACTCTGGTTCGACCGTCGTTTCCGACGGGTTCCACTGTTGGTGCAGACGCGGTGCGTGGACGGCGCGCTCGAGCGGTTCGCCCAGCACGAGCACGCGCAAGAGCACCTGCGTCACCGCGGTGATGATGCGCGGTCCGCCCGGACTGCCGAGCACCATGACGTTCGCATGCCCGCCGACGCGCACGACGGTCGGCGTCATCGACGACAGCGGGCGCTTGCCGGGCTGCACCGCATTCGCCGCGCCGCCGACGAGTCCGTACACGTTCGGCGCGCCGCCCGCCGGCGCGAAGTCGTCCATCTCGTCGTTCAGCAGGAATCCTCCGCCGCGCACGAGGATGCCCGAGCCGAACGTCGTGTTCAGAGTCGTCGTCAGGCTGACCGCGTTGCCCGCGTCGTCGAGCACGGAGAGGTGCGTCGTCTGACCGCCTTCGCGCGCGACCGGGAGCGCGGTCACATCCTCGCCAGCGACCTCGCCGATCGCGACACGGCGCGCGGCGATCGCGCTCGGCGCCAACAACTCGGCGACCGGAACGCGCACGAAGTCGGGATCGCCCAGGTACTCGGCGCGATCCGCGAACGCACCGCGCAACGCCTCGATCCACCAGTGCACCATGCGGTCCGACAGGCCTGGATCGTCACGACCCTCGGCGGTCGCTTCCTCGAACCGCCGCGCGGCGATCGAACGGTCGCGCTCGGGATCGAGCGGCAGGCCCTCGAGCACACCCAGCGTCTGCAGCAGCGCGACGCCGCCCGAACTCGGCGGTGGCATCGTCACGATTTCGTGGCCGCGGAACCAACCGACGAGCGGCGCTCGCTCGCGCACCGCGTAGGCACGCAGGTCGGCGTGCGCGATCCATCCGGCGCCGAAGCCGGTGCCGATCGCGCCACCTTTTTCGCGTCCGGGGATCGGTTCGGGCGCCAGTGCGCCGACGATCGCGTCCGCGACAGGACCGTTGTAGAACGCACTCGGACCTTCGCTGGCAAGACGTTCCAACGTGCGCGCCAGCTCCGGCTGCACGAGTCGTGCGCCGGAACGCAGCGCTTTCCCGCGCGGATAGAACAGCTCGCGCGCGGGCTCGTTGAACTGCTCGTAGACGCCCGGCTCGGCCAGGTCGCGCGCGAGCCACGCATCCACCGCGAAGCCCTCGCGCGCGAGTTGGATGGCGGGCGCGACGACGATATCGAACGGCAAATTGCCGAAGCGGCGATGCAGTTCGAACAGCCCGGCCGGCGAACCCGGCACGGCGACGCTGATCGGGCCGCTGGTCGAACGCTCGGGCACGGGATGGCCCTCGGCGTCCTGGTAGACCTCGGGACGCGCGGCCGCCGGTGCGACCTCGCGGAAGTCGAGCGCGACCGAGAGCCCGGTGTGCGGCACCCACAGCGCGAAACCGCCACCGCCGAGGTTGCCCGCCTGCGGGTAGACGACCGCGAGCGCGAGGGCCACGGCCACCGCGGCATCCGCTGCATTCCCACCGCGCTCGAGAATCTGGACGCCGACCTTGGTCGCCAGCGGGTGTTCGCTGACGACGGCGCCCTGCTGCGGCGGATCCCACTGCGCTTCGCGCCCGATCTCGCCCGATCCGCGGCATCCGAGGAGTGCAGCCAGGACGGCGCACACGAGCACGGATCCCACAGCACGCGCCGACACCATGTTCAACGGCCGACCTGGTCGCGGATCTCCTCGATCTTGACGCCGCGCGACTTCATGTAGTTCACCGACGAGAGGATCGCGGCCTCGTCGCCTTCGATCTCGACCGCGACGAGCGCCATCGTGTCCGTGATGCTCGCGGCGCGGATGTTCGGGACGACGCCGAACTTCTCCCCCAGCGTGTGGCTGATGATCGGTTCGGAGATCAGGTCCTGGGGAAACGTGCAGAAGTACTTGTGCAGGGCCATCGGCGGGTGCGGAACGATCGGTTCAAGCGGCGGCGTCGGAAGGGCTTCCCCTCGCGCGCGCAGACCGCTCGCCGAAGATCGCCAGCGCGCATCCCAACACAAGCACGATTCCGGCTGCAAGCGGCGGCGCGTACGGGCTGCGTGTGCGCGGGTCGATGTCCGACGTGCCGGCCGCGTCGTACACCGCCGGATGGCGCAACCAGTCGATGCCGCCGCATTCCGCGAGCAGGGTGGCCGGGGATGCGTCGAGCAGGATCGCGCTCGCGCGGGCCGGCCAGGGCGCGCGCAACGTGGCGCCCGCGACGGGCGCGAGGACCAGGATCGCCGACAGCGTGAGCAGCCCGGCCGCCGTGACCGCGGCGTTCTCGCTCCGCAGCAGGCGGCCGATGCCGAACCCGAGGCCGAAGAGGCCCGCCGCCGCCAGCGACGACCAGATCGGCGTGGCGAGATCGCGCGGTCCGAGCGCGTCGACGCCCACGAGCACCAACATCCACGTGCCCGGGATCGCGGCCGCGTGCGGCCACAACGGAATGCGCAGGCCCGCCGCGAGCGCGCCCACGGCCGGGGCGAGGAACGCGAGCCACGTCAGGAAGGCGATCGCGTCGGGAGCGCCGCGTCCACCCGGCAACGCACCGGGCAGCGCGAGAGCGGCCAGCGCGAGCGCGAGCAGGAGGTGCCGATCGTGCCGCCGATCGTGGCTCGCCGCGAGGCGCTCGGCCTCGACCGCCGCGCTCGACCCGGCCGCGTCCCTCACGGGCAGAAGCGGAAGCGACGTCCGTCGCTCAAGTTGAAGCCCGCTCCGCCGCCGGCGGGATTGCGGTACCACAGCTGGAACGACCACGTCGAACCGGGCGTGATCTGCGTCAGCGATCCCGTCGTGAAATCGAGCGGCAGGAACGCCGTCCCGAGCGCGTCGATCTGGAGGATGCCGAGCCGCGTCGTCGGGTTGCCGATGCAACGGAAGCCATTGCCGAAGGGCGCCTGCGTCTCGTTCGGGCCGTAGAAATACAGCGCGCTCGCGTTCGGCGGCGCGTCGTAGGCGATCAGGGTCAGGTTGTTCGTCGACAGGCTCAGCGTGCCCGCGCTGTCCATGATTGCGCCCGCGCCCACGCTGTTGGGCGAGGTCTGGCAGAAGTTCAGCGCGAAGCACTCGCACGAATCCGGGATGCCGTTCCCGTTCGTGTCGGCCGTGCCGTTCGCGATGTCCGTCGTGTCCGCGATGCCGTTGCCGTTGCAGTCCACGACCGGGAGGCGCAGATCCGCGAACACGGGCCTGTGGTCCGACGCGGCGTTCGTCACGCCGCTCGTGCCGCCAGCGAAACCGATGCACTCCGGCGGCTGCGCGGCGGCCGGATTCGAGCCCGAGATGAAGATCGTCGCCAGGCGCAGCGTCGCGATGCTGTCCTGCCACACGAGGTAGTCGAACTTCGACCCCGAGCTGTGGCTGGCGTCGCTGCCGGAAAAGTAGTGCAGCGCGGAATCCGCCGTGGAATCGGTCATGTCGCGGTCCGGTCCGTCCGTGGTGCCGCCGACGACCTGCGCGCTCTCGAGCCAGCTCACCGGGCCGCGCGTCGCGCCGTTGCCGGCCTCGTCCTCGTTCCAATCGCCACCCAAGATGACCGGCGTGTTCGCGGCCAGCACCTGCGTCGCCGCCGGCGAGTCGGAGATGCGACCCAGGGGATCGGGCACGGAACCGCCGTTCCCGTTGTACCAGTACTGCACGACGTAGCTGACGTTCTGCGCGGCCGTGATGCGCTGGTTGTGATCGCTCGTCGCGCTGCCCGCTTTGAGGTGCGCGCAACCGATCACCACGTTGCCCGTGTACGTCGCGTCGGGCAGGTCGATCTCGGCGAACATGAACCCGCGCAGGCCACCGTCACCACCGGGCGCCCAGGCCGAGTTCGAGGCCACCGTCGGGATGTCCGACATCGTCGCCTTCGTGTCGCCGTTCAGGTCGGCGAACGGATAGCGCGACAGGATCACGTTGCGATTGAAACCGTCGGTCTCACTCGAGACGAAGATGTAGGGCAGGTCGTAGTTCGGGGCGTACTTCTGCACCCACGCCGTGACGGCCGTGTTGCCCAGGAACGTGTCCGTGCCGCCGTGCAGGAAGTTGCCGATCACCGTCGTCAACGTCGCGACCGAATCGACTCCGGAACCCGTGCCGTTGCCGGAGTTGTCCGCGGTCTCCTGGAGCAGCAGCACGTCGGGCTTGAGCGCCGCGACCATGCGCGCCAGCGCGCACCACGAGTTGTTCCCCTCGACCTTCGGCTGGCTGGAGCAGATGTTGTCCTGCACGTTGTAGGTCATGACGCGCAGGTCGGCCGCGTCGACCTTGCCCCACTGGGCCGTGGGCGGATTCCACTGCGCGATGGCGGCGCCGGACAGGACGAGGAGGGAGGCGCCGAGCGCGCCGTGACGAAGAATGTTCATGGGGTCCTGGGTGCGTCGCTGCGAGCGGCTCACCGAGTATACGGGGCCCACGCAAGAGGTGGGGCCGACCGCGTCCAAACCACACCTGCGAGGACCGTGCGATCGCGACCCTCAGCCGAACTGGATCCCCTGCGCCAACGGCATCTCGCGCGACCAGTTGATCGTGTTCGTCTGCCGCCGCATGTACGCCTTCCACGCGTCCGATCCGGATTCACGACCGCCGCCGGTCTCCTTCTCGCCACCGAATGCGCCGCCGATCTCGGCGCCGCTCGTGCCGATGTTCACGTTCGCGATGCCGCAATCGGAACCCCACGCGGACAGGAAGCGTTCGGCGTGTCGCACGTTTTGCGTGAAGATCGCAGACGACAACCCCTGCGGCACGGCGTTGTGCTTCGCGATCCCCTCGTCGAGGTCCTTGGCCTTGATGATGTAGAGGATCGGCGCGAACGTCTCGGCCTGCACGGTCGGCATCGAGTTGTCGGCCAGCACGAGCGCGGGCTTCACGTAGTGGCCGCCCTTGAGCTTGCCGCGCAGGCTCATCACCTGACCGCCGTAGATGACCTTCCCGCCCTCCTGCTTCACGCGCTTCAACGCTTCCTGCATGTTCTCGACGGCGGCCGAGTCGATCAGCGGACCGCACAGCGTGTTCTTCGCCAGCGGATCACCCACTTGGATGGAACCGTAGGCGTGCACGAGTCGGCGCTCGACGCCGGGCGCGAGCTTGGGGTGCACGAGCACACGACGCGTGCTCGTGCAGCGCTGGCCAGCCGTGCCGACCGCGCCGAACAGGATGGCCGGCAGCGCCAGCTCGAGGTCGGCGTCCTGCAACAGCAGGATCGCGTTGTTCCCGCCGCACTCCAGGATCGTGCGACCGAAGCGACCGGCGACGCGCGCGGCGCAGATCCGGCCGACGCGCGAGCTGCCCGTGAACGACACGAGCGGCAGGCGATCGTCGTCGAAGAAACGCGCGCCGACGTCCTCGTTCGTGCCGATGACGAGTCCCACGAGCGCGCCGAATCCGTCGGGCTCCAGCACTTCGCGGGCGATGTTCGTCAGCGCGATCGCCGTCAGAGGCGCCTTCGGACTGGGCTTCCACACGCAGGCATCACCGCAGACCAGCGCGATCATCGCGTTCCAGGCCCACACGGCGGCGGGAAAGTTGAACGCGGTGACGATGCCGACGGTGCCCAGCGGGTGCCACTGCTCGCGCATCGAGTGCAGCGGGCGTTCGCTGTGCATCGACAGGCCGTACAACTGGCGAGACAGCCCCGTCGCGAAGTCGGCGATGTCGATCGCCTCCTGCACTTCGCCGAGACCCTCTTGCAGGATCTTGCCGACCTCCATCGTCACGAGGCGGCCGAGTTCGTCCTTGCGCTCGCGCATTTTCTCAGCCATGCGGCGCACGTATTCGCCCCGCTTGGGAGCGGGCACCATGCGCCAGCGCAAGAAGGCCTCGTGCGCGGCCGAGACGACCGCGTCGTAATCGACCGCCTTCGCCATCGTGACCCGACCGAGCACTTCACCCGTCGCGGGGTTTTCGCTCGTCAGGATCTCGCCGGCGGTCTTGCGCCAACGGCCGTCGTAGGCGCCGGGGTGATTCGTCTGGATGCCGAGTGCCTTCAAGTTCGCCATGGGGGCGGAGAGCCTAGCAACCCGAGAAGAAAGTGGTGCCGACGCGTCGCACTTGGCGATGCAAACGCGCCGCCGTCGGTTGCTCAATCGCAGCGAGTCCGTACCGGCACGGAGCCCCCCGCGAATTCGTGACGATCTCACGCATTTTCGTTCGCGCGCGGATTCGGGTGGCGCGCTCCAGATCCGGACCCCCAGCGGCCGATGCACGTCGGGGAGCCCCAGCTCCGAGGGGAATGCAGTGCGCGAGGAGAAGGCGCGCGCCGCGTGAGGGGGAGATGGGATGGACTGGAGAATTCGGTTCGAGCGCGCCGGCGCCCTCGGGGGCGTGGCGTTCGGAGCGGTCTTGGTTCTGCCGAGCACGGTCTCGGCCCAGACGCTCTTGCACACGGTTCCGGGCCTCGCGGCCGGCGAACAGTTCGGCACAGCGGTCGCGCTGACGGATGACGTCGACGACGACGGACGCGGCGACTTCGCCGCGACGACCACCACCGGCGCGCAGAGTCGCGGCGCGGTTCGCGTGTATTCCGGCGTCGATGCGCACCTCGTGTGGGAAGTCGAGGGCTCGACCGCGGGCCAACGATTCGGCGCGAGCTTGGCTCGCATCGGTGACATCGACGGCGACGGGCGGGCCGACCTCGTCGTCGGCGCGTGGTCGGCCAGTTTCCCGGGCGCTTCGCAGGCAGGCCTTGCGCGCGTGCTGTCGGGCGGCAGCGGCGCGACGATCCGCGAGCACCGCGGCGATTCCACGCAGGATCACTTCGGCTGGGCCGTCGCCGGCCTGGGCGACTTGGACGCGGATGGTGTCCTCGACTACGCGGTCTCCGCGATCGACGACGACGACAACGGCGGATCCGCGGGCTCCGTGCGCGTCTTCTCGGGCGCGACCGGGCTGGTGCTCTACACGCTGCGCGGCAATGCCGCCGCGCAAGTGTTCGGGATCTCGATCGCGCGCGTGCCCGACGCTGACGGCGACGGCATCGACGACGTCGCGGTCGGCGCACCGTACTTCGCGAGCAGCTTGCAGCCAGGGTTCGTGCGGCTCCATTCGGGCGCTTCGGGGGCCCTGCTGTGGACCGCGTCGGGCTCGGCGAACATGGACCAATTCGGCGGCGCGATCGCGGGTCTCGGCGACCTCGACGGCGACGGCCGCGGCGAGGTCGTGGTCGGCGCGCGCCAGCTGCCCACGGGAACGTCCGGATACGTCCGCGTCCTGAGCGGCGCAGACGGTTCCAGCCTGCGAAACTACACGGGCAGCGCGAACGGTGCGCACTACGGCACGGCCGTCGCGAACGCCGGCGACGTCGACTACGACGGATTCGACGACGTGTGGATCGGCGTGCCCGACGCGAGCAACGTGTTTGCGCGCGGCGGTCGCGTCGAATGCATCTCGGGATCGAACGGTGACCTGCTCGCGAGCTTCGACGGCGCCGCGCCGAATGCGCGGCTGGGAACGGCGCTCGACGCCGGGCTCGACGTCTCGGGCGAGGCAGGTCCCGATCTCATCGCGGCCGCGTTGGGCGAGGCGCTCGCAGGCACGAACAGCGGCGCGGTGCACGTGTTCCGACCGAACGACGAACCGCCTCCGTCTCCGCCGGATCCGCACGCGTCGCTCGAGGCGGATCGCCTCGTCATCTCCTGGTCCGCGCGCGAGGCGCAACACCTCGTATTGCAGGCCCCCGAGGAATTCGGCGGCCATCGCTTCCTGTTCTTGGGCAGCGGCAGCGGGACGGCGCCGGGCTTCTCACGCCACGGCATCCACGTCGCACTGAACCCGGACCGTTACATGCTCGCCAGCTTGATCTGTCCGAAGGGCTCCGCGGTGGACCCCGTTTCCGGACGCTTGGACATGTCGGCGCGCGCCGAGGCGACCTTCCAACTCGAGCGAAGGCATCGCGCGTGGATCGGCCGGACGTTCGACCATGCCTACGTCGTGTTGGGCAAGGGCTGTCGGCCGGAGTTCGCGAGCGTCTCGGTGTCGGTGACGATCGCGCCGTGATCAGCGCGCCGGGATCAGCGCGACGGGAACACTGGCGACGTGAGCGGCGCGACGTGAACCGCCGCACGCCGAGCTTCACTGCTTGCTGGGCTTGCCCGACCGCCGCACGCCCTTCGACTGCTTGCGCAGGCGCTCGAGCGCCTGCGTGACGAGCGCGTCCGAGTCCGACGTGAACGACGTCGGCTTCGGCGCGAACGCGACCTTGGGCGCCAGCCCGACGTCGAGGAAGGATTTCCCCGATCCATCGAGTTCGTTCGTCGTGGGCACGTTCACGAGAAGTTCGAAGCCCACTTCGGAACCGAGGTCGAGCTTCTCCGACTCGCTGCCGGCCCCGGCGGTGCGGTCCCCCATCGTCGTCGTGAGCGGCAACACGGTCATCATCGCGACGAACGACTCGGCGGCGCCCTTCGTGCGGCGTCCCTGCAGCACGGCGACCGGCTGGACCCAGCGCCACGGACCACGCGGCTCGAGCGTGTGCGCCTCGGGCGACGACAGCGCCGTGCGCTGCTTCGGATCGGAACGCGACTGCGACGCCCCGTAGTTGCGCTTCTTGTCGTAGAAACGCGCGGCCATCTGCTGGGCGATCGCCTCGTCGCCGCCTTCGTTCATCCGCAGGTCGAGCACCAGCGACCAGCAGTCGCCGACCGATTCGAGCGCGGCGTCGAACGCGTCGACGGCGCCCGATTCCGTCAGCCCGAACGCGGCGATGTAAGCGATATTGTCCTTCGTGCGACCGACGGCGATCTGCGACTTGGCTCCGTCGATGTCGCCGATGACCTCCTGCGTGCCGGACCAAGACGCGTTCAACTCGCGCAACCGTTCGTAGCGCGGACAATCCTCACCGTCGGCGCGCACGCCGGCTTGCAGGTCGCGCAGGTTCTCGAGGCACAATGCGATCGCGGTCCCTGCTTCCCACGTCGTCTTCGCACCCTCGGCCAGCGGCCGGTACAGACCGCGCAAACCGTCCCAGTCCACGTCCGGTCTCAGCGCGAACTTCGCGTACGCCTCGTCGAAGCGCGACCACACGGCGTCGAACGCCAGCACGGCCGTGCTCGACTCGAGCGCCGTGTCGGGCGGCAGCGTGCGCTTCTCGTACGCCTCGAGGTACTGCACGGCGTGCTTCGTGTCGTCGATCTTCAGGAACCGGCGCGGTCCCTGCACCGTGTCGCAGTCGAGCACCATCGTCCCCGGATCGGGTAGCGCCGGCAGACCGTCCACGTCCCAACTGCCGTCCATCTTGTGCAGCGCGATCCGGCGCGCGGCCAGCATCGCCGCAGCCGGTCCGGGCCCCGTGACGCGCGTCACCGGGAACAGCTCGGGAAACTGCGCCGGGTGGAAGCGGATCCAGGCGCTCTTCACCAGCGCGCCGGAGGCCGCCGTGCGTCCGACGATGGACGTCGGCGCGTCGGGCAGGATCACGGCCCACACCGGGTTCTTGTCGTGCACGCCGAGGACCAGCGTGGACTCGCCGAACGACACCGACATCTCGCCGCCGCGGACGAACTCGAGCCCACTGACGCGCCACACGTCGCCCGGACCCGAGGTCCAGTCGAGCGGCGCGGGCGGGCCCTTGCGCACGAGGCCGTGCTCGTAGGCCGCGTCGTAGGCTGGGTCGCCGGCGTGCGCGGGGCAGGCCGCGCTCGTGAGAACGGCGGCCGTCAGGAGAACGAGGTGGTTGCGCGTCGTCGCCATGCGGAGAGCGTAACAGCGCCGGTGGACAGCTTCCGCGCTGGACCTGACGCGCCTCTCTTTCGATGTGCGCCCGCGAGCGTTATCCTGTTCGCCCTCACATGGCCGACAAGATCATCTATCAGCTCCAAGACCTCGAGAAGCACTTCGGCCTCAAGGCCGTCCTCAAGGGCATCACGCTCTCGTTCCTCGAGGGTGCCAAGATCGGCATCATCGGGAACAACGGCGCCGGCAAGTCCACGCTGCTGCGCATCATCGCCGGCGAGGACAAGCAGTTCGAAGGCACGGCGAAGCCCGTCGGCGAACTGTCGATCGGCTACCTGTCGCAGGAGCCGCCGCTCAACGAGACGCTCGACGTGCTGGGCAACCTGCGCGAGGCGATGGCGCCCCTGCTCGCGATCGAGAAGCGCTACAACGAGCTGACCGAATCGGGGGACATGGGTGACGAGTACGAGCACCTCCTCGAGGAGATGAACCACAAGGAGATCTGGGAGCTCGACAGTCGCCTGGAGCAGGCGGCCGACGCGCTCGGTCTTCCGCCCTTCGACGCCGACGTGACGAAGCTCTCGGGCGGCGAACGGCGCCGCGTCGCGCTGTGCAAGTTGCTGCTGCAGCGTCCCGACATGCTGCTGCTCGACGAACCGACCAACCACTTGGACACGGACGCGGTCGAGTGGCTCGAGGCGCACCTCAAGGCCTACCAGGGCTCGGTCATCCTCGTGACCCACGACCGCTACTTCCTCGACAACGTCGTCGGATGGATGCTCGAGATCGAGCGCGGACTGGGTCGTCCGTACAAGGGCAACTACTCGGACTACCTCGAGCAGAAGCAGAAGGAGGGCGAGACGAAGCGCGGCCAGAGCGAGGCGCGCGAGAAAGTCATCGCACGCGAACTCGAGTGGAAGCGCTCGACGCCCAAGGCGCGCACCGGCCGCAGCAAGGCGCGCCTCGCGCGATTCGCCGAACTCGTGCAGGCGAAGGCCGAGGATGCGCTCGACGCGATCGAACTGCGCATCCCGCCCGGCCCGCGCCTGGGCGACAAGGTCATCGAGCTGCGCAACGTGACGAAGGGCTACGGCGACCGCGTCCTGATCAAGGACCTGACGTTCGAAGTGCCGCCGGGCGGCGTGCTCGGGATCATCGGACCGAACGGACGCGGCAAGACGACGCTGCTCAAGATGATCACGGGCCGCGAGCAGCCCAACACTGGGACCGTCACGATCGGGTCGACCGTGAAGATGGTCTGGCTCGACCAGTCGCGTACCGTGCTGCACGACGACAAGTCTGTCTACGACAACATCTGCGAGGGCAACCCGCAGATCCCGTTCGGCAACAAGACGCTCGACGGCCGCGCGTACGTCGCGCGCTTCAACTTCAAGGGCGAGGACCAGCAGAAGCTGCTCGGCGAGTGCTCGGGCGGGATGCGCAACCGCGTGCTGCTGGCGAAGATGCTCAAGGAGCCGGCCAACGTGCTGCTGCTCGACGAACCGACCAACGACTTGGACCTCGAAACGCTGCGCGTGCTCGAAGAGGCGATCCAGGAGTACACGGGCTCGGCGATCGTCGTGACCCACGACCGCTACTTCCTGAACCGCGTGGCGACGCACATCCTCTCGTTCGACGACCACGAAGACCGCATCGTGTTCTTCCCCGGCGACTACGAGGAGTTCCACGAGTGGCTCTTGAAGGACCGCCAGAAGCGCGGCGTCGGCGCGAAGTCGAAGGCCGGCCGCTACCGGCAACTGCTGCGCGCCTGAGCGGCGCCGTTCCGCGGCACGTGGAAACGCTCCTCTCCCTGGAGGACCTGCACGAGGAACGCGACACGGCGTACGCGCGCTGCGTCCTCGCGGCGTGGGAACCGACCGACGCGGCGCAGGCCCGCGAACGCGACCGCATCGTCGCCTGGATCGACCGCTACCCCGCCGATGCGCACCGGCGCGAGCGGCTCGAAGGCCACCTGACGGCCAGCGCGCTCGTCGTCGATCGCACGCGCGGCGCGGCGCTCCTCACGCACCACAAGAAGCTCGGTCGCTGGCTGCAGCTCGGCGGTCACTGCGACGGCGACGCGAACCTGGCGCGCACCGCGCTGCGCGAAGCGCTCGAGGAGAGCGGCATCGCCGGGCTCCGCATCGACCCGCGACCGCTGGATGTCGACGTGCACACGATCCCGGCTCGAGGTACCGAACCCGAACACTGGCACCTCGACACGCGCTACCTCGTCGTGGCCCCCGCCGGCTCGCAGGAGACCGTGAGCGAGGAATCGCTGGCCCTGCGTTGGTTCCGGCCGGACGAGCTGGTCGGCATTCCCACGGATGATTCCGTCCGCAGACTCTTCCGCGCCGCTTTCTCCGATGGTGCGAACACCGAA
>JBBQCC010000114.1:0-12083 GCA_038318285.1 Planctomycetota bacterium | reverse complement strand
GGGAGTCCGCACGGTCCGCCATCCTCCCCTTCGCCGACCTCGAGCGCGGTGCGGTCGCCGCCGCGCCGCTCGGGTCGAATTGGATCGTGTCTGCCGGCGGGCGCGGTTGGGTGGTCGACGCGGACCTGCGGCTTGCCGCGGAGCTCGATTGCGGACCGGGAACCGACTTCGCGCGCACGGCGATCGTCGCGACCTTCCTCCCGGCCGCGGACGGCACCGGGCGCGCGCGCCTGTGCATCGCCGGTCCGAACGTGCTCGTGTTCGCCGCGAACCCTGAATGAACTTCTGAATCGCGACGGGAAAGGCTTTCGAAAGCGCTCTCGCGCCCTGCGCGGCCCGTGAGTACGGTGCGCTCGTCGTGCAGTTCCGAGTTCCGATCGCGAGACCGGCGCCGGAGTGGACGATAGGAGGAAACGCCTTCCGACGTCGTCGGACACGGATCCAGGGCGACCTACGGGGTCGCTCTCCTTGCCTTCCGCCCGCATCGTTCCATCAGGCCCTTCGGTCTCTCCAGACCCACACCGCCCGAACCCACGCCATGACCGAAGCCTCACTCGAACGGCTGCGCGAAGTGCACGCGCAGATGAAGTCGGAACTGCACCGGGCGATCGTCGGACAGGAGAAGGTGATCGACGAGCTCCTGCTCGCCGTGCTGACGCGCGGACACGTGCTCCTCGTCGGCGTCCCGGGCCTCGCGAAGACGCTGCTCGTCTCGAGCCTCTCGCGCACCCTCGACCTCTCGTTCTCGCGGATCCAGTTCACGCCCGACCTGATGCCCAGCGACATCACCGGAACGGAACTGCTGCAGATCGATCCGGTGTCGAATGCGCGCTCCTTCCGTTTCGCACCGGGCCCACTGTTCGCGAACGTCGTGCTGGCCGACGAGATCAACCGCACGCCGCCCAAGACGCAGGCGGCGCTGCTCGAGGCCATGGTCGAGCGCCAAGTCACGAGCGCCGGCAAGCGCCACGAACTGCCCGAACCGTTCTTCGTCCTCGCGACGCAGAACCCCATCGAACAGGAGGGCACGTATCCCCTCCCCGAGGCACAGCTCGACCGGTTCATGGTCCTCGTGCAAGTCGGCTACCCGTCGCTGGACGAGGAGCGCGAGATCCTGCGTCGCACCACCGGAGGTCAGGGCGAGGAGCCGCGCAAGGTCGTGGGCGCCACCGAGCTGCTCGCGTTCCAGAACCTGATCCGCGGCATCGCGATCGCCGACCACGTCTACGACTTCGTGCTCGCGCTCACGCGCGGCACCCGCGCGAAGGGCGAGGGTCAGGCGTCGTTCCTGCGCGACTGGGTCACGTGGGGCGCGGGTCCGCGGGCCAGCCAATTCCTCGTACTGGGCGCGAAGGCACACGCGGCCCTCGCCGGTCGCCATCACGTGGCGATCGACGACGTGCGCGCCGTCGCGCACCCGGTGCTGCGCCACCGCATCGTGACGACATTCTCGGCGCAGGCCGAAGGCGTCACGTCCGACCACATCGTCGATCGACTGCTGGCCGAGATCAGCCCGGCCGAGAAAGTCGGCGTCGGGGTCCCGGGAGTTCCGAACGGCGCTCTCGGACAGAAGGGATAACGGCACTCGATGGCGCAGGGCGTCTCTGCACTCGATCCGGCCGTCCTCGACCGGCTCTCGTCGTTGAGCCTCGTCGCGCGCACGGTCGTCGAGGGCTTCATGGCCGGACAGCACCGTTCCGCGCGCCTCGGCAGCTCCGTCGAGTTCGCGCAGCACCGCGAATACGTGCCCGGTGACGATCTGAGGCGCGTGGACTGGAAGGTGTACGCGCGCCAGGACCGCCTCGTCGTCAAGCAGTACGTCGAGGAGACGAACCTCGTCTGCCACCTGCTCGTCGACGCCAGCGAGTCGATGGACTACGGCTCGCGGCCGTGGACGAAGTTCGACTACGCGCGCTGGGCCGCGGCGTCGCTGGCGCAACTCGTGTTGATGCAGCGCGACACGGCCGGGCTCGTCCTGTTCGACGAGGCATTCCGCTCGAAGGTTCGGCCGGGCAACGGCGCATTGCAGCGGCGCGAGATCATCGATGCGCTCGAGAAGGCCGAGCCGAACGGACCGACCAAGATCGGATCCGTGATCGAGTGGATCACGCCCAAGCTGAAGCAGCGCGGGATCGTGTGCATCTTCTCCGACTTCTTCGACGACCTCGAAGCGATCACGCAGGGTCTCCGTCGCCTCGTGCACGCCGGTCACGAGCCGATCGTCTTCCAAGTGCTCGACGCCGAGGAGCTCGCGTTCGACTTCAACGGTCTCTTGCGGCTCGAAGGGCTCGAGGCGTCGGGCTTGCAGAAGATCGATCCGCGCGCGATCCGCGAGGCGTACTTGGAGGAGATCGAGAAGCACAACCGCGAGTTGGCGCGACAAGCCGCGCTGCTGCGGATCGACGTCGTGCCGATGTCGACCGCGCAAGGTCTCGACGCCGTGCTCTCGACGTACCTCGCCCACCGAACGGCGCGCGCGCGCGGCGGGAGACGCTGAGTGGGCGGTTGGATCAGCGGATTCGTGAACGCGGGGATCGTGGCCGGCGCGGCGCTGGCCGCAGTTCCGCTGATCATCCACCTGCTGAACCGTCGTCGGCACAAGCCGATGCGCTGGGCCGCGATGCGGTTCGTGCAGGCGGCGCACAAGCGCACGCGTCGTCGCGTGCAGATGGAGAACTGGCTTCTGCTGCTCTTGCGCATGGGCGCCATCGCGCTCTTGGCGCTCGCGATCGCGCGGCCGTTCACCGGTTCGGAGAGCCCGCTGGCCGGCATCACGGAGACGCGGCGGGACCTGATCGTCGTGCTCGACGGTTCGGCCTCGACGGGTTGGCGCGAAGGCGTCGAGACCGTGTTCGAGCGCGGTGTCGCACGCACGCGCGAGCTCGTGCGCGGGCTTTCCGGTCCACGCGGCGACCGCGCGCTGCTCGTGCTGGCCGGCGCGTACCCGCGCACCTCGCCGTGGGTCTCGCCCGAACAGGCCAGCGCGCTGCTCGACACCTTCCAACCCACCGAAGAGTCGCTCGACCTCGCCACGGCGCTGGCGTCGGCCATCGAGGCGGCCGAGCGCGAGAACTCGGTCGGCGCTCGCGGCGCGCTCGAAGTGCGCCTCCTGAGCGACCTGCAGCGCCGCTCGTTCCAACCGGGTGCCGCGAGCACGGGCGCGGCACCGCTCGTCGAGGCGCTCGATCGCCTGCAGACGCTGGGCGTGCACGTGCTGGTCGAGGACGTTTCCGCCGCTGCCAGCCAGCCGCAGAACCTCAGCCTCGTCTCGGTCGCGCCGTCGACGCGCGTCCTCGGACCGGTCACCCCCACCGACATCCGCGTCGAGGTGCACAACTTCGGCCCCGAGACGAAGAACGGCGTGCGCGTCGCGCTGGAGGTCGATGGCGAGCGCCGCCCGGCGCAGATCATCGACGTGCCCGCGCGCGGTCGCGCCGAAGCCGTGTTCGCTGTCTCGTTCGCGCGCGCGGGCGAGCACACGCTCGTCGGTCGCGTCGAGGACGGCGACAAGCTCCCGCTCGACAACACGCGCGCGTCCGTGTTGGAGGTCCCGGCGCCCGCGCGCGTGCTGCTCGTGAACGGCGCGCCCGGATCGGTGATCGAGGAAGACGCCGTGGGCTACCTGCGCGCGGTGCTCGAACCGCAGGTCGACGACGGACCGGGCGTCGGCACGGCGAACCCGTTCGAACCGCGCACGATCACGCCCGAGGACCTGGGGTCCGCGGCCGGCGACCCGAATGCCTACGATGTGATCTGGCTCGCGAACGTGGAGAGCCTGCCAGCGGCGACGGTCGATCGGCTCGAAGCCTGGGTCGCGGCTGGCGGCGCGCTGATCGTCAGCCTCGGCGACCGCGTCGACCCCGTCCGTTGGAACGCGCGCGCTTGGCGCGCCGACGGCACGGGTCTCCTGCCGGCCGAACTCGGCGCGCGCGTCGCGGTGCGCTCGCGCTCGGACACGTGGCAGCGCGTGAAGGCGTTCGCAGAGGACCACCCGGCACTGGCGTTCTTCGCCGACGAGCGCTTCCAACCGCTGCTCACTGAAGTACCGGTCTACGAATACTATGCGTCGCGTCCGGTGCCGGGCGCGAAGGTGCTCGCGACGCTGGACGACGATGCGTCGAACCCGCTGCTCGTCGAGCGCGCGTACGACCGCGGCCACGTCTTCCTGTGGACGTCGACGATCGATCCGTCGTGGACGCGGCTGCCGCAGTCCCCGGCGACGCTCGTGCCGTTCGTCCACGAACTGCTGCGCTACGCGCGCACGGGCCAGGACGCGCCGCGCAACCTGCCGATCGGCACCGCCCTGGCGGCCGAGGTCGGCACCTTCCCGCGCGGCATCCAGGTCGTGCGACCCGACGGCACGAAACGCGCGATCGACGGCGAGCCCGAATCGGTGCGCGGCAATCGCTGGAAGCTGCCCGTCGTCACCGGTCGCGACGTCGAAGCGAGCGGCCTCTACCGCATCGAGACCGAGGGCGCGGGCACGCTCGCGTTCGCGCTGCAGATCGATCCGTTCGAGGGCGATCTGGACCGCCTCTCGCTCGACGAGCTGCCGCGCGTGCACCCGGCTTTGCTCGGCGTGCGCGAGGCGGGTCGCGCGGAATCGGGCACCGGAGACACGACGCCACGGCGCGGTGAGCTGTGGCGACTCGTTGCCGCGCTGTGCCTCGGCTTCCTCGTGCTCGAATCGCTGTGGGGCGCGTGGATCGGTCGACGACGGAGGGTCCGCGCATGAATCCGTTCCTCGCCCTGGTGACGGCGCCGGAATCCGGGACGGGCGTCCGCGAGACGTTTCGCCTCCTCGACCTGCCCGAGGCCTGGATCGTCGCGCTGATCGTCCTGCCGCTGTGCGCGGGCATCGCCTGGATCGCATACCGCAGCGAAGACCTGCGACCGGGCGCACGCGCGACGCTCATCACGCTGCGCTTCCTGGCGCTGCTCCTCCTGGCGGCCGTCTTGTGCCGCCCCGTTTTCGTGCAGCGGCGCGAGGAAGTGCGCCCCGCGGAGGTCGTCGTGCTGATCGACGACTCGGCCAGCATGAGCCGCAAGGATGCGTACGCGAACGACGAGCGCACGCGCGAGAACCTGCGCGCTCTGGCGGACAAGCCGACCGGTGACGCGGAACGCGTCGAGCTGGCGCGCTCCGCGTACACGAAGGCCATCGCACCCGTGCTCGCGCGCGGCGGATACGTCCCGCGCGTGCTGCGCTTCGCCGAGAGTGCGGAGGCGCTGCCCGACGTGAACAATCTGGCCGCACGCGGTCGCGCGACGCACCTCGGCGACGCGCTGCAGACCGCGCTGGCGATGCACCGCGGACGGCACGTCACCGACGTCGTCATCCTGTCCGACGGCCGCAGCAACGGCGGACTCTCGCCGCTCGAGGCCGCGCGCGCCGCGGCGGCAGCGGGCATACCGGTACACACCGTCGTCGTCGGGGACGCGCGACCGGAGAAGAACCTGATCGTCGAATTGGCCGAGGCGCCGGCGAGCGTGCTCGAAGGCGACGAGATCGCCCTGGCCGTGCGCGTGGTCGGGCGCGGTCTCGAGCCGCACGTCAAAGTGCGCGTCGTGCTGGAGGAACTCCCGCCCGGCGGCGGCACTCCGCGCCCGCTGTCCGAGGAGGACGTCGAGGCCGACGACGGCGGCACGCGCGTCGTGATGGTCGCCCCGCCGGAGGGTCTCGAGCCCGGCGCCAGCGAACGTCGCTTCCGTGTCCGCGTCCCGGCGCGCAGCGACGAGACGTTGCGCGACGACAACGCGATCGAGGTCAGCGTGCACATCGCGCCCGAGAAGGTGCGCGTGCTCTACGTGGACGGCTACCCGCGTTGGGAGTACCGCTACCTCAAGAACTTGCTCCTCCGCGCCGACGCGAACCTCGACGTGCAGTGCTTCCTGCTGTCGGCGACGCCCGACTTCCTGCAGGAGTCGTCGCGCGGCGCAAACCCGTTGCGCGAGATCCCGACGGACCGCAAGGAACTGCTCGAGCGCTACGACGTCATCATCCTGGGCGACGTCAATCCGTACGAGATCTCGCCCGATCCCGCGCGCTGCGAGGAGTTCATGGCCTCCTTGCGCGAATTCGTCGAGCGCGGCGGCGGGCTGATCCTGCAAGCGGGCGAGAACGACGCGCCGCGCGCATTCGCCGGCACGCCGCTCGAGGAGTTGCTGCCGGTCGTTCTGGAGTCCGGCGGTGCCTCGGGAGCGCTGGCCGACACGTCGCACGAGTTCCGCCCGCGGCTCGAGGACGCCGCGTTGCCGCACGAGATCGTGCGCCTCTCCTCGGACCCGAAGCTCAACCGCGAATTGTGGGAGGAACCGGGCGGACTGCGCGGCTTCTACTGGTTCCACCCGATCTCACGCGCGAAACCCGGTGCGCAGGTCCTGCTGCGTCACCCGGACGCGCAGAACCAGCACGGGCGCATTCCGCTGCTCGTCGCGGGCTATTTCCCCGCCGGTCGCACGCTGTACGTCGGCGTCGACGCGACGTGGGCTTGGCGCTACCGCTTCGGCGACCGCTACCACGAACGCTTCTGGCGCAACGCGATCCGCTGGGTCGCGCTCGGTCGCTTGAAGAGCGGCGACCGCCGCGTGCAGTTGGATGCGGCGCAGTCGAGCTTCGATCTCGACGAGCGCATCACCCTCGAGGCGCGCGTGCTCGACGAGGATTTTCGACCGTCCGAGAAGCCGTTGGTGGAAGCGCGCCTGCAGAATCCGGACGGTTCGGTGAAGCCGTTCTCGCTCGTGCGCGTCACGGATCGCGCCGGCCTGTACCGCGCATCGTTCGACGTGGAGCGCCCGGGACTCTACTCGGCCTGGATCGAGAACGAGGGTCGACGCGTCGCCTCCGCGGAGTTCGAGGTCGTGTTGCCCTCGCGCGAGAACGCCGACCCCACTCCGGACCCCGAGACGATGGCCTCCGTCGCCGCGCTCACACGGGGTCGCGCGCTCGACCTCGCGCGCGTGCGCGAGCTCGCTGCGGAATTCCCCGGCGGCGAGGAACACCGCGAGCCCATCTCGGCCGAGTTGATCGACGCGTGGGATCGTTGGGGCACGCTGCTGTTCGCGCTCGGCCTGCTCTCGATCGAGTGGGTGCTGCGCAAGCGTTGGGAGATGGTCTAGGGAACAACCCGCCATGCCCAGTCCCAGAGTCGCCTCGTTCTTGCTCGTCACCGGTGCGTTCTTCGCGCAGATTTTTGCGCCGAACGAGCGGTCCTCGGCGCAGCTTCCCATGGAGGACGACGAGCAACCGCAGGAGACGCACTCGTTCTCCTTGCCCGACACGCGACTCGTCCGCGCGCTGTACGACGGCGCCGAGGAACACGTCGCGGCCCGCCGCTGGCGCGAGGCGATCGCCGAGTACCAGAAGATCCTCGAGGACCACGCCGGCGACCTCCTGCCCGGCGAGAGGCCACGCAACTCGCTGGGCAACATGTCCGATCAACCGGTCCACCCCGGCGCGGCGCAGCGCGTGCGCGAGCGGCTCTTCGAGATGCCCTACGAGGCGCGCAACGCCTACGTGCAGCGGTACGGACGCGACGCACAGGCGGCGTTCGACACCGCGCGCGCACAGGGCGACGCGGTCGCGCTGGTCGAGATCGCGCGCCGCTGGCCGCTCACGCCCGCGGCGGCGATGGCGTGGTGGACTCTCGGCGACCTCGATCACGAATCCGGTCGACCCAACGAAGCCGCGCACGCTTGGGCGCGCGGCGTGGCCTACACGCTGGGCGATCCGCGCGCGATTCCGCGCGACGTGGCGGGTTGGGCCGAAGCGCGAGCGCGGCTGGCGACCAGCGACAGCGTCAGCCCAGGTCTCCTGCGGCGCGTGGACCTCGCGATCGAGTTCGCGCGCCGCGCCGCGCGCGATCCCACCAGCCTCGTGCGCAACCTGCGCCTGCCCGGCGGCGACGAATCGGCGGGCCCTCCGCCCGGACCGGAGAACGACGCGTGGCCTTCGAGCTATCGCTTGCCCTGGCACCCACTGCAGTCGGCGCGCCGCGGTGACGGGGTCTTCGCGGCGAAAGCGGGCGACCGACTGTTCGTTTCGACCGGGCTGCGACTGCTCGCGCTCTCGGCCTTCGGCGGCGAACTCCTCTGGGACTCGGGCGAGCCCGCGGGCTGGGACAAGCTCGACGACCGCGAGCGCGAGGACCGCTTCAAGGGCGTGGATACCGATGCCGTGCTGCTCGCGCCCGCCGCGACGGAGGACGTCGCGGTCGCCGCCCTGCAGGTCCCCTACGCGAACCTCGAGTTCGCGCAGTTCCAGAACATCAGCATCACGCGCCCGATCCCCGATCGACGGCTGCACGCGTACGACGCGCGCACCGGTGCCCTGCTGTGGTCACACGCGCCACCGCCGAACTGGGACGGCGAGTCGGGCGACCTCGCGACGCGTCTCTCCTGCGCCGGTCCGCCAGTGATCGCCGGGGATCGCGTCGTCGTCCCGCTGGTGCGCATGCAGGGCCGCATCGACCTCCACGTCGCGGCGTTCGACTTGCACACCGGCGCGCTGCTGTGGTCCACGGCGCTGATCAGCGGCCAGCGCGAGCTGAACATGTTCGGCCGCGCCGAGCACGAGTTCTGCGCGCCGCCCGTGCGCGTCGAGGACGACCGCGTCATCGTGCTGACGCAACTCGGAGCGATCGCCAGCGTCGATCTGTTCTCGGGCGAGATCCTGTGGGAGACGCTGTACGACCAGATCGCGCTGCCGCCCGCGCAGGACTTCCGCGCGCCGACGCGCGTGACGCCCTGGCGCAATTGCCCGCCCGTGGTGAGCGACGGAGTCGTCGTCGCGGTGCCGTACGACAGCGACAAGGCCGTCGGTGTCGACCTCGCCACCGGCGCGTTGACCTGGAAGTGGCGCCTGCGCCAGATCCACGCGCTGGCCAAGGCCTCGCTGGGTTCGATCGACCAACTGCTCGGCGCGTCCGGCCGAACCATCTACTTCGGCGGCGATCGCATCGTCGCGTTGGAGTTCGGAGGCGGACTGCGCGACGCGGAGCAACCGCGCGTGCGCTGGACCTGGCCCGACGACGAGGAGTCGCGCTACCGCGTGGGTCGGCCGGCGCTGCTCGGCGATCGGATCGTAGTCCCCTACGACGCCGAGCGCATCGAGATCGGCGTCGAGGACGGGCGCGTGCTGGAGCGCATCGCGTGGCCGGGCGGCGACGGACGTGGCGGCGGGAACCTGTTGTCTGTGCCGGGCGAGCTGTACACGACGAACCCTTTGAACGTGCGCGGCATCTTCGAGTGGTCCGCGCTGCTCGCCCGCGCGCGCGAGCAGCACGCGCGTCGTCCCGGCGAGGTCGAACCCGTGCTGGGCCTCGCGCGCCTTCTGGCCGGACGCGCGAACGCCGATTGGGCGCGCGGACAGGGCGAGCCGGCGCGCGCGCGGGTCGCCGAAGCGCGCGCGGGGCTCGAAACGGCGCTCACCGATGCGAGCGGCGCGCAGGATCCGGCCGTCGCGCACGAGTTCGTCAGCCTGCTGCGCGGAGAGGCGCGCGTGCGCGCGCTGCTCGCGGACTCGGGCGGCGCACTCGACCTGCTGCAGCGCGCGCGAGAGCTGGCCGTCGAACCCGCGGCCATCCGCGACGTGCTCATGGACCGCATCGCCCTGCTTCGCACGCGCGGCGCGGCCGAGCGCGCGACGATCCTGGCGGCGCTGGACGATCTCGAAGCCTCGAGCGGCACGGAACCCATCCTGGTCGAGGTCGCCGAACTGTTGGACGACGCGGACCGCGGACTGCGCGTGACGTTCCATCCACTGACCCCCAGCGACGCTTCCGAAGACCAGGGCTTCGAGATCCCCGCGGGACTCTACGTGCTGTGCGAGCGCGCGCAGACCCACGCCGCCGTCGGCGATTCGGCCAGCGAGTTCGTCGCGCTGCACGCGATCCTCGAGCGCTTCGGCGACGTCGAGATCCCGACCGGAACTGCCGGCGAATTGGCGACGGAGCGGATCCTGGCGCTGCTCGCTGCCGGGCGGACCGACGGATACGAGCCGTTCGAGCTGCGCGCGCGCGCGAGTCTGGAGCGCGCGCTCTCGGCCAAGGACGGAGAAGCTCTGGCGCGCGTCGCCACCGAACACCCCGGATCGCGCGCGGCGCGTGACGCGAACGACGCGCTGCTCGGGCTGGCGCTGGAACGCAGCGATCTCGCGGCGGTGGCGCGGATCGTGTCCGCCGAACTGCCGGCCGACGTCGCGCCGTCCGCACCCGACGCGCGCGTCACGCGGCTGATGCTGCACGTGGCCTCGGCGGCACGCGCATCGGGCAACCGCGCGCTGTCGGCCGAGCTCCTGCGCATGCTCGCCGACGAGCAGCCGGGGTTCGCCTCCGACGTGCCCGGCCTCGCCGGCGCCACCCTCCTGGAACTCGCGGCACGGACGCCGCGCTTCGAGCCCTGGGCCGGCACGACCGAAGTCGGTCGGTTCGGTTCCGATTTCTCGACGCGCGACGTGTGGCCCGGCGATTTCGAAGTGCTCGGCATCGCGCTGCCGCCCGTGCCCGTCGAGGAAACGCCGGCCGGCGAGCCGCGCGCGATGGTCGTGCTGCAGACGCTGCGCGACCGCAAGACGACGAACGGCGCGCTCGTGCGCCTCCTGCCCTCCGACGATCCGGCCACTCCGCGTTGGGTTCTCGAGATCCCGACCGGCAGCATGCCGCGCAACGTCGGGCCGTCGCCGTGGTCGCGCCGCGCGGCGTTCGCACCGGGCCGCCTGCTGCTCGCTCTGCGCGGCGAGGTCGTGGCGATCGACACCGCGACCGGCGACGTCGCTTGGCGCAGGACACCGCCGGGCGATGGGGACTCGATGACGGTCTCCGCCGCGTCGGGTGTCGCGGTCGTCGCCGTCGCGGCGCGCAGCGAGCGTCCGTTCGTCGCGGCGTACGACACGGAACACGGCGCGCTCCTGTGGGAGCTGCAGCTCCCGCCCAGCACGTACGCCAGCGCGCCGCTCGTCTCCGAGCGACGCGTCGTACTCCTGCCGACATCGGCGCAGACACGCGCCGCTGTGCGCGACCTGTTCACGGGCCGCCTCGTGTCGCGGTTCGACCTGCCAACCGCTGCCGCGAGCGACATCGAGCGCAAGGCCTGGATCGATCGCGGTCTGGTGCTCGTCCCCTGGTTCGACGAGATGCGCCTGCCGGAGCGCAACCACGTCGTGGCGTTCGACCTGGAGCGCGGGTCGCCGGCCTGGCGACTGCCCTTCGACTTGGCGCGCAAGCGCTACCTCTCGGGCATCGTCCAACAGGGCGACCACACGTGGCTGCGCATCGGCACCTTGCCGCACGAAGACGAGCCGCTCCCGGCGGCGACGCTGGCCGAACTCTCCGTCGGCATCGGCGCGACCACCACGCTCGACGCCGCGCGACTCGGACCCGAGGACGTGATCCTCGGCTTGTCGAGCGACACGCGCGTGCGCCTGCCCGAGGGCCCGCTGCTCGTGCTTTCCCCGCGCGGAACGCGCGACGGCACGCCGCGCGAGGCGCGACTGCGCGCCGTCGATCCGCTGCGCGGAGAACTGTGGGTGCAGGGACTCGGACTCTCGTACGACGACGTGCGCGTCATGGGCACACCGACGGCCGCATGGAGTGATTCGACCGTCGTCGTCGCGCTGCCCCTGTACGATACGAAGCAACGTCCGATCAGCCTGCAGACGATCGTGCACGTCTACGACCGCGACACGGGGGCTTTCCGCGACACCCGCCGCGTGGAGCGGACCGACAAGATGGATCAGCTCGAGTTCCACGCCTTCGGCGCGGCACTCCTCATGCGCCGACCGCACACCCTGGAGATCCTGCGATGAAGCTCCGAAGCCCGCTGTCCACCTGCGCGCTCCTCACCTCGATCGGATTCGCCGCGCTGCACATGGCTGCTCCGGCTGGAGCCGTGCAGACGCCCGCGCCGCGCGGCGAGGACTCCGTCGCGATCGTCGTGACGCCCGAGCAGGAAGCCGCGGTCGATCGCGGACTGGCCTGGCTCGCGCAAACCCAGAGCCCCGACGGCAGTTGGGTCGCGAAGATCGGCTACAAGCTCAACAACGGCTACAACTACACCGCCGACGACAAGGGACATCTCGGCGTGAC
>JBBQCC010000113.1:0-12108 GCA_038318285.1 Planctomycetota bacterium | reverse complement strand
GCCGCCCGCTCGCATTGTTCCACGTGGAACAGTCAGAGGAGCGTCTTGGGGGCCAGGACCTGGCACACGCGATCGAGATCAGACCGGTTGAAGTAGTCGATGACAATCTGGCCGCGGAATCCAGGCTGGTTGCGCAAGACGACCTTCGTCCCGAGATGCTCCTCCATCCGCTGCTCCAATTCGCGAATCCAGGGCGGGCTACCGGCGGGCGTCAGGACCGAGCCTGACGCCCCGGTGCCCTTAGGTCGTGATGCGTCCCGGACCATGGCCTCGACATCGCGGACAGAGAGCCCCTCGCGCACGATGCGCTGGACCAGATCGCCGATCCGCTCCGGCTGGGACAGGCCGAGAAGCGCCCGGGCATGCCCCATCGAAATCAAACCGGCCTGCACCGCCTCCTGCGCGGTATCCGGGAGCTCGAGGAGTCGCACATGGTTCGCAACGGTCGCCCGCTTCAAACCGACGCGGTCGGCGACCTGCTCCTGGGTGAGGCCCAGCTGCTCGGACATCTGTCGATATCCCCGAGCACGCTCAATCGGATCAAGGTCCTGCCTCTGCACGTTCTCGACGATGGCGAGTTCGAGCATCTGGGCATCCGTGATGTCCCCTCGCACCGTGGCCGGAATCCGATCCAGGCCGGCTGCGCGGGCTGCACGAGTCCGCCGCTCACCTGCAACGAGCTCGAACCCCTCGCCCAGGGGGCGAACTACGATGGCCTGCAGCACTCCGTGTTGACGAACGCTCTCCGTCAACTCCTCCATGGCACTGGGGTCAAAGGTGCGTCGGGGCTGGTGGGGGTTGGGGTGGATCAGGTCCAGCAAGATCTCTCGAGCATGACCCTCCTCGCTGGAGGGGGGCGCGCTCCCGAGCAACGACCCTAGACCTCTGCCTAACCGACGTTCCGAACCTGCCATGTGCGTGTCCTCCCTTGGGGTAGACGCAGAAAGCTACGCAGAGTCGCGCCCGGTTGCACGCCCCAGCCTCAAGTCATTGCCTGCCAAGGGAGTAGACCGAGGCCATTCATCGGATTACACCGGACCCTGCATGGTGTCGTTAGCTCCTCGATTCCTGACCGCGTGGACGGGTCCGCGCGCCAGCTGGACGCTGGTCGGCTGGTCGTTCGCCTGGGCCCTGCTGGCATGGGCGCCCCGAAGCGCTTTTGTGGAAAGCACTTGCTACCTTGTTGCAATTGCGACTGGCGCTGTGGCGCTGTGGTCCTCGGCACGGGTGGAGCCCGTCCTCTGGTCCCGCCCGACCTCGGCGATCGACCCCACCCTCCTGACGACTCTCGTCCTCGTGGCGGGTCCCTACGCCTTGAGCCTCGCCCTGACGCGACCTGCGGGGGAGCTCCCGGAGAGAGGCGTCGGACTTGCACAATGGGTCGTCATCGCACTCCTGGCTGCGCGCCTCCCCGCGCGCGCGGCACTCCGACCCGTGTTTTTCGTCCTGCTGGCTATCGTCATTCCCGCGTTCCTGCCGATCCTGCGCCCCCTGTTCGATGCGAGCCCTTCGTTCCATGGGTCCTCTTTGGCTCGCCCCGTCGTGACGCTCGCGTCGATCACAGCCCTCGTCGTGTTGCTCTACGCCTTGCCCACCCGAGTGAAGGATTCCTCCCCGTGAAGTACGGAGTCCTTGGCGACATCCACGGCAACCTCACCGCATTGCGTGCGGTGCTGGATCGTTGTCGCGCGCACCGAGTCGATCGGCTCCTCAGCGTGGGCGATGTCGTCGGCTACGGGGCCGCCCCGTCGGAGTGCATCGAACTCCTTCGCGAAGCTCAGGTGCGCGTCGTCAAGGGCAACCACGATGCGGCGGCCGTCCACGAGATGGACCTCGGCTACTTCAACAACTACGCACGCTTGGCTGTCCTGTGGACGCGTTCCCAACTCTCGCGCGATGAGACGGCCTGGCTCGCTCGCCTCCCGCTGACGCTCGACCTCGAGGACTGCAGCGTCGCGCACGGTACCTACCATCGCCCCGAACGCTTCGACTACGTCCAGGGCGAGAGCGATGCGGACGCATCGTTGGATCGCATGCCGACGCCCGTCTGCTTCGTCGGCCATAGCCACGTTCCCATCGCACTCGTCCGGCTCGAGGACGATCCGTTGCGCACGGCTCGGGCCGAAGGCTCTGAGTTCGATCTCTCCGACGTTCGTCGCGCGTTGATCAACGTCGGGAGTGTTGGGCAACCACGAGACGACGATCCGCGTGCCGCCTATGCCATCTTCGACGTCGAGGAACAGCGCGTCGTGATCGAACGTGTTCGCTACGACATCGAGATCGAGGCGCGCCGGATCCGCGCGGCCGGCTTGCCGCCGGTCCTCGCGGATCGCCTGTACCACGGCGTGTGAACTAACGTTCTCCGCGCAAGTAACTCAGCTCGTCCGGCAGTCGGTCCAATCCATCCTCGCCGAGCGCGGATTGGAACAGCAACGCGATGTCACGCAGCGGTCGCTCATCGCCACGGAAACGAAAGCGTCGCGCATCCGGTGACGACCCAGCCGTCACCATGAGCTCGAGGATCGACCCCGCGTTGCATCGGTGTCCGTCGACTTCGAGCTCGACGGGCGTGCCGTAGCGCTGCACGACACCCACGATCAACGCAGCAGGCCGCGCGTGCAGCACGACGTCATCGCGCAGTCCGAGTTCGATCTCCTGAACACGCGTGTAGGAGGGGAGGAGGTCCTCCGCGACGGCTCGGCCACGACGCAGGTAGACCCCGGCGTGCACGAGCAGGTGGTTCAGCGTCACGTCACGCACTTCGGACCGTGAGACGAGTCGCACGACACGCCGCGCGACGACATCCTCTCGCACGGTGCGTTCGTGTCGTTCCACGAAGTGCGTGAGCTGCGTGACCGCCTCGAGGATGTGCAGCGCCGCAGACGCATGCCCACGCAACTTCCGCAGGCGCGGATCCGCCGCTTCGATGGAAGTCCCATTGACCCACGTGTCGTACGCCGACTGCAGGTTGTGCGCCGCCGCCTCCAAGGATCGCGCACGCTCCTCGCTGCAGTTCCGTTGCAGCCAGGTTTCCCGCTCGCTTTCCCCAGCGATACGCCGCGCACCGACTTCTTCGAAGCGCGCGGACGCCTCGACGAACTTCGCGGCGATCTCCGCTGTCTTCTGTTCGTCGCTGGCCAACTGTTCTTGCCCGATGTTACGCGCGAGCTTGCGGCGCGGACCATCTGCGACCCAGCGATCCTCAGGGAACGGCTCCGAGGGGGGGGCGACGCCGAGCGCGCGGGACTCCTCCTGCACGGCCGCGAGCAGGCGACGCACCGTCGAAACCAGAAACGTCCGCGCACGCCGCACGGAGTCGCTGGAACTCGCCGCCTCTCCGGTGGAGAGCACGTTCGGATACCGATCCAGACGCACCGCGAGGTGAGCGATGCTGAATCCCGCGAGCGCGAAGCCGCGCAGCGACGCGACGATCTCACGGAAGTACGCGAACGTCTGGTTGTGGCGCGCGCCGAAATCGTCGAGGAACGCCTCGACCGCGTCGGCCTCACTGACGAGCTGGAAGAAATGACGCCGGGTCCAATCCGCGTCGGCACGGACGCGCAAAGCTTCGGCAAGGCGGAACAACATGTCGCCCTGCCGCTGCAGCAGGGCCGAGAACGCCCCGTCCGGGATGACTTCTTCGAGCGGACCGTCGCTCATGCGTCGTGTGGATCCGGACCATGCCGGAGCCGTGACATCCTACTGCGACGGCCTGCGTGCCGTGCCGACGTCCCCGGTTCGTCCCCTCAAGATCGCTCGCGCGCACGGACGATGGGCATTCCGTCAGCGAGGCCCCCTCGGTCGCGCTCGTGCCCTGGTACCCCTCTCTACGGAGCGCTCCCATTTCCGCCGAACGCTGCCTCGAAACGTACCTCCAAGAGATCAACGAGGTCCCGCTGCTCTCGCCCGATCAGGAGATCCAGCTGGGGCGCCGCATCCAAGGCGGTGACCTGGAAGCGCGCGAGCACATGATCCGCGCGAACCTGCGCCTCGTGGTGTCCGTCGCGAAGATGTACACGGAGCGCGGCCTGTCGCTCCAAGACCTGATCGCCGAAGGCAACATCGGTCTGATGAAGGCGGCCGAGAAGTTCGACCCCAACGCGGGTTGTCGGTTCTCGACCTACGGGACGTGGTGGATCAAGCAGTCCATCCGTCGCGCACTGACGAACACCGTGAAGCCGGTGCGCGTGCCCAGCTACATGAGCGAGTTGATCTCGCGCTGGCGCGTCGTCAGTCAAGAGCTCACCTACCTGCTCGGCCGTGCACCGAACGTCGAGGAAGTGGCCGAGGAACTCGGCATCCCCGAAGAGAATTGGCCGCTGCTGAAACGCACGATCCAAGTCAGCGGCATGGGCCCGCAGGTCTCGCTGGACGTCCTGAGCCAGACGCAGGACACCGTCGAGGACCACTCGCAGGTGACGCCCGACGAGCAACTGTCGAACGCGGACATGCTGGCCAAACTCGGCGAGCTGCTGAGCGTCATCGACGAGCGCGAAGCGACGATCTTGCGCCTGCGCTACGGCCTGGGCGTGGGCACCGGCGAGACGATGACGCTCAAGGAGATCGGCAAGGTCGTCGGCCTGACGCGCGAACGCGTGCGCCAGATCGAGCAAGAGGCCCTGCGCAAGCTCTACGGCGTCATGGGCAGCCCCGACTGACCCCCGATTCGACGCGCGGGAAGCGGCGCGGGTAGAACGGGTGCCCGATGCCGCGCACGATCGAAGCCCCGCCGCCCACCCTTGCCCGCCAGCGCGCGCCGCGGGGGACACCGCTCTACGTCCATCTGCCGTTCTGCGCGGCGAAGTGTCACTACTGTGACTTCTTCTCCGTGGCGGCCGAGGGGCACGATCGCCGGCCGACGGTGACCGCGATCCTGAGTGAGGCCGACCGCTGGGCTCCCGAAGCGCCGCGCACGGTCTTCGTCGGTGGGGGAACGCCGTCGCTCCTCGAAGCGGGCGAATTGCGCACCCTCTTCGACGGCTTGGACCAGCGCACCGGGTTTCGCGCGAGCGCCGTCGAGGTCACGGTGGAGTGCAATCCCGAGAGCCTCGACGAGGCCAAGGCCGCGCTGCTCCTCGAGTTGGGCGCCACACGGATCTCGATTGGGTTCCAGGCGCTCGACGATGCGGCGTTGAAGATGTTCGGGCGCGTCCACGACGCCCAGCAGTCCTTCGCGGCCTACCGCGCGGCGCGGGCAGCCGGCGCGCGCGAGGTGAACGTCGACCTGATCTACGCCTGGCCGGGCCAACAGCTCGCGGCCTGGCAGACGGACCTAGCGCGCGTCCTCGACCTCGGTCCCGACCATGTGTCGGCCTACAACCTGACGTTCGAGGAGGACACGGCGTTCCGACGTTGGCTGGACGATGGCACCCTCGCCAAAGCTCCCGAGGAGGTCGAGCTGGCCTTCTTCGAGGCCACGCGCGCGGGCCTTTTCGCCCGCGGGTACGACGCCTATGAGGTGTCCAACTTCGCTCTGAATGGTCGTCTTGCTCACCACAACGTCAATTATTGGCACAACGGGACCTACCTCGGCATCGGTCCCTCCGCGGTCAGCAAGGTCGGTGTTGTGCGCGGCGGCAACGTGAAGTCGGTGGGGGATTACGTCCGCCGCATCACAGAACGCGGCGACGCGCGCGTCTGGGAGGAGTCGCCCGAAGCGCTGGACCGCCTGCGCGAGACGTGGTGGCTCGGCCTACGCCTCGCCGACGGTCTGTCCGTGGCCGAAGCTCGGGCGCGGGCCGAGTTCGACGCGCCGAGCGACCCGCTCGAAGCCATCGCCGAGCGCCTGCACGCGGACGGCCTACTGGAACGGCGCGGCGACCGGTTCGCGCTCAGCGCGACGGGCCTGCCGCTGGGCGACTGGGTCGCGCGCAAGTTCCTCGACGCGTGACCGGCCGCGCGCACTCCGCGATCCCTGCACACCACCGAGCGGGGGTTGGGACTCCCGAGCGCATGACCGATCCGCCCCCAGCGTTCCCCGCGTTCCCGCGGGAACCGTGCCGTGCGTCGCGCAGCGCTCCGTCGGATCTGTAGCTGGGCTGAAACGCGGATGTCGGAGGCGCGGCGGATCGTTTCGGAGTCGACTTGCGTGAGTGACCGCAGCGCTCCGCCAACCCGAGCGTGCTCAGCAAGCACGCTCCAGGATCCGGCTCGCAACTGCGCGGAATCGGACTCGAACTCCGGCGGCGCTCGAGCGGGTGCCAGCCGCGGCGGTTCCGTCGTGAGCCCGAGGTGCGCGAGAATCTTGCGCACGACCAAGCCATCGGTCAGGAGCGCGATCCGTTCCCGCCGTCCGCCGCAATGCGGGCAGGTCAAGACGTCGATCGAAAACGCGCGCAGCATGAGCCCCGCCCAGGTCGAACGCGTGGGAGCGGTGGCCGAGTTCGGCACGTGGCGCTCTGCGCGCCGGCCGTCGACCTCGGCGAGCGCGACACGCTGAGCTCGCACCACTCGGCCGGCGGCGCCGGCACGCCGTGTTACGTCAACAAGTGCGCTCGCGGCCGTGGCACGAGCGCCGCGAGCCTGGTCAGAAGGTCGAGCGGTTCGAACACGATCGCCGAAGTGCCGTCGCGCCAGCGCAGCGCATGGATGACCTTGCCATCTGGCGCGAGTGAGGGCCGCTCGAGCTGGATCGGCGGGCGGGTGACGTACCGATACAGCCGCTCGAGTCCATGACGATCGCCGTCTGCGATGTGGGTCTTGGTGTGCTGCGAGAAACCGTCGACGTCACAGCACAACTCGTTCGGCAGGGAGCGCGGGCGCGGATCGCCGCGCGCAAGTTCATCGACGCCTGCGACTGCGCTTCAGAGCCCGATGCGCAACCCGAACCCGACGAACGCGCTCGGGTCGGGGTTCTCCTCGAACACGGTGGCGCCGGAATCGTCGCGCAACTCGAGGCTGCGCCCGAGCAGAGCGCCGACTTGGAAGGTGAGTTGGAACGCGGGCCGCGGTTGCCATTCCACGCCCAGTGAGACGGGGATCGAGTCGTCCGAGAGCGCCCCGCCGGGGACACTCGAGTTCTCCGCCAAGCGGTAGTCGCGCGGCCGGTACGTGCCCTCGAGAAAGCCCTGCCAGCCTTCGCCGAGCCCGCGCGTCAGGCGCAGGCCGGGCCCGCGCGAGGCGTGCCGCGTCTGTTCGTAGATCTGCCACTGGATACCCGCGATCGGGAAGACAACGGCGTCCTCCTCGAACTGCTCGGCCGCGAAGACGCCCACGGACAGGGACAGCGCGTCGGTGATCTGGCGGCCGATCGTCACGAAGCCGCCGAAGAGCACGGAATCGGCGAACTCGGCCTCCTGGTCCCCGCTGAACGCGATCACGGGTCGGCCGACGAAAGTCCAGCCGTCGCCGAAAGGCCGCACGAGGGAGACGCCTAGGAGGGAGCTCTGCGCGTTCGAGAGCGGCGCCGCCAGTCCTCCCGCTGCGGCAGGAAAGTCGTCGAAGTCGTACCACGACCACTCGGAGGCCAAGTCCACGCCGAGACGCCACTTGCCGAGCGGCGGGAGCGGCGATTCGATGCCGATATCGCCGCGCGTGACGGCCAGACTGGCATCGCCGAGGTCCGCCGCAAACTCGACCCGCAGACCGGCGTTGAATGTGGGCTCGCGACCCTGCGGGGCCGGTTTCCCTGCGGAGGCCGAGTTCTCCTCTGTGGCTGGAAGAAGGGTGGGGAGTCCGCCCACGGTGGCGGCCAGGGCGACCGCGGAGAGTGACAGCATGCGGACCAATACGGGTCACGCGCCTTCGCGGTTTCGCACGCGCGTTCGACGCTCGTGGAGCGCGCCGGAAGTGCGCAGCCACGATGGGGCTGACTGCGACTTCCTGGGGATCAGCCTGTGGTGAAAGTCACGTCGCGAAGCCGAGCGCGCTGACGACGCGGGTTCGCTGCATCCCTCGGACGAGGCGCAACGACGCCAGGAAGGTGCGGGCGGCCCGACTTTGGCTGCGTACTTCCGGATCACCCCACTAGCATCTCCCTTCCGACTGGAACCGCCTGATCCGCATGAACACCTACGCCGACCGACTCGAAGACGCGATCGCGCGCTGTGGCAACGCAGCCCTCGTGGGGCTCGACCCGCACCTCGATGCGCTGCCCGAGGAGTTCTCGATCGCGCGCGACCCCAACGCGCCGCGTGCTGCACGAGCGCAAGCGGTCGGTGACTTCCTGTGCGCGATCGTGGACATCGCTGCGGGACGTGTTCCGGCCGTGAAGCCGCAGTCGGCCTTCTTCGAAGTGTTCGGTGCCGACGGCGCTGCGCAGTGGGAGCGCGTGGTCGCGCGCGCCAGCGCGGCCGGCCTACTCGTGATCGGCGACGTGAAGCGTGGCGACATCGACAGCACGGCGAAGGCCTACGCGCAGGCGTTGTTGGAAGAGAACCCGCGCTGCGACGCGATCACCATCAATCCCTACCTGGGCGCCGATGCCGTGCAGCCTTTTCTCGATGCGTGCAAGCGTGTCGGTGCCGGCGTGTACGTGCTCGTGCGCACATCGAACAAGCACAGCGGACTGTTCCAGAACCACGGTACGCCGCCGCTGTACGAGAAGGTCGCGGACGAAGTCGCGCGTTGGGGCAACGACTTGCTGGGCGAATGCGGGCTGTCCAGCGTCGGCGCGGTCGTCGGTGCGACGCATCCGGCCGAGTTGGCCAGCTTGCGCAAGCGCATGCCGACAACGCCCTTCCTGATCCCCGGTTACGGCGCGCAAGGCGGTTCGGCGAAGGACGTCGGCGTCGGTTTCCTCGCCGGCGGTCGTGGCGCACTCGTGAACAGCTCGCGCGGGATCCTGTACGCGTACAAGCAGCCGGCCTACCGCGAGCTGCACTGGAAGGACGCCGCTTCGAAAGCGCTGCAAGCGATGCAGGACGAGATCGCGAGCTGCTGTCGATGATCCGCGTCGAGCACCTCGCCGCGGACGTCCTCGGACTGACGCCGATCGTGCGCGCAGCGCTGTCGGGTTCGTTGGATCCTGCGTTGGTGCCCGTACCGCGCCGCATCGAAGCGTTCGAGATCCCGCGCGACCGACTCGACGCGGAGGCACG
This sequence comes from Planctomycetota bacterium, assembly GCA_038318285.1. Lineage (GTDB taxonomy): Bacteria > Planctomycetota > UBA1135 > UBA1135 > JAEUHZ01. The sequence goes on along the minus strand of JBBQCC010000113.1, from coordinate 3,070 downwards.
CGCGGAATTGTCCAGCGCGCTCGAGACGAACCTCGCGCACCTCGAACCCCACGTCGCCGTGCTCGAGGGCGCGCGCGCGCTTGCACAGCCGGGAACGTTCGCGGTCGTCACGGGACAACAGCCGGGCTTTCTCGTCGCGCCGCTGTATTCGGTCTACAAGGCGCTGCAGACCGTGCGCCTTGCGCGCGAACTCGCAAAACAGTGGAAACGCCCGGTCGTTCCGCTGTTCTGGAATCACGCCGACGATCACGACATCGCCGAAGTGCACCACGCGTGGGTGATGAACCCGCACCTCGACCTGCAGAAGATCGCGCTCGCCGGGCTCGCGTCGGGACGTCAACCCGTGTCGCGCATCGTCGTCGATGATGTGCAGAACCGTCTCGGTCCGATTCGCGAGTCGCTGCGCCAGCTCATGCGCAACAAGACGACCGCAGACGCAGCGCTCGAACTGTTCGTGCCGAAAAGCGGCGAGACTTTGGCGCGCGCGTTCACGCGCGGAATCACTGGCTTGCTCGGTCCGTACGGCCTCGTCGTCGTCGAGCCCGACTGGATTCGCGGCGCACTGTCGCGCGAACTCGCGCACATCGTGTCGAACGATCCCGCGCTGCATCTGGCCGCCGGTGCAGAACGCGTGCGCGCTGCCGGCTACGAAGTCGCCATCGAACCAGCCGAAGCGGCCCTATTGTTCGCCGTCGACGAACGCGGTCGTCGCGCGTTGCGTAGCGGCGGTGACGGATTCCGCTACGACGGCGAGGATGGTTCGCGCACCGGCGTCGAACTGGCGGCCGAGATCGTGCAGGACCCCGCTGCGTGGTCGCCCGGCGCGCTGCTGCGACCGATCGTGCAAGACCTCGCGCTGCCCGTCGCGGCGTACGTCGGTGGCGGTGGCGAGCTGGCTTACCACGCCGAGCTCGGCGCCTTGCGCGCCGCGATCGACGCGCCGCGCACGCCCTTCGTGCCGCGCGTGTCGGTCACCCTCGTGGACGGGAACGTGCGCGCCTCGCTCGAACGCCTCGAAGCGTCGGTGGAGGACGTGTTGCGCGCGCGCGGAACGTACACGCCGCCGGGCAACGACGTACCCGAGCCGCCGGTGCTGGCGAAACTGCGCGAAGCCGGTCTGCAGGTGAAGCGCGATCTCGACGCGCTGCGCCCGGAGCTGAGCGAGCTCGATCCCGGTCTCGCGCTCCAGCTCAAACGCACGGGCGACCAAGTGCGCGATCTCGTCGCGCAGCTCGCGGACAAGGCCGTCCGCGTGCAGTCCAATCGCACGGGCAAGGGTCGTCGCCACGAACGTCGGGCGAACAACGCTCTGTTCCCGAACCTCACGCCGCAGGAGCGCGTCTTCGGTCCGCTGCAATTCGTCGCGCGCCACGGTGACGCCTGGGTCGGTGAGTTGCTCGAGGAGATCGATCCGCTGTCCAGCGAACATCTCGTCGTGCACTTGCCCGGCAAGTCCGACGAAGAAGAATCCGCATGAAGCTCGACGCCTTGTTCGTCGCCGCGCACCCCGACGACGCCGAGATCTCCGCCGGCGGGATGATGCTCCGGCTGCGCGACGCCGGACGCCCCTACGGCATCGTGGACCTGACGCGCGGCGAGATGGGCACGCGCGGAACGGCCGACGATCGAGCACGCGAGGTGGCCGCCGCGAACGCGATCCTGCGTCCGACCGTGCGCGAGAATCTGGGCCTGCCCGACGGCCGCGTCGCGGTCACGGTGGCGGCACGCGAGGCGTTGGCGGCACTGATCCGACGTCACCGTCCCGAAATTGTCATCGCGCACCACACGGACGACCTGCACCCCGACCACGTCGCCTGCGGCCAGATCGCGCGCGAAGCCTGGTACCTCTCCGGCCTGCAGCGCCTCGCCGGCGCGGGCGAAGCTGCGCACCGGCCGAAACGGATCTACCACTTCCTCGGCCACGTCCCGACCGATCCGACCTTCGTCGTCGACATCGGGCCGGTGTGGGAGGACAAGAAGAAGCTCGTGCTCTGCTACGCGAGCCAGATCCAGCCGACCGATGTGGCGGACAAGGGCGCGCACTTCCTGTTCGGCGCCGACATCCTCCAGCGGATGGAGACGCGCGCACGGTTCTTCGGCGAGCGGATCGGCGTGCGCTACGGCGAGCCCCTCCTGCACAAGGGTCCGCTGCCCTGCATGGACCCGATCCTCAGCTGATCGCCCGTGAAGAATCGAGCGTACGGGCCCCCAGAAGCTCGTGGCGCCGCTCCGCAGCGCGCGAGTCCGTGAATCCTTCAACGGAGTCTGGGTTTTCTCTGCGGCTGCTGACGGGGGTGGGGCGACGGCTCGCGGCCAGCTAGACTTCGGACCAACGGAGTCCAGACCAACAGTGCGCCGCATCGCGATCATCAACCAGAAGGGTGGAGTTGGGAAAACGACCACCACCGCGAACCTCGGCGCCGCTCTCGCCATCCAGGGGCGCCGCGTCGTCGTGGTCGACATGGACGCGCAAGCGAACCTGTCGCTCAGCCTCGGCATCGAAGCGAACAGCGGCACGCCGACCTCGTACACCGTGCTGACGGGCGCTTCGAAATTCGCCGACGCGATCCGTCCGACGACGGTGCCGCGCCTCTCGATCGTGCCGGCCAACTTGGATCTGTCCGGCGCGGAACTCGAGCTCGCCGCCGCGATGGGGCGCGAGTTCATCCTGCGCGATGCGATTCGAGAGTGGAGCGAAGCCGAGGTCGCGCGCACGGGACACGAACCGGCCGACTATGTGCTGTTCGATTGCCCGCCGAGCCTGGGCCTCCTGTCGATCAACGCGCTCGCGACCGCGGGCGAAGTATTGATCACGATGCAGACCGAGTTCCTCGCGCTGCAGGGGATGAGCAAGCTGGTCGAGGTCGTGCAGCTCCTGAAGAAGCGTTTGAACCCCGAGCTCGTCGTCACCGGCATCGTGCCGTGCCTGTACGACTCGCGCCTGCGTCTCGCGCGCGAAGTCCTCGGTGAGATCCGCACGTATTTCCGCGGTCAGGTATTCCCACAACCGGTGCGCTCGAACGTGAAGCTGGCCGAGGCGCCCTCGTTCGGCCAGACCGTGTTCGAGTAC
>JBBQCC010000112.1:0-12158 GCA_038318285.1 Planctomycetota bacterium | reverse complement strand
TGCGCACGATCGCGGGCACGTTGATCGACGTCGGCCGCGGCAAGTTGGACGAGGACGCTTGTCTGCGCGCGCTGGCGACGCGCAATCGCGAGGAGGCTGGACCGACCGCGCCGGCAGCGGGCCTGTACCTGACCTCGGTGCAATACCCCGACCGGCCGTTCGTTCGCCGTCGCTGAACCGCGCGCAAGTCCTCCGCCGTGGTCCAGCCGCTGCCGCGGAGTTCCTTTCCCGGGCCGTTCGGCTGCGCGGCACGAGTCGCCCAGATTGCCTCGCGTTCGCGAACCCCCGCGGCCGAATTCGGGAGGGTGGGGGAGGCCTTGACCGATTCGCCGCGCGGGTTCAGGCTGGAATCCGTGGGTTGGACGTCGGGATCCGTCTCCTGCTCCGCGCGGGGCACCGTGTGCGTCGCGCGTCAAGTCGTCCCGAGCCCCGCGCGGGTGCTCGCACTTGGACGACTCGGATTCTCGCAGTCCTACCGCGCACGCAGGGGCGGCGTCATTCGCTCGAGGGGATTCTCATGCAGACCTTGGTTTCCATCCTCCATCACGACTACCCCGCGCTCGTGCGCGAGACGGTCGACGCCAAGATGCAGCAGCTGACTCGCTTCCACGGACGCATCGTTTCGATGCGCGCGCTCTTGGAACGCCAGCATCTCGACCATCGGGTCGAGCTCGTCGCGAACGTGGGTCACGGTGCCGTCCTGGTCGTGGACGCGCGGCGCAACGACTTCGGGGTGGCGCTCGACGAGGCCGCGTCGCGCATGGAGCGCATGCTGAAGCGCGACCACGATCGACGGATCGATCGCCGGCGCTCCTGAACAGCGGGCCTCTCGACGAAGCGAGCGGGTGCGGCATGCCGCGCCCGCTCGCCGTTTCGTACGGGTCGTGAGCGCGCAGAGAGCTTCTGGAACGGGACCCTTCTGCTACGCTTACCGTCGCCCGCAAAAACTTCGGAACCTGGCCAGCCGCCACGACGGGAACTCATGGACTTCTGGAAGCTCTTCAAGAGCAAGCACTGCACGACCAGCCTCGTCGCGAAAGACAAGGAAGCCGCTCTGGCCGAGATCGTCGATCTCCTCATCGAGGCCGAAGGTCTGGACGCATCCGCGCGTGCCGACACGCTGAAGGCGCTGCTCGATCGCGAGAAGATCGGTTCCACCGGCGTCGGATCGCACGTCGCGGTCCCCCACGTCAAAGTGCGCGGACTCGACCACGCCGTGTGCAGTCTGGCGATCCATCCCGAGGGCATCCCGTGGGCCGCGGTCGACTCCCTGCCGGTGCAGGTCGTCTTCATGGTGCTGCGTCCCGAGAAGGCCGGCGACGCGCACGATCCCGAGCGCCACCTCGACATGATGCGCTGGGTCGCACGGCTCTCGCGCGACCCTGATTTCCGCCGCTTCGCTGCACGCGTGAAGTCCAAAGCGGAACTCGTCGACTTGCTGAAGGAGAAGTCGGCGGTCTGAAGTGCTGGGCGAGCACGCGCCGCCGGTGTCGAGGCTGCTGCGTCGCCGCACGCTGCCGCGCCGCGCGCGCCCCAGCGAGCATCCAGGGATCCATCCTTTGAGCGAAGTCGTACGCAACGTGCGGGTACCGAATCCCGCCGGACTCCACGCGCGTCCGTGCCAGGCAATCGCCATGATCGTGCAGGCGCACGACGCCGCGCTGCGCATCGCGTGCGACGGCGTCGAGGTGGACGCGCGCAGCATCCTCGAGCTGATGACTCTGTGCGCGCCGTGCGAGGCCACGCTGACCCTGCGCGCGAGCGGCACGCAAGCCGAGGCCCTGGTCCAGCGGGTCATCGCATTGGTCGAAACGGGGTTCGGCGAGCTGGAGTGAGCCGCCCCGGGGCCCTTGGAGCCACGGCGATCCAGGCTGAGTCGGAGTGACTCGCAGCAGCGCGCGCGGCCGGCGGCCGGTTTTCCTCGTTCGGCGCTGGGCTCGGAACTCCGTTCCGGGCGCGTCCCAGGGACGGCCCCCAGCGCGGTTGCAGCGCGCTTTCTTCCGCTCGGACTCAACCTCCCGGCGCATTCCGTCCGATCCCGATCGCGGCCAGAAGAGCGTCACCCAAAGGTCCATGTGGGCCGGGCGCTCGACTGCGAGCCACCTCGAGCATCGGGGGGAGAACGTGTCCGTGTTCCGAAGACAGAAGAGCCTCGTCGGGTTGGACTTGGGAAGCTCCGTCGTCAAGGCGGTCGAGCTGACCCTGGAAGGTCCCGAGCCCGTCGTGACCGGCTTCGCCCGGCACGAAATTCCGCCCGGCGGCAGCATCGCCGATGCCGTGGCCGCCTGCTTCGAAGGCGGTCGCTTCAAGTCGAAGCGCGTCGTGACCTCCGTCGCCGGTCAGTCGGTCGTCGTGCGCTACGTCGCGATGCCGAAGATGTCGGAAAACGAACTCCGCCAGGCGATCCGCTTCGAGACGGACAAATACCTGCCCTTCGAGTTGGACGAGGTCCAACTGGACCTCCAGCCGCTGAAGCGCGCGCCGTCCTCGACGGAATTGGGGAAGGGCAAGGACAGCGACCAACAGGCCGTGCTGCTCGCCGCGTGCAAGACGCGCGCGATCGAGGAGCGCGTGCAGCTCGTGCAGGCCCAAGGCCTCTCGCCGGTCGCGATCGACGTGGACGTCTTCGCGCTCGCGAACGCCTGGGAGCTGTGCGGTCTGCCGACCGAGGAGCCCGAAGAGGGCGCGCCACGCACCGCGATCGCGCTCGTCGACGTCGGCGCCACGCGAACTTCGATCAACGTGATCGTCGGCGGCGAAACGTGCTTCAGCCGCGAGATCAACATCGGCGGCGCGGACATGACGCAGGCGGTCGCCCGCGCGATGTCGATCGAGAACTTCGAAGCCGAGGCGATCAAGCGCGCGAGCGAAGCGCACGAGCTCGAAGTGAACACGGCGATCCAGCCGATCCTCGAAGACCTCGTGGGCGAGCTGTCGCTCAGCCTCGACTACGTCGAACACCACGAGGGCGTGCAGGTCGAGGAGATCCTGCTCTCGGGCGGCGGCTGCCTGGCTCCGGGCGCCGCGCAACACATCGAACAGTCCACGGGCCGCAAGACCCGGACTTGGAATCCCCTCGAGGGCCTGCGCGTGGACGCGAGTCGCGTCGACGTGGAGGAACTCGAAGCCTGGGCCCCCACCCTGGTCGTCGCCGTGGGACTCGCTTCGCGAGTGCGCACATCATGATTCGCATCAACCTGCTCCCCGAGGAGTTCCGCAAGAAGGCGCGCACGCCGGTCAAACTCGTGCTCGCCCTCGTCGCGGTCGTGACCGTCAACGCCGGGATGGCCACTTGGTGGGCCTGGCAGCGGATCGGCATCCAGTCGGAGATCGACAGCGAAGCCGCGTCGCTCCAGACCGAGATGGACGGCTTGAACCCGCAGGTCACGTACCACCAGTCGCTCGAATCCGAAGCGAAGCAGTACAAGTCGCGCGAGGACACGCTTGCGTCGATCACGACGAGCCGTGTCTCGTGGACCAAGAAGCTCGACGAACTGATCGACGTGATGAACCGCGGCCAGAACGGCGCGCGTCACTTGGTCTGGCTCGACGACCTGCAGGTCACGCAGACGTCGGACCCGAAGGCCAAGGTGCCCGGCACCGTCCGCGCAGCCGGTCACTCCGGCTCGGACAAGTTCGCGCAGGTCGCGAACTTCCTCGAGGACCTCGAAAACTCCACGTTCATCGCGGACTTCCAGCCGCCCGCGCCGCCGGAAGGTTCGCAGACGAACGTCGACGAGACGCTCATGCCCCCCGTGGCCTGGTCGTTCCCGCTCTCGCTGACGCTGAAGTCGACCGAGGAGCGCCTGGGCAAACCCGCGAAGGAAGCGAAGAAGCCCGCGCCGAAGAAGCCCGCGAAGCCCGCCACGGGTGAGGAGGCGCAGAAGTGAAGAACCTCAAGAAGGTTTGGATCGCCGTCGTCGGTGGTGGAGTGCTCGGCGTGGTCGGTCTCGGCAGCCTCCTCTGGTGGCAGCACGGACAGATCGAGGAGTCGCGCGCTCAGGTCGCGACCCTGCGCGGCAGCATCGACACTTCGCGAAAGCTCATCGAGACGACCGGCGCACTCGAGCGCGAGGTCATCGTCCTGCGCGAGCTGACGGAAGTGATGAAGGGGATCCTCCCCGACAACAACGACGTCAACAACCTCGTGCGCACGCTGCAGCGCTTCTCCGACGAGTCCGGCGTCCGCATCGCCGGCCTGAAGAAAAAGTCCGACGCGGCGAGCAAGCGCGAGAAGAACGACTTCGACAAGGTCGCGTACACGCTCAGCCTCGAGGGTGACGCCTTCCAGTTCCTGGACTTCCTCGACCTGCTCGAGAGCCACTCGCGCTTCATGCGCGTGCCGAACTTCCGCATCACTGCGGCGGCCCGCAGCGAGCTCGAGAAGGAAGGCGTGCCTTCCCACAAGGTCACCATCGACGTCGAGACGTACGTCTACGAGCCGAAGAAGGACCAGAAGCAGATCAGGATCGACGGCTACGATCGCAAGCGCGACTTGCTCCTCGGCGAGATCGACCGACGTCGCAGCTCGCTACAGGTCTCGACCTACGCGTACCGCGGTGCGCGCGGCCGTCGCGACCCTTGGATCGACCCGCGCGTTCCCGTGCAGCCGGACGCGCCCAGCGCGCTGTCGGTGCAGGAGCAGATGGACCTGGTCCAGTCGCTCGCGGACCGTGCGCAAGCCGTGATCGCCAAGTGGAACGAGGCGAAAGCGGCCGAGAACGTGATCGTCGAGATGACGACGCGCGCCGACATGGAGGAGCAACTCGCCCTCCTCGAGGAAGACGTGCGTCGCACGCTCGCCGACAAGGCGATCGTCTACATCCCGTCGCAAACGCGCCTCACCACCGAGGTCGTCGAGCCGCTCGACCTACTGCGTCAGCAGGTCGCCGAGTCCGAGCAAGGGCGCGGACCCACCGAGGTCCAGCTCAAGGAGCTCGAGCGCACGATGGTCGCGCACCGCGAAGCGGGTGAATACAAGTTGATGATCGAGGCGTTCTCGGTCGTCGACAACCGTCTCGTCTCGATCGAGAACGACGCTCTCAGGAAGCCGCTCATCGAGCGTCTGCGCGACCTCGCCTACGAGGCGCGCACGGTCCTGGACTTCGAGAAGGTGAAGCTCGACGTCGGCGGCGTCGTCCTGATCGAGGGCGGAGTTCCCGTCGTGATGATCAACGGCAGGTCGGTCTCGGAAGGCGACTTGCTGGACCGTGATCTGGTCGTCCTCGCCATTCGTCGCGAGGAGATCGAGTTCATCTTCCGCGGCATCGTGTTCGCTCGGCGGTTCTGATACCGCGAGGGAGTAAGGCAAGTGAAGAAGAGCATGAAGTTCCTGTCCCTGGCTCTCGCCCTGCCCCTCGTGGCATCGGTGGCAGTCGCACAAGCTCCGAGCCTCGACGCTCGGGTCAACCTCAACATCGCAGACCGGAGTCTGGAGGACGTCGTCGCCGAGTTGCGTGCCCGATCGGGCGCCAACATCGTCGTCATCGACCACCCGACGGACGAGAAGCGGGTGATCTCCGACAAGCGCGTGACGATCGAACTCAGCGACGTGCCCTGGCGTGATGCGCTGGAGCTGGTCGCCGAGAAGGTCGGCGCGGTGGTGGAGCGCCGTCCGGCCGAAGTGCTGGCGGTGTTGAAGCCGCAGGTGACGAACATCGTCACCGAGACGCCGACCGACATTCGCGACGTCATCAAGGCGATCGCGAAGGCCGCCGGTGCCAACGTGGTCGTCGGTCCAGAGGTCGTCGGCACCGTCGACGTGCGCTTCCAGGACGTTCCGTGGCGTGAAGCCCTGAACGTGACCGCGAAGAGCCTCGGATTCGTCGTCGTCGAGGAAGGCCACGGCGTCCTGCGCGTCGTCGCGCCGCAGAAGCTCGAGGACCAGCTCGAGACGCGCACGTACCAACTGCGCTACCTGCGCCCGAAGAGCCTGTACAAGCCGGTCATCCGCTCGGAGTTCCTGCAGACGACGTCGGCCAAGGCCGCCGCTCCCTCCGGACCTGGTGGCAACGACCCGACGAAGTCGTTCAGCGCGCTCATGGCGATCAAGAAGGCGCTCAGCAACAAGGGCGACCTCGACTACATCGATTCCGCGAACGTCGTGATCATCCGCGACACGCAGCAAGTGCACGAATCCGTGCGCTCGATCCTGACGCGACTCGACGTCGAGCCGGCCCAGGTCTTCTGCGACGTGAAGTTCGTCTCCACGCTGAACGGCGACCTGCTCAACCTGGGCGTCGACTACGGCCAGGACGGCGCGCAGGTCACGGCCGTGGGTGGCCAGATCCCGATCACGCTGCCGTTCGACCCAGGCTCGGGCGGTTTCGAGGACCTCTTCATCGCGAGCCCGAACGGCAGAGGACCCTATGTGGATCCGGCCGGCAACGGAGGCGCGACGTTCATCCCGGACACGATCTTCGGATCGCTCTCGTTCCAACGCTTCCAGGGGACGCTGCGCCTCCTGCAGCGCGACTCGTCCACCGAGGTCATCCAAGCGCCGAAGATCATCGCGCTGGACGGCAACGAGGCGACGATCTTCGTCGGCGAGACGATCCGTTACGCGGAGGCCAAGTCCGAGCAGGGCCAGGCCGGCGGTCTGCAGCTGACGATCGGTGAAGCCGGCGGTTCGCCGGTCGAGATCGGCTTCCAACTGCTCATCCGTCCGAACGTCGTGCCTGGTACGGACCGGATCATGATGGAAGTCATCCCGAAGGAGACGAGCCTTTCGGGCACGTCGTCCAACTCGGCGATCGCGCCAGCCGGCTTCGACATCTTCACGATCGGTGCGTCGGGTCTCGAAGGCTCGATCGCGCTGCCGCGCACGCGCTCGTCCACGATCGTGACGACGATGATGCTCGACGCGGGTCAGACCGCGGTGATCGGCGGGCTCACGAGCGACACCGACGTCAAGGTGCACAGCAAGATCCCGTTCCTGGGTGACATCCCGGTGCTGGGCTTCCTGTTCAGCCACGATGCCAACACGCGCGAGCGTCGCAGCTTGATCGTGTTCGTGACGCCGACGATCGTGCACAACCGCGAGGACCAAGAGGTCCTGCTCCAGCAGGAACTCTCCCGTCGCCGCGTCGGCCTCAAGGAGCAGATGGAAGCACTGTTGAACCCGGTCGAGACCCAGCCCGAAGGCGAGTGATCGCGACCGATCGAACGAGCGGGCCGCTCCGGCGAAACACCGGGGCGGCCCGCTCTATTCGTATCCCGGGAGCCTTTCCACGCCGCGACTCAAGATCCGTGCGATCGAGTCTCGACAGGTTCTTCGCGGAAGCTCGTCTCCGAGTGCCCGCACGGTCAGAACCATCCCGATGACGTCGGAAAAAAACGGAACTGCCGCGCGGCAGGCCCCGCGCCTCTCGATCACCCAGATGCTGGGGGTGATCCGCGTGGAGTTCCATCGCGCGCGCTCGCAGCGCTACCCGCTGTGCTGCCTCATGATCGCCGTCGACGGTCTCGACGCGGTCGCGGCACGCGATGGCTGGGAGGCCAAGTCCGCGTCGATGGGCAAGGCCTACGACCTGCTGAAGCGCGTCGCACGCGAGCACGGTTTCATCGGCATGGCCGTGCAGTCCGGCGACCGGATCATGGCTGTGTTCCCGAACGCGACCACGGATCGCATGGGGCAACTCGGCGCGATCCTGATCGAGGCCGGTCGCGCTCTGGAGCACACTTCGGCGGCCGGCGATCCGCTGGTCTTCTCGCTGGGTGCCTCGCACAACCTGCTCGCCGAGACGAATTCGTCGTTCGAGGGTTTGGTCGAGAGCGCTGGTCGCGCGCTGCACCTTGCCACGCAGAGCGGCGGCGGGCGCTACGTCATGTGGCGCGAAGCCGAGAGCGAGATCGAGTCCCTGCGCAGCGATCTGGCGGCGGCGGCGAAGTCGTTCCGCGTCGATCAGGAGACGCTCGAGGAAGAGGCCGGCGACGCCGGAGGCCTGCAGCGCGCCGAACTCGTCGACAAGATCCAGCGGATCTTCTCCAGCGTCACGCGCACGCCCGACATCGAGTCGCTGGAAGCACAGATCATCGAGCTGGCCGTGGCCGAGCTCTACGAAGAGCGCCGCAAGGCCGTCGCCGCGCAGATGCGCGAGCACGCACGCCAAGTCGAGACGCTCGAGCGACGCATCACGAAGTTGACGAGCGTCATCGGCGTGACCGAGGAAGAACTCGCCCGCGTGATGGCGATGAAGATGATCGACCCCGGTGTGGCGTCGATCTTCAAGACGGTGCAGGGATTGCGCGGCGACGACCCGAGCGCGCAGGCGAAGAAGGCGATGATGTCGACCATCTTCGAGCAGAACCTTGCCTTCCAGAAGAAAACGGACGTGCCGCAGGCAGTGGCCGCAGCGTGATCCGAACGAGAGTCCCCTGTGGCAGCGACTTGCGCCGCCACGGGTTGGGAGCCTAGGCAAGCCAACGAGAGAAACGACCCGGAGAGAACGATGACCAAGAACAGCACCGCCGACATCGGCGAAACGAGCGGCGGCAACGCCGCCACCAAGACGTCGGGAGCGAACGCGACGACCAAGAAGGACGGCGGCGTGCTGTACCTCGGCGTCGACCTCGGTACCTCGCGTACGTCGATCGCGGCCAGCAACGGCCAACGCGTGACGATCAGCTCGCACGTCGGATACCCGAAGGACGTCGTCGCGCGCAAGTTGCTCGGCAAGGACGTCCTGTTCGGCGAAGAAGCCCTGCAGCACCGCCTTTCGTGCCGCTTCTACCGCCCGCTCGCGTCGGGCGTCCTGAAGGCGACGAGCAACGAGCAGACGAACGACGTCGAGGGCAACATGAAGGCGGCCGCGGACCTGATCCGCGAGATCATCCGCCAGTCCAAGCCCCGCAGTGACGAGCTCGTGTACGCCGTGATCGGCGTCCCGGCCGAAGCCGCGATCCACCACAAGGACGCGATCATCAAGGCCGCGCGCGAGTCCGTGGACAGCGTGATGCTGTGCTCGGAACCGTTCTCGGTCGCTTACGGCCTCGACATGCTCGACGACGTGCTCGTGATCGACATCGGCGCCGGCACCACGGACTTGTGCCGTATGCACGGCACGATGCCGGAAGAGTCCGACCAACTGACGAACACGTACGCCGGCGACTTCGTCGACAACCGTCTCGCCGAGCTGATTCGCAAGCGCTACCCGCAGGCGCAGTTCACGACGCAGATGGTCAAGGAGATCAAGGAGAAGCACTCCAACATCTCCGACACGATGCCGTCCGTCGTCGTCGACCTGCCGGTCAACGGCAAGCCGACGCCGTTCGACATCACGGAAGAAGTTCGGACGGCCTGCCGTTCGATCGTTCCGCACATGGTCGACGGCCTCGCGAACCTGATCGCGACGTTCGACCCCGAGTTCCAGGTCCGTCTGAAGAACCGCGTCCTGCTCGCCGGCGGCGGCAGCATGATCAAGGGCCTCGACACGGCGATCGAAAACGAGATGAAGGAACGCCTCGGCGCGGGCAAGGTCATGCGCATCGAGGAGCCCGTCTACGGCGGCTCGAACGGCGCGCTCAAGATCGCGCACGACATGCCCGCGGAGTACTGGGAGAAGCTGAAGTGACCGATCGGGCCGCCGTCGCGCGGCCCGTCGAGCACGGCACGGGACCCGTTCCGCCGCGCGACCTCTCCGGGGTCGGCGCTCGGCGGGAGGGACCGGTGTTCGCATCGCGAGGAGTCAGGCTTCCGACAAGGGGCCTGGCTCCTCGGCGTTCAAAGAGGGGAGCGCGACGGAACTGCTACGGCCCGAACCGGGTTCGCGCCGATAGTCGCCGGGCGCACGATCCCTCGACGGATCAGTCCCTGCGCACCCAGAGCGAGTTCGAGATGGCGGAGCACCGACCCTACGAAGCCCAGGAACCCGACGGCAGGCCGTCGGGATCCCACCTCGATGCTGCGAGTGGCCAGGCGCGCAATCGCCCGGCCGTCGGAGCCCGCGAGGCGCACTCGCCGCAGGCCGCCGACTCCGGCTGGCAGCCGGGTCTGGGCGCCACGGACTTCCTCGGCCTCGAGCCCGATCTGCGCGGCGGCAGCGAAGCCGGGAACACGGGCGGCACGACCGAGTCGTGGCTGTTCGACATCGAGCAGGGCACGCACGGCGGCTCGCAGGCACACGGGCACGGCGACGCGACCTACGCGCAAGACGCATACGCCCAGGACGAATACGCCCAGGACGACGACGCTGGAACGACCGCGACGGCCGTCGCGAGCGACGTGGACGCCTCGGGCGAAGCCGGCTACGACCTACCCGCAGACGGTTCCGCCGCCGAGGGCGACGACGAGTTCCAACTCGAGGACGGCGCGGAAGGTGCGCCCGCGCGCAGCGGAGCCACGCGCCTCCTGGTCGGTGCCGCCCTGTGCTGCGGCGTCGCCGTGGCCGGCTGGTACGGCTGGCAGAAGTACTCGCCGCGCTTCCTCACGAACCATCAGGTCGCGACGACGGGGACCGGTACGACGCCGGTCGAGCCGGCGCCGAACCCGCGCACGCCGCGCAAGCCCGCGAAACAACCGAACACGACGCCTCAGCCCGTCGTCGCGTCGCCAGATCCCGCCGACAGCGCTGCACAGCCGATCGACGAAGATCCCGTCTCCGAGACGACGGCCGATTCCGAGCCCCTCGTCGCGGTGACCAGCGTCCCCACGGGGATTCCGGAGCCGAACCCGACGGCCGGAACGGAGGCACCGTCGGCGACGAACCCGACTCCCATGGATCCGACGGCGATGGCCGGCGAGACCGGACTCCTCCGCAGCCCGGACGTGGCGCAGCGTGATCCCGAGCTGCCCACGGGCGAGCCGGGCCCGGGTGGCGGTCGCCACGCGACTGAGATGGACTGGGCCGGCATGTGGCTCGACACGACCATCCCGGTCGATGCGATCCGCGGGCCGACGCGCCTGCGCACGCTGAACGTCGGCCTCGTCCGCGCCGAGTTGGTGAACGGCGAGTTCGTCGAAGGCCGCCTGAATGCGGTCGGTGAATCGCGCATCTGGCTCGACGTGAAGCTCGGCCGGCTCGCGTTCGACATCGCCGAGGTCCGCCACCTCGTCCAGATCGTCGGCGAGCAGGGTCAACCGCTGCCGCTGGGGACTCCGGCCACGGCCGGTCTCCCGCGCGTCGAGGTCATGCTGCCCGGCGGTTCGCTCACTGGCCGAGTGCTCGCCCGCGAGGGCGATCGCGTCACCTTCCTGACCGAGGAGGGGATGCGCGTCCGCGTGGACGCGCTCGAGATCCGTCCTGCTCCGAACGGGCGTTCGCGCCTCATCGGTCGGGTCGACCCCCGCAAGCCCTGAGGATCGCGCCCCGCCCCGCATCCGGGGTGGGTCGCAGGCCGGGTCCGAGTCCGTGCGCATTCCGCGTGGATTCCCGTCTTCCGCATCGACTCTCGCCTGGGAATCCGCGACGATGCGATCCGCGCGAGGGGATGTCCGCTCGCGCCCCGCGGCCTGTGCGGCCGCCGGAACGAGATCCACCACCTAGGCGCAGGTCGCCTGGGAGGCGAGCCCCGCGAACTCCGCTCCCTCGAGGACTGGACGTCCGCAGTCGGCTCCTCTTTACGAACCCACCCTACGCGACCGTCCCGCGCCTGCTGCGCGGGCCTACCCCGCGCCCAGGACCAAGGCCCCGACTCGCGTTCGCGCGTGTCGCCGACTCGCGCGCCCTGCGCGTCTCTCCTCGCCCAACCTCGCCGACTCCGATCCGCCACGCGGCTCCGAGATCCGACGCGGCAGCGAGACCCGGAGACCGCATCCAGCGCAGCGCGGTCCCCGAGCGCGACCCCTCTTTCCATGACTGAGATCCATTCCGGAGCGCACGGCGCGCCGGACGCGTTCGATCCTTTCCTTCCCAGTTCCGAGTTCCCGCACGAGACGCCGCAGACCGCGGACGACTCGGCTTCGGATGCGCATGCACCCGACGCGGACTCCCCAGCGCGCGGTGCGCGGCACACGCCCGACGGCGATGCTGACGGCGCGCACGATTCCTCGTCTGCAGATGCCTCGGATCCGTTCGAGGGCGAGGAGGACGTGACCACGTCCGCTCCGTCCGCCGAGGACGAAGAGCCTGCGACGACGGCCGAGGGCGATACCGCCGCGCCCAAGCGCCGCCGCCGCGGTTCGCGCGGTGGTCGGCGCCGCCGCGGTCGCCGCGAGGGTG
>JBBQCC010000111.1:0-12246 GCA_038318285.1 Planctomycetota bacterium | reverse complement strand
CGCGGCGTCTCGAAGTTGCGCAACCGCGCGATCGGTCGGGTATTCCATGCCCTCGGTCTGATCGAGCAGTGGGGCAGCGGCGTGCAGCGCATGAGCGCAGCTTGCCGCGAGGCCGGGCTCAACCCACCGGTCTTCGAAGAGCTTGCCACGCGCTTTCGGGTCACGATTGCGACCGGGCGCGTGAGCCGTCCCGTGCTGGACGAGATCGACCAGGCGATCCTCGAGAGCTTGGCCGGCGACAGTGGTCATTCCACGAGCAAGATCGCTGCGGCGATCGGCCTCACACCGCGCGCCACGCGCACACGCCTCGCCCGCATGGTGGGTCGGGGCCTCGTGCGCGAAATCGGGACGGGGCCCCAGGATCCCAAACGCCTCTACTTCATCGCGGAGCGAGGACCGGGATGACTTTTCTCGCTGAGCCGCCCGTCGAGCCACGCCACTCGACGGATGCGTTGGGGCTGCCCTGCGATGACCGTCACTCCGCCCGCCAGCGCCGCTCGCAGTTCAGCTCACCGGCACGTCGAGCCTCCGCCGCAACGCCCGCCGCGAATCCGATCCACAGGAACAGAACAACGGTCGCCGCGATGGCGAGCGCGATCTTGATCACGCTCGCCGGCCCCGCATCGGGATCGAACGCCGCGAGCTCAGACCCCGCGTACGCGACGAGCGCGAACGGCACGACGGGGGAGAGGCGCAGGAGCGCCGTCGTCGTGAACCCGCCGCGCGGATCGCGCACGAGCGCGGCGTGGACGTTGAATCCGCGCGGCGAGGCCTCGATCGCCGCGAGAGGTACTGTGCCAGGAACGACTTCGAAGCCTCTAGAGCAGTCGTTCCTGGCACCGCACCTGCCGGAGGCGCGAGAGGGGCGGGCGCATGGAGGAGTCAGCAGATCCTGACTGCCTCGTACGTGGGAATGGAGGAATTGCCGCGGCGATCTGTGCTCGGAGTGCTTGACACGCAGGGTGCGTAGGAATGATCGTGCACCTCAGCGATGGTGCTCGTGCTCGCAGCGCAGCCACTCCCGCGGCGCGCCTCGAGGTCGTCGTCGTGGACGAGTTCGTGTCTGCCGGGCCAGGTGCACGCGTCCGGACGTAAGTGGGAGCGAGGTACGGTGGTGCGCGATGGACTCCTCGCTAGCCGTCGGGCGCCGCGGTGGGTCGCCCCGATTCGGGCGGGCGAAGTCGACCACGTACCCAGTCCAATCCTTCCTCGCGACGAGAACAGATGCGCGACCAAAGGATCCGCCTTCGCGCCGCTTGAACCCGGCGTTGGTCTGGAGAACGGTGGGATGCAGCACGGACGCGAGGGGGCTCGCGACGCCCGCTGGGTCGAGTTGCCTGTCGCACTGTGGAGCACGCACCCGGGTGTCGTGCCGCGAGTGGGCCTGGCAGTGGGTCTTCCCCGCCACGCGGCACTACGTCGAACGCTCGTCGGGCCAGAAGCGGCGCCAGCACATGCACGAGACCGTCGTCCAGCACGCGGTGCGCCGCGCCGTCCTCGCGTCGGGGATTCCCAAACGCGCGACGTGCCACACGTTCCGCCACTCGTTCGCGACGCACTTGCTCGAAGACGGCAGCGACATCCGCACGGTGCAGGAACTGCTGGGGCGCAAGGACGTCGCGACGACGATGATCTATACGCACGTGCTCAACCGCGGACCGGCTGGGGTGCGGTCGCCGGCGGATCGGCTGTTCGAGGGGGGAGGGTGATGGGGCGCGAGACGTGTCGAGTCGGTCTCCGGTCCTCGATACGAGACGGCGGAGTGAGTCCGCGCGTTAGGCGGACCTGCCTACCGTGGGGAGCGGGCTGGGGCGCGTCGAGTGCTATCTCCGTCACGCCGAGCAGGTTGCGACGCTGGCCCCGTGCATCCGAGGCCACATTGGGCAGACTGCCTCACCGCTTTCGCGGGTATTGTGCAGGTCTGCCGAAAACGCGTTAGCCCTCTGGAGACCACAATGGGATTAGCCGATTGGTTCAGCGCCTTCTGCGGAAGCATCCAGGTTCAGGACGGTGGGACCATCTCGACTCGCTACAAGGCCATCACCAAGCGCTTGAACACGGACTTCTGGAACACGACCTCGGATACATCTCATAGCCTCTACGTCGGCTCATATGGCCGGAACACCGCTATAGAGAGTTTCAGCGACCTCGACATGGTTTTTGAACTCCCGTCGTCACTCTATCGCCAGTACGATGGCTACTCTGGAAATGGACAGTCAGCGTTGCTGCAGGCCGTACGAACGTCAATGCAGAAGACGTACTCTACGTCGAGTATCGGCGCTGATGGCCAAGTCGTGGAGGTCAGCTTCAAGGATGGGATTACATTCCAAGTCGTTCCCGTCTTCAACAACGATGCTGGAAGCTACACTTTCCCTGATTCCAGCGATGGTGGAAAATGGCGGTCGACCAACCCCAGACCAGAGATTCAGGCTATTCGCGAAAGGAACGTCTCCTGCAACGGGAATCTGATTCAGCTGTGCCGGATGATGCGATCATGGAAGCGCGAATGGAGCGTTCCAATCGGTGGCCTTCTTGTTGACACCCTCGCATATCAGTTCATCATCGAATGGGCGCATAGAGACAAGTCGTACTTCTATTATGACTTGATGTGCTGCGATTTCTTTGCGTTCATGGCAGCGCAGGATCAAACCCAAGAGTACTGGAAAGCGCCAGGAAGCGGCCAGTGGGTCTACGCTGCCAAAGGCCAGTTTCAGTACAAGGCAACGCGCTGCCACAATATTGCCCTCGAGGCCATCAAACACGAAACTGCAGATCCGAAACAGGAGTGGTCAGCAAAGCAGAAATGGAGAGAGATTTTTGGCACAGCATTCCCCGACTGATTCGTCTATGGACCCTCGCGTACTACTCGAGGCACAGGCGCGCGAGTGCTATGGCCGGGTGGTCTACTCTCATAAGACCCACGAGAAGTGTGCCGACCTTGTTCTCGCGCGCCTTTCTTCAATCAAACTCTGGCAGATCATACTTTCGTCCATTACCACGGCCGGGTTTCTGGCGGCCATACTTGGTGCCGGACCGGTGGGCGCGACCGTCGGCGTAGTCGTGTCTACTGCTTTGCTCGTACTCAACGCCTACACGAAGAACTACGATCTTGGAGCACTTGCGCAGAAGCACCGCCAAGCTGCGGCTGACCTTTGGCTGATCCGCGAGAAGTACCTTGCCTTGATCACCGACTTGCGAATCGGGAGGGAGTCGCTTGAGAAGGTCAGCGCTCGACGCGATGTGCTGTTGGCAGACCTCCATGATGCCTACAGTGGGGCGCCAAGCACGAACTTTGCTGCCTACAGAAGGGCTCAGAAGGCGTTGCAAGAGCAAGATGAGATGACTTTCTCAGATAACGAGATCGATGCGTTTCTACCGAAAGAACTCAAAAGAGGCTAACAACAGCATGCAGCGGACGGCGCTCCCCGCCGCCGCCGATGCTGAGCGTTAGGCGCACTCTCAGCCTGACTTCCATACCTACCCTAGCTGCCGAAGTAATGTAACGGATGCCGACTCATTCTACAGTTGGAACCTGGTCCGGCGAGACAGACCCCATCGACAGCGTCGCTGAGAGGGTTCGGCAGGGCGACGTGTTGCGGTTCGAAGTGCAGAGTCACCCTTGGGAATCCTACGGCATTGTGGTCACTGCGGATTGCGACATTGTGCAAGTCAAGAACGCCGGAATTGTGTCGTACGTTCCGGTTCTCGCCCTTGCAGACTACTGGCGGGTGGTGGCGCTTCCGAGGGATATTGATAAATATGCGTCGAGCAAGTTCCTAATGCCCGCACGCGACAGGATCCGGGCGCTCCAACGCGCCAACCTGCCGGATTTCCCCGAAGCGCTATCCGACCAGTCTATCGACGACCTCATTCGTGGGAATTCGGCCGAGGCGATTATCAGCCGCCTTCGCGTGGGTGATGCCGAGCGGTCGAGTATGCTCCGTTTAGTCACGGCGTACCGCGGATTACTTCAGAAGGCGGAACAACCGACGCTCTATGACTTGGCAAAGCAGTTGGCAGAGTTGCGCGTCGCAAATGGAATGCAAAGCCCCGATCCAAAGGTCGTCCTGGACGACCTATGTCGCAAGGTTCGCGAGCTCCCGGGTGACGCGTTCTACTTGAGCTGCATCGATCGTGACTGCTCGGAGGGTCATGTGGCCTACCTTCGTCTGGTTCGCGAGCTGCGCGCGGATTCGATCGCGCTGCAACCGAAGCACCTCGCTCAGAAAAACGTGGTAGCTAGGCGCGTCGCTCGTCTACGATCCCCCTTCGTGTACCGACTCACTCAGCAGCTGGCCCATCTTTTTGCGGACATTGGTCTGCCCGCGGAGTACGAGGAACGACGTCTAATGAGTGCACAAGGCGTCAGAGAGGCCCTTGGTGCGAGTTCTCTCCTTGATGGACCACGTGCATGAGTAGGCTCGTATTCACGACCGAATCCCTGGGAGCCGCACTTCAGCACTCATCGGGAGTTGAGTGGCTCTCGGCCAACGCCGCCGAGCTCCCAGTTGAATCGCAAGTTGTCGCCGTGCGCACCGGGCATGGAACACACTTCGTTCGTCGAGGCACGAGCAGTGCCGAGTCTCGAATTGTGATTCTCGACGACGACGGGGTGTCGCTGGAGTCGCTCCCCCCCGAGACTGCCCGCGACGCGCTAAGGCGCGCTCACCGCGCGGCGCTATCATCGCAGGCTCCCCCGTTGCGCCTACCCTTCGAATGGTCGGTCTACCACAGTGGGAGTCTGCTTGCATTTTTTGCTTGCGCACGGCCGTTAGGAGCAATTCGCTGGGTAGCGCAAACCAACCCCTTCGGGACGAAGGACATTTGCTTTTGGCGGCTTACCGATCAGGCGAGCTCAGTGTTGCTGGAGCAGTTTGCGCCACCAGGCCAAGGATTTGACCTGGCCGTTGCAGGGTGGGATCAGTCCCTAACACGTGCTCAAGATCTGTTCGCCGCTAGACCGGAGCCGCAGCGTTACATCGCCTTGGATGGCGCCATAGACCTACGCAAGGCTACGTTCGGTGCCGTAATCGGACACCTCACATACTCAGGGTGGCTGCAGGAGTTGACTGAAGGTCAAACACGCTTTGTTGAGCACCCGACAGATCACGCAGTCAAGCTTCGGGGCCCAGCGGGCACAGGCAAGACCTTGGCCTTAGCTCTGAAGGCGCTACGTGAGGTCTACGAAGCACGCAAACTGGATAAGTCTATCCGAGTCCTCTTCGCCACCCATTCATGGGCAATGGCGGAACAGGCCGATCAGATGTTGCGTCAGCTCGATGAGTCCGGCGACCTCGGGGAGATCACGGTGTTCCCTCTGTTCGACATTGCGCACGACCTTCTGCCCAGCGCTTCGTTCGCGCACCACCCAAGAATGTTAGGTACTGATTCTCACAGTGGGAGGCGCGAGCAGCTGCGCCGACTGGATGATGTTCTGTGGCGTCTTAGGCAGGGTGATTGGCTCGCGTACGTGGGCGGTGTAAGTGAGGACTTTCGTCGGCGGGTAATGTCTGAGAGGGGCAGCCCGGTCTGGAATTCGCTGCTCTGGGACTTGATTCACGAGGTTTCTTCTGTGATCGCTGCGTCTCGCATCTTGCCTGGAGTGACCGCTGAGGCCCGTTACCTATCGCTTCAGCGAGCCCAGTGGATGATGCCCCTGGTCAACGAGTCAGAGCGGCGCTTCGTGCTGCGAGCATACTCTGACTATGTCGCTGAATTGCGTAGTGAGGGGTTGCTCACGGTCGATCAATTGATGAGCGACCTTCTAAGTTTCCTTGAAACATTTACGTGGGATCAAAGGAGGCTCCGTGACGGTTACGACCTCGTTCTGGTGGACGAGCTGCACTTGTTCAGCGAGGCCGAGCGGCAGATTCTCAACTACCTGACGCGCGACGCAACACGGTTTCCTCGCCTGTTCATGGCACTGGACCCGCGTCAGTCACCCTCGGAGGTCTACTCCGACTTCCCAGTGGAGAGCGTGGCCTTAGGCGAGAGCGGAGTCGCTGAGCGCGGCCTTGGAACTGTGGACTCCGTTGACCTCAACCGTGTCCACCGCTTCTCCCCGGAGATTTTGGCATTCGTGCAGTTCATCCAGCGCTCCTATCCGACCCTGGGCCTGGGAGATGATTGGTTGTTGGATGCCGATGCGCTCACTTCCTCGGCACCTAATGGTGCTATTCCGCAGCTACACCGTCACATGGATGCAGCGTCTGAGCGGCAGGCGGTTTCAAGATCGGCCAAGTTGTCATTCGCCGAGACCAAGCACCCCAAGCGCATTGCTGTAGTGCTACTGGATTCATCGAGCCTTGATGATTACCGGGTGAGCCTCGAGGCAGAGGATGTTCCGATCACGGTGATCGCAGGCAGGGACGATATCGATGTCCTGAGGTATCGGAAGCGGAGCGTTGTCCTGGCGCCGGCTGAATGTGTGGCAGGACTTCAGTTCGACATGGTGATAGTCGCTGGGTTCCCGGCGACTGATCCGCGTATGTCAGTCCATCACAAGCGGCGCGCTCTATCAATGCTGTACTTGGCCGTGTCCAGAGCCGCGGAATCAGTGGAGATTCAGACGCACATGCCATCGGGGGAGTTCTTGTCGTTTCTGGAGCTGGCTGCAACATCTGGTGTCCTAGATTCCGGGGGTGGTCGAGGCGGCTAAACAGCCGAAGCAGCCGACGAGCGCGCCAAGCGGCGCTCGCGGCTGAGCGGCCAAGACGTCAGCCCTTGATAATGTCCTCGTAAAGATGGGCGAAACGGCTCAACCGTCGAGCGAACGAGAACTCGCGCTCCACGCGCTCGCGGCCGGCGTGGGCGAGTCGATTGCGCAGCACGGCGTCGGCGGCGAGGCGAACTAGGCCCTCGCTGAGTTCGTCGCTCGACCCGCTTCGCACCAGCAGCGCTTCCACTTGATCGTGCACGACCGCTTCGACTCCGCCGCAGCGTGTGGCGAGCAGCGGGACCTCGCACGCCATCGCTTCCAGCACCACGTTGGGCAGGCCTTCGCGCAGCGACGACAGCGCGAACACGTCGAACGCTTCCATCAGCTCGCGCACGTCGGGGCGGAAGCCGAGCATCCGCACTCGGCCGGCTGAACGCGCGGCCAAGGCGTCGAGTTGAGCGCGCGCGGATCCCTCGCCTGCGATCCACAGCTCGATGTCGGCGCCGCGTGACACCGCGCGATTCACCGCCTCGATCAACAGGTCGAAGCCTTTCTCGTCGGACAGGCGTCCGACTGCGCCGACCACCAACCGTCCCGGCGGAACTCCTGCGCGCAGCATCGAATCGCGCGCGGGCCCGCGGCGCTTCCACGCTTCGATGTCGATCCCGTTTTCGATCAGGGATAGCCGTTCAGGCGCGACGCCCAGCTCCGCGCACGACTCGTACAAGTCCTGCGACACCGCGACGACGCGCTCGTACCGCTTCAACGACCAGCGATCGACGGCCCAGTACAGCGGCGTCTTGCTCGTCTTCTGCACCCAGCCGTGCACCGTCGTCACGAGGCGAAAGTTGCACAGCGGGCGCAGCAGCAGGCCGTACAGGTTCGACTTGTAGTCGTGACCGTGCCAGATGCGCACGTTCTCGCGTGCGCACAGTTCGGCGATCTGCTTCAGCACCGCCAAGTCGATGGGGAGGCGTTCCGGGATCGCGAAGAACGGACAGTCGAGCGTGCGGGCTTGCGCGGCGAGCTCGTGAATGCCTTCGTCGCCGGGTGCGTGCAGGTACAGCGCCATCTCGCGCCAGCGCGTTTTGGCCAGGAAACGCGGTGAATTCAGAATCGTCTTCTCGGGCCCGCCGCCGCGGCCGCTGACGATGCGGCCGTGCATCACGGTGACTCGATCGGAACTCATCGCGGGGATTCCGATCGGCGCAACCAGGCCTCGAACTGCTGGGCTTTCGCGGACCAACTCTCGTCGCGCAGGCGTTCGCGGGCGCGAGCTTGTGACGCGGGCAGCGCGGCGGCGGCGCGTTCCAGCACGCGCGTTGCGAACGCGTGGGGGTCGTCCATCAGGTCCAAAGCGTCGGCCCACTCCATGTTCGCGGGCAACGACGTCGCGACCACGGGCAGGCCGGTCGCGAGGTACTCCTTCAGCTTGAGCGGCTGCATCGCGCGCGTCACGGGCAGGTCGGCGTAGGGCATGACCAGCACGTCGGCTTCGCTCGCGATCCGAGGCAACTCTGAGTAGGGGACGGACCCGGGCCTGTGCACACGCGGATTCGACGTCACGCGCGGATCGGGGTCTTGCTCGGGGCCCACCAGGCGCAGGTCGCACAGCTCGGCGAGCTTCTCGACGATGCCGACGTCCAAGCGTCGATCGATCGCGCCCCAGAACACGGCGACGGGCTGTTCGCGCTCGCTGGTGTCGGCGCGCGTCGGCAGCGAACGCCAGTGCGCGGGATCGAAACCGTGCGTCAAGAGCTCGCTTTCGCGGCCCATCGCCTTCAAACGTGTGCGCAGGTGTTCGGAGACCGCGACGATCCGGTTGGCGCGCGCCACGAAGTCGATTTCGAGCGCGCGCAACGCAGCGGCATCCAGACCGGGCCACTCGGAGAGGTCATCGACGCAGTAGTACACCCAGTGCGCGCTGGGCACGCGTGCTGCCAAGTCCGCGACGATCGGTGCGGTCGCGACGACGGCGTCCGCGCGCTCGAGCAACGGTCGCAACGCGCGATCGAAGAGGCGCGCGTTCAGTCCGCGCTCCCAGCCCGCGCCGAAACCGGGCCAGTGCATCGGCGAATGCACCGTCAGATTCGCGGGCAACACCTCGGGCTGCTTGGTCGAGTCGTCGGCCGGCCGCATCCAGCTCGCGAGCTTGCTCACAACCTTCTTCGCGTCCGCGATCGACAGACTCGGCCGGCGCGTCCCGACCGTGTTGATCCAATCGACCTTCCAACGTGGCAACAACTCGCGCACCAAATGCTGCGCGCTCGACGGGTGCCGGCCCCAGTCGTCCGCGAACACGACGAGGCGGGGGAGTTCCGCGCTCACAGCTCCCGCACGAAGCGGTTCTTCGGATCCACGAGGATCTGGCGGGGCGGCTTCGGACTGTCGGTGGTCTCGAAGGTCATGATGATGACCTCGTCGCCCGTGCGGATCAGGTGCGCAGCGGCGCCGTTCATCTGGATCGTGCCGCTGCCGCGTGCGCCCTCGATCACGTACGTCTCCAGCCGACTGCCGTTCGTGTTGTCGACGACCAGCACCTTCTCCCACTCGGCGATGTCGGCGCGCTCCATCAGCTCCAAATCGATCGTGATGGAGCCGATGTAGTTCAGGTCGGCCGCCGTCACGCGCGCCTTGTGAATCTTCGAGCGGAGGTACGTGCGCATCGAGAGGGCCGGAGAGAGGGCGGGAACCTAGCTCATCATCGCCGCGCACGCCACGCGGCGATGCCCTGGGCGAGCCGAGCTAGCCCCTCGGCCAGTTCGGCGGGCGGCAATGCGCAACCGACGCGCACGTGGCCGGCCATGCCGAAGAACTCGCCCGGCACGACGCCGACGTCGTGCTCGCGCGCGAGGTATTCGGCCAGCGCGAACGTGTCCGGCGCGCCCTCGATCCGTGCGAAGGCGATGATGCCGTGGTCCGGAACCGTCGCGTGCACGCCTTCCGTGTTCGTCAGCCACCGCGCCCACGTCGGACGCGTCGTCTCGACGATGTGTTGGTACGCGGCGAGGAACTGCGGCAAGCGGTCGAGCGCGCGCAGCCCGATCCGCAGCGACGCGACCGGTGCGTCGACCCACGCCAGGTACGTCGCGTCGCGCAGCGCGTGCACTTCGCTCGCGACGCCTTCGCCCAGAATGGCCCAGCCGATCCGCAAGGATCCGAGTCCGTAGGCCTTCGTCAGCGAACCGATCGACACGGCGTTCGGCGCGGCTCGGAACGCGTCGACGCGCGCGGCGTCGGGCTCGTACTCGCCGTAGATGTCGCACGACACCAGCAACCCGCCGGCGCGCTCGGCCTCGCGCGCGATCGCTTGCACGCGTTGCAGGCCGAGCTGCGCGCCGCTCGGGTTGTGCGGGTTCGCCAGGAATACGTGCCCGCGGCCCGTGCCCGTGCCGAGCAGGCGGCGAATGTCCGCCGGATCGATCTGCCAGCCGTCCTCCAGCCGCCGCTCGATCACGCGCAGGTCGGCGCCGAGGCGCTGCGGCAGCGCGCGGAACGGCTCGTACGAGGGCGCGTCGGCGACCACGCGCGCGCCCGGTCCGAACCAGGCCCAGGCGCAGGCGAAGAGGCCGCCCGAGGCCCCGACCGTCGCGACGACCCGATCAGGGGACACGCCGAAGCGGCGAGCGATCTGGGCTTCCACCTCGGCCAAGACCGGTCCCGCATGTCCGACCTCGACCTCCGGCGCGGGTCCGAGCGGCGCCGGGTCGGCCGGCGGCATGCCCGATTGCGTCAGCGGAAAGCGCGTCGCGCCGGAGCGCGTGCGGGCCCAGATCATGTACGGGAAACCGAGCCCGGAAGCCGGAGCTTCCGGCCACGCGGCCGGGGCCGACGGAGGAGTCGCGCGCATGGATCGGGATCGTGCCGCATCCGCCCGCCGGATGCCACGCCGGAAGCTCGCTGCGCCGCTGTGGATCCGCGTTTCCGCGATGGCTAGAGTCCGACAGGTCGATCGCCGCGCGCGCGCGGAGCCGTTCGGACGCCGCGTTGCGTCCGGCCGCACGATCCGCCGCGCCGCACGCCCCGAACTCATTCCGCTCTCCTGCATCCTCACCATCGCATCATGACGCCCACGCAGCCGCACCCGCATCGCCTCTCGATCGCACTCGGACTCTTCGCGCTGGCACCGCTCGCGAGCGTGCACGCATCGCCGCTCGTGGCGACATCACTCTTCGCGCAGGAGTCGAAGCCGGAGAGCTACGCGCGCACGACGGTCGCGGCGAAGGTCTACAACCTCGCCGACAAGAAGGGTGTCGTCGTCGGCGAGATCCCGGCGGGCACGCTGCTCGCCGTGCACGGTTCGACCTCGGCCTGGTTGTCGGTCGAAGCGCCGCAGGGGTTCCAAGCCTGGGTCTACGGACAGTTCCTGCGCCCGACGGCGCAGACGGGCATCGCGGAAGTGACCGGTGACGGCGTGTTGATCCGTCCGAAGCCGTCGTCGTCCGTCGACAGCTTCCCGCTCGAGCAGCGCTTGCACGAAGGCGATCGCGTGCGCGTGCTGGCGCGCAACCAACCGACGAAGTCGCTCAAGGAAGACTGGGTGCAGATCGTCACGCCGCCGGGCGTGCGCGCCTGGATCGCCGCCGGCGACACCAGTGCGGTCGCGAGCGGCACGGACACGCGCACGGCGTGGATGGACGCGGTGAAGAAGTCGATGACCGGCGTCGCGCTGTTCGACCTGCAGACGGGCGCGCCGGCTGCATCCGGCGCGGGCGCGACGATCGCCGAGCCGGGCGCCGCGGCCGTGAAGCCCGACGCCGCGCCGGCGCAGGGTTCGTGGGACGCCGCCGAGCGCGCGTACGAAGCGGCGAAGGTCGCGTCGAGTCCGGATTGGAAGTCGGTGCGTGCCGGCTTCCAGCGCTACCTCGACCAGAATCCGACCGGCGCGAGCGCGAGCACGGCGAAGCTGCGTCTCGAGCAGATCACCTACCACCAAGAGATCGAGCGCCTCAAGAGCGACGCGGCGCTGCAGGAAGTGCAGCGTCAGAAGATGCTCGCCGATGCGCAGGCGCAGCTCGAGGAAGCCGCTCTCTCGCAGGATCCCTTGTGGGGCCGCTTCCAGGCGCGCGGTTGGCTGCGCCACGACGTGAACGATCCGAACCGCTACTACGTGCAGTGGGCCGGCCGCACCGCGGCCGAGATCACGTGCGGCAGCGGACGCTACGACCTGTCGCTGTTCGACGGCGCCGAAGTCGGTGTCATCGGTGCGACGACGCGCACCTCGACGTCCGTCGACCGCCCGATGCGCGTCGATGCGAGCCGCATCGAGATCCTGTCGGCACCGACCGGCCGCTGAGGCTCGAGCGCGCCCTGCTTGTCGGCCGGCGCGTCGGTTAGGATCGGGAACGGCCTCGCCGCTGAGCGGCGAGGCCGTTCTCATGGTCAAAGACCCCACTCGCGACATGCCGTTCACGCGCCGCATCGTGGAGGCGCTGCGCCGACTCTTCGCCGTGAAGAGCGGGCGCTACCTCTGCGACACGTGCAAGTGGGACTACGGCACCGCCTGCGTGCGCCCCGAGCGCCCGAACGCGGTGAGGTGTCCCGACTACAAGCGCAAGTAGGGAAACCCCGTACGGAGCCAGGTCAAT
>JBBQCC010000110.1:0-12263 GCA_038318285.1 Planctomycetota bacterium | reverse complement strand
CGACGGCGACGGAGACCTGGACTGGGTCCTGTCGTCCTTTGGCGGGCAGGAATGGATCGTCTACCGCAACGACGGCGGCGGCACGTTCACGTTCCTGCGCAATTTCACGACCACGGCAAACCCCGCCTGTTGCGGCCTGCTCGACGTCGACGACGACCGCGACCTCGACATCGTGCTGTTCACCGAAACCTCCGACGAGATCCGTATCCAACGCAACGGTCCCGCGACGCACGCCACGTTCTGCTACGGCACGGGCGCGAATTGCCCGTGCGGGAACGCGGGCCAACCGCACGCGGGCTGCGACCACTCGTTCGCGACCGGTGGGGGACGGCTGACCAGCGAGGGCATCGCACGCGTGACCGCGGACTCGCTCATCCTGAATGCGGGCGGGCTGCCGCCCTCGACCTCGACGCTGTTTTTCCAGGGGACAGCGCAGCAGAGCGGCGGCGCCGGCGCGGTGTTCGGCGACGGACTGCGCTGCGTTGCGGGGACGGTCATCCGCCTGGGCACGCACGTCTCTTCGGCGGGGTTCGTCCGCTACGGCGCGGGCATCCCAGGCGACGTGCCGATCTCGCTTCGCGGCTTGATCCCGGGTGCGGGCGCGACGCGTCACTACCAAGGCTGGTTCCGCAATGCCGCGGCGTTCTGCACGAGTGACACCTTCAATCTGACGAACGGCCTCAGCGTGACCTGGACGCCCTAGGGGCGAGGGCGCGACGCGGGCGCGACAGCGTGCGGGGTTGACAGCCGGCGGGGTCGACAGCCGGCGGGATCCAAGTCCAGCCGGTCGTCGATCCCCCGCGCGCGCTCCGAATTGGACGCATCGCGCCTCGATGCGTCGCGCTCGCCACAGCGGCACGTCGGTTGCCTATGATCCGTGTGAGCATCGAACGCTGCACGAAAATCGACCGGTTCCGTGTCGACGCGCGCGATCTCGACCCTCACGACCCCCAGGCAACCCTCCGATGCACAAGCTCTTCTACATTCTTCCGATTGTCCTCCTCGCCGCGTCCTGTCAGTCCGGTTCGTACAAGGCGTACGGCGAGCGTCCGACGATCGCGGACAAGACGCTGATGAGCGTTCCGTCCTCGGCCCGCGAAGACATTGACAAGGCCCGTCTCGAGCGCACCCAAGCCCTCGACGAGGTCACGCTGGCCAAGCGGGAAGTGGAACGCGCCAAGGAGCGCAGCTCGATCGCCGCTAAGGACGTCGGCATCGCGAAGGACGAAGTGGACGCCGGTCAGGAGCGCCTCGAACTGGCGCGCAGCGGCAGCGGTGCCGATCGCAACGATCGCATCCAGAACGCGATGAAACACCTCGAGGGCGTCCGCGCGCACCTGGCCTGGACGCAGGCTCAAGTGCAGTTCGAGGAAGGTCGCGTCGAAATGGCGAACTCGAAGGTGGCAGTGGCCGAACAGCGCGTCAACCTCGCCGACGCACGCATCGAACTCGCCAAGGCCGAGGCCGTGCACTCGCTGGAGCGCGAAGACTACAGCGACGTCGACGTCGCCGACTTCGAGCGTTGCGTCGCCGAGCAGGAGACCGAGCTGAAGATGGATCAGGTCGACGCGGACGCCAGTCAGAAGAAGATGGAACTGCGTCAGGACCTCCTCGAGTCGCGCGCCAAGGCCGTCCCGGCCAGCTACCGCAGCTCGTGGAAGAAGTCGGACGAAAAGGGCGGCTGATCTACGGATTGGACCGCATTCGGGTCGCCGGCACGCACTGCCGACGATCCACCGGTCCTGGCGAGGCGACGATCCGACGAGGGTCGTCGCCTCGCTCGCATTTTCGGGCCGATCCGCCCCGTACGGAGCCTCAAGGCAGACGCACCCCGACCTGGGCGGAGTACATGCGGGTAACACGACGGCGCCACGCTGCTAGATTTGGAGGCGACGACCACTCTCTGCGGCGCCCGTCGAACGAATCTGCCCCTCTTCCCACCCGGAGCCCGCCATGCGCAACCTGCAACGGCTGTCCCAAGCCTTCGTCCTCGCCATCTCCCTCACCGCGTCGGCGCACGCCGGACAGGTGCTCCACCAGACGGTGATCCACTCGGTGCCGATCGGCGGCAGCGCATCGACCACGCTGCCCGCGTTCGATCCGAACCTGGGTGTGTTGCGTCTCGCACGCGTTTCGATCTTCTGCGACGTGTCGGGCACGATCGGATTCGAGAACACGTCGGGGGCACCGGTCGGTGTCGGCGGCTACGCCGGTGGCACGTTCGTCGGCGCATACGTGCCCTGGAGCGTCATCGGCGTGTTCGGTCAGTCACCGAACCCGGCGTTCATCCCGCCGAACGTGGTCCTGGCGAGCTACGACGGCGCGACGGACTACGCTGGCGCATCCGGTGTCACACACGCTTTCGCGCACGAGTCCTCCGATGGTTCGCCGGCGCATCACATCGACTTCTACAACGATACGAACCTCGCCGCGTTCGCGGTCGCGGGACCGATCGCCATCGACGTCGGGCCGATGGTTCCGCAGAGCCCGTACCTTCCGCCCGGAATCGTCGCGACGTCGACCGTGTTCGTCGATGCGTACTTGTCGATCCAGTACGACTACGATTCGCTGCCCACGAGCATCTGTCACGCGACTTCGCTCTCCGGCTGCCCCTGCAACAATTCGAGCCAGCTCGGCCACGGCTGCGGCAACTCGGCCAACTCGACCGGCGGGGCGCTGACGAGTTGGGGCGTCGCGTCGATCTCGAACGATACGTTGACCCTCGCTGCCAGCGGGATGACGAACTCGAACTCGCTGTTCTTCCAGGGCACCGGCCTGGCCTACGCGCAGATTCCGTACGGCGATGGACTGCGCTGCGTCACGGGCTCCCTGCGGCGCCTCGGCACGCGCGTGAACCAAGGCGGCGCGGCAACGGTTCCCGGCCTCGGCGGGACGCCGATCTCGGTGTTCGGCCAAGTGACCCAGCCTGGTACACGCACGTACCAAGTGTTCTACCGCGACGCGCAGAACTACTGCACGCCGGCGAACTACAACGTGACGAGCGGGCTGGCGATCGCCTGGTCACTCTGACATGGATGAGCCTGTCGATCCCCGTTGACGGGTTCGTTCGCTGATTCCTGCGAGGCTCGGTACTGCTGCGGAGCTCCCGGGCCTCGACCGCATTTCGTTCGGCGCGCTTCACTCGCTCCGAATTCCCGGAATCAATTCCGTACGGTGTCAGAAACCGTACGTCGGTTAGCCTCCGCGCGTGGTGAAACGCGCGCTGCCCCCTCTCGTCCTCGCTGTCCTCCTCTTCAGGCTGAGTTCGAGCGCCGCCTCGAACGCCGCAGCGACCGTCCGCGTCGCGGAGGACGGACCGCCCCCCAAGCCCGCCGACGTGCGCGCGCTGTTCCTGGCGAACTGCGCGCAGTGTCACGGTGAGAAGGGCGACGGCGAGGGCGTGACGCAGCTCGACCGCAAGGCGCGCAGCTTCCTCGGTGGCGGTTTCAGCTACGGCAACACGAAGGAAGCGATCCTGCGCTCGATCACGCACGGGATCCCGGGCACGCCGATGCCCTCGTTCGAGAAGGCGCTGACCGATGAGCAGCGCGAGTCGCTGACGAAGTACGTGATCGCGTTCGGGCCAGACCAGATCGTCGTGGATCCGAGCGAGAGCGAGATGGTCGTGAAGGATAGTCCGCTCGTCGTGCGCGGGAAATTGCCGGCGATCGTCGAGGGCGGGCCCGAGTGGCCGCGCGGACTCGCGATCGGAACGCCCGACGGATTGACGTTCGAGTACCGCGCCGACGACGTGCAACTACTCGCGGTGCGCGCGGGTCGCTTCGTGAACCGGACAGACTGGAGCGACCGTGGCGGATCGCCGCTCGAGATGCTGGGCAAGCTCGTGTGGACGGCGCCCGCGAACACGGTCTCGGCGCGCGACGAACTCGGTGACAACGGCGATCGACGTTCGGCGCGACGCCTGCTCGCCACGGAGGTCCAAGGCGGAGGCGCCTGGGTCGAGTACGCCATGCCCGTGCTCGCCGGAGGCACGACGAGGTCCGTCCGCGTACGCGAAGGCGTGCGCGGCGCGCAGTGCGAACTCGGGACAGGATTCATCCGCAGGTTGAGAGTGCGCGTACCCGAGGGCGTGCCCATCGAATGGGCTCAGCACTTCGGTACGCCGCCGGCGAGCTTCGAGTTCCAGCAAGAACCAGTGACACCCGACACGTTCGTCGGCGTGCTGCGTTCGAAGGATCGAACGCGTGCCAGCGAACTGCTCGCCGTCGTCCTACCGCGCACCGCTTCGTGCCGCGGTGGAGCCGACGGAATCCGAGCGACACTGAACCCTGATCCCACGCGCAGCGCGGACCGCGAGCAGGAAGTCCTCTTCGTCGTCTTGCCTTCCGCCGACGTGTCGCGATCCACGGCCGACAACGTGCAGGTCCTGCACCGACTCGCGGAGGCGCTCTCCCGATGATCACTCCGATGCACGCTCTCGTTCTCGCCTCGACGATTGGCGCCGTCGACGAGTCCGCCTACTACAAGGTCGACCACCTCGTCGCGCCGCCCGGGTGCGTCGCCGAAGTCGGCGGCATGGACTTCCTGCCCGACCGGCGTCTCGTCGTCAGCACGCGCCGCGGACAAGTGTGGATCATCGAGGACGCGCTCGCGCCCGACCCGGCTGCGGCGAAGTTCACGCTGTTCGCGGAAGGACTGCGCGAAGGACTCGGTTTGACCGTCGTGGACGGCGTCATCTATGTCATGCAGCGCCAGGAGATCTCGCGCCTGCTCGACACGGACAAGGACGGTCGCTGCGATCGCATCGAGACCGTGTGCGACTCGTGGGGACTCTCGACGAACTATCACGAGTTCGGCTTCGGCCTGCCGCGCGACGCAGCCGGGAACTTCTACATCTCGCTGAACGTCGGTTTCGGTTCGCCGCTGTGGTGGCACGGCGTGTCGTACGAACCGTGGCGAGGCTGGGTCTGCAAGATCGCGCCCGATGGATCGCTGACGCCGTTCGCGAGCGGATTCCGTTCGCCGTGCGGCATCGCGCTGAACGCAGCCGGCGACTTGTTCGTCACGGACAACCAAGGCGACTGGGTGCCGACTTCGTCGATCGCGCACGTCGAGCAAGGCAAGTTCTACGGCGCGCCGGCTTCGCTGAAGTGGACCGGCGCGTACCGCGAGACGAATACGGAGCCGTCGCTGACGAATCCGGTCGCGACGCCGCGCACACCGCCCGCGGTCTGGATTCCGTACGGTTGGTCGCGTTCCACCGGCGATTTGGCGCCTTTTCCCGCGCGCGGCGGATTCCTGCCGTTCGGTCCCGATCAGCTCGCGGTCGCGGAGATGACGAACGGCGCCGTGCTGCGCGCGGACCTCGAGAAGGTCAACGGCAAGTACCAGGGCGCGATCATCCCGTTTCGCAAAGACGTCGGTTCGGCGATCCGCACGAAGTTCGCGCCGGACGGCACGCTGATGCTCGGCCTGACGAATCGCGGTTGGGGCGGACGGCCGCCGGGATACGGCATCGGGCGCGTGCGCACGACCGGCCGCATCCCATTCGAGATCACACACGTGACGTTGATCGACGACGGTTTCCAGATCGCGTTCAACGAGCCGCTCGTGGTGGGGACGAAGATCGCGGCCGATGACGTTCTGCTGCGTCGTCACCACTACGACTGGTGGTGGGAGTACGGGTCGCCCGAGCGCGACCGCCGCGTTCTGCCTGTCGATTCGATCGAGATCGCTCCGAACCGCAAATCGGTGACACTGCACGCGTCGCAGCTCGAGTGCGGCGAGGTCGCCACCGTCCTGTTGCCCGAGCTGATGTCGCAGGGCGGCGAGCCGCTGCTGCACCGCGAGTTCGCCTACACGATCAACGAGATGCTCGGCGGTCCGTGCGCCCAGCCGATCGCGCGCGTCGCGCCGCCGCCGCCGGCGCGCGAGAGCGAAGAGCAGGGTTGGTTGCGCCTGTGCTACGGCGACGCATTCCAACTGTGGCAGGGCGACGGTTGGAAACTCGTCGATGTCGACCTCGACGCGGCGGATCCGACGAAGCTCGCGACGCGCGAAGGCGTGAACGCACTGGTCGGGCCCGAATCAGGCAGTTCGGCGTTCGCGTGCAAGTTGCCCTTCGGCGACGTGCGGCTGAGCTTCGACTTTCTGCTGCCCAAGGACGGTCGCGCCGTGCTGCGCCTGATGGATCGTTACGACGTGCTGCTCGCTGCGACGCCCGACGAGCGCGCGACGACGCTGGCGAGCTGCGGCGCGATCCTGCCCGGGCCGGGTTTCGCGGGCGTCGCACCCGATAACCCGTGCTTTCGTGCTCCGGGCGAGTGGCACGGCATGGATCTGACGTTCCGCGCGCCGCGCTTCGACGCGTCGGGCAAAAAGATCGCGAACGCACGCCTCGTGCACGTGATGGTCGACGGCGTGCTGGTGCACGACGAGGCCGAGTTCCCGGGACCAAGCAACGGCGAGGCGGGGGACGAAGTCGCCGAGGCGCCGTTCTCGTTCCGTGTGCTGCAAGGGCGCGTCGCGCTGAACAGCATCCGGGCGAAGCCGACGGAGCCCGACGCGGGTGGTGATGACTGGGCGACGCTGGTGTTCGACGAAGAGTTGACCGGCTGGAAGCCGTCGAAGCTGAAGGCGCACGAGGACGACGGCGAGTTGACGCTCGACGGCGGCTTGGGCGCGATGACGACCGAGCGCGAGGACTTCGGCGACGTCGAGATCGCGTTCCGTGCGAAGGTGGCCGCGGGAACAGTCGCGCGCGTGTGGCTGCGCGCGGCTCCGCGCGGGATGGGCGACGCCGGCAAGCCGGGCGACGCTTCCAAGAGTTCGTCGTTCGACGCCGAGTCGAAAGGCTACGCGATCTCGCTGAACGCCGATTCGCCGGACGCGCCCTTCATGGGCTCACTGGTCGGCGGCACGAGCGACAAGCGGCTCGCTCCGCCCTACACGGTGCAACTCGTCGCGCCGGAGACGTGGGCCTGGGTGCGCGCCTCGGTGAAGGAAGAGTCGGGCGGTACGCGCGTTCGCATTCGCGTCAACGACGTGGAGGTCGTGAATGCGCTGAACAACGATCCACAGCGGCCGAAGAGGGGGATGATCGCGCTCGAACTCGAGCACGACGGCTCACGTGCCGTGTTCCAGAACCTGCGCTGGCGTCCGGCGCAGTGACCGAGCCGACTGCGATGAAGCTGATCCGGTTCGGCCCGATCGGCCACGAACGTCCCGGCGTCCTGTTGGACGACGGCGTGCGCCTCGATTGCAGCGCGTTCGGGCTCGACTGGGGCGAGTGGTTCTTCGCCAGCGACGGTCTGCCGCGGCTCGTGGCCTGGCTCGACCAGCACGCGTCGCGTTGCCCGCGTGTCGACCCGTCGGTGCGCGTCGCACCGCCGATCGCGCGGCCCAGCAAGATCGTCGGCATCGGACTCAACTACTCCGATCACGCAGTCGAGATGGGCATCGCGCGTCCGGCCGAGCCCGTTCTGTTCCACAAGGCCGCGACGTCGCTGTGCGGCCCGTTCGACGATCTGCCCGTCCCCGCCGACGCGACGAAGCTCGACTGGGAAGTCGAACTCGCCGTCGTCATCGGTCGCCTTGCGCGCGACGTGACGCGCGAGCACGCGCTCGAGCACGTCTTCGGCTACGCGCTGACCTGCGATTACTCCGAGCGCGCGTGGCAGAAGGAACGCGGCGGCCAGTTCACGAAGGGCAAGAGTCACGACGGCTTCGCGCCGCTCGGGCCGTATCTCCTGACCGCCGATGCCGTCCCCGATCCGCAGCAGATCGGTCTGTGGCTGACGCTGAACGGCGAATCGCGCCAGCGCGGATCGACGCGTGACATGGTCTTCGGCGTGGCCGAGGTCGTCGCCTACGTCAGCCGGTTCATGACGCTCTTGCCGGGCGACATGTTGACCACCGGCACTCCGGCTGGCGTCGGCTTGGGTGCGAAACCTCCGCGTTTCCTGGGCGCGGGCGACGTGGTGGAGCTCGGCGCCGATGGCCTCGGCAGCCAGCGCCAACGCATCGTCGCGCACAAGTAGCCACGCGGGCGGCGCGAAGGCGCCGGAGCCGTTCGCGTGCCTCGCTGTGGAGCGCGCACCGCCGCGCAGGTATCGTCGCGTGCGATGAAAACGTCGTGCACCCGATCGATGCCGGCCGCGAGGCGACGCTCCGCGCTGCTCGGCGTCGCGCTGTTCACCTCCGTGTTCGGCTGCTTGTTCTTCGGGAGTTGCGTCTCGCACCCCGATAGCCCCGCGCCGCGGAATTCGGTGGGCTTGCCGCCGCCGTCGCTGGCCGAACAGGCCGCGATCCAAGAGACGGCGACGCGGCCGGGCAAGCACCATCGAGCGCTCGACCCGTTCGTCGGTGCGTGGTTGACGACGAACGTCGCCGTCGATGTGCAAGCTCGCGAATCCGACGCGGTGCCTGGTCGCGCCGCAGTCCAGTGGGTCCTGGGCGGGCGCTACCTGCGCATCGACGCGGATCTCTCGATCGAGGGCGGCGGCACGCACACGTGGAGCGGCTTCCTGGGCTTCGACGACTCGACGGAGGAGTACCAGTGGCTCATGGTCTCGGACCTCTCGACGGGGATGGGCGTCGCGCACGGCCGCGGCGAGTTCTCGCACGGCGGGATCCGGTTCCTGCTGGACGTCATCGTGCCGCGCAACGGTTCGCTGGCGCGTGCACAGAGCGTGCTGCGCGCGATCGACGCCGACCACGTCGTGCTGGAGCAGATCGGGACGGACGCGACTGGGCTGGAGCGCGTGCTGAGACGTACGCACTACCGCCGCGCGCCGAACGACGCGCAACCCGTGCCTGCGAATCCTTGAGGATCAGGAACTGACCAGGAACTCGCGGCGCGCGATGCGCCACGATCCCAGCAGCAGCGCACCGGCGACGATGCCCGCGATCACCCACGCCGCAACCGTGCCGTCTTCGAACTGCGACGACGAGAACTCCTCGACCTTGCTCCAGGCGGTGGATCCGTGCGCAGCGATCAGGCTGCGCAGGTGGTACTGCACGGTCAGGAGTTGGTTCCGACCGGGCAGGTTCGCGAGCAGACCCTCGACCGCGAAGGCGTAGGCGAGACCGACGACGATCGGGTGCTTCACGAAGGCTCCGAGGGATGCGGCCAACGCGCTGTAGGCCGCGACGCCGGCCAGCACCGCGAGGAAGAGCGGACCGCGGATCCCGTCGTCGATCGGCGGTCCTTCGCCGCGCGCACGCGCCGCGCCGGCGAGAAAGAGCCACGTCGCTGCGGCGAATATGACGGCAAGGCACAACACGATGCCGAGCCAGCGCCCGAGCAGCAGCGCCGGCCGCGGCATCGGGCGCGTGAACAGGTAGGTCAGCGTGCGGTCCTCGACCTCCTCCGCGACAGCAGCCGAAGCCAGGATCAAGCTGCCCAGCGGAACGACGACCTGAACCAGGAACAGCCAGCCCACCGAGACGGCCAGCAGGGCCGGCGACGGCTTCGTCGAGAGCTGCGACGCGATCCACGAGAACGCGGCCGGCGCGAACGCGAGCACAGCCACGAGCAGCGTGCGCCGCGCGCGCAAGAGGCGCGGCAACGTCGCGGTGAACACGAGCCACGTCGAGCGTGCGAGGTCCCTCATCGCACACCGCCCACGAGGTCGTCGAACAGCGCGTCGAGGCTGGCGTCGGACACGCTGAGGGAGCGCACGCCGACGCGCTCGTGCGCGGCGATGGCCGGCAACGCGGTCTGCAATGCGTCGAGGCGCGATGTCTCGATGTCGAGCAATCCATGCTCGCCGAGACGGACCGCCGTGACGCCCTCGACGTCGAGCAGTGCGCGCGCCAGCTTGCGCGGATCGCGCGCGCGGATCGCGACACGGCGCGGGCTGCGGTCCAAGAGGTCACGGATCTCGGGCGCCGAGCCCATCGCCAAGACGCGGCCGCGGTGCAACAGCACGATCGTGCGCGTCAGATCCTCGACCTCGTGCAGGACGTGGCTCGACACGAGCACGTGCGTGCCCGCGTCGCCCAGATCACGGAACAGGTCGAGCGTGTCGCGCCGTGCGAGGGGATCGAGGCCGTTCAACGGCTCGTCCAGCACGACGAACGCTGGATCGTGCGCGATGGCTTGCGCGATGCGTACGCGCTGGCGCATGCCCTTGCTGAACCCGCCGACGCGGCGGTCGGCCGCGTCCAGGAGCTTCACGCGTTCGAGCGCGCGTTGGGCGCGGTCGCGTGCGTCCGGGCGCGAATAACCGGAGACGCGCAGCAAGAACTCGAGTGTTTCGCGCGCGGTGAGGTCGCCCCACAGCGCGTCCTGTTGCGGCGCGAAGCCGAGCCGCGCGTACAGGCGCCGGTTCGCGAACGGATCTTCGCCCAACACGCGGATCGTTCCGCGCGACGGTCGCAGTTCGCCCACGAGCAGCTTCAGGAACGTCGACTTGCCCGCGCCGTTCGCGCCGAGAAGTCCCACGATCCCGCCCTCGATCGTCAGCGAGACGTCGGAGAGTCCGACGACGTCGCCGTACCAACGGCCCAGGTCGCGCGCTTCGACGGCGATGCTCACGCGACGGCCTCCAGGCGGCGGACGCGCCACGCGATGACGAGCATCGAGAGCACGAAGTAGGTCGAGACCGACAGGTAGGCCAGGCTGACGTCCCAGCGCGCGTTGCGATCGCTCACTTGGAAGACGTCGTTCGCGATGCGCGCCCAGGACATGCCCGGTGACAGCGCGCGCCACGCCGATTCGCCCAAGAGCTTCGCCAGCAGCGTCGCGATCGCGCCCATGCCGAACACGAACCCGAACGTGCCCGCCAGTGCGAACGCGCGTCGGGAAGCGAGGCTCGACGCCGCCAGCACGAGCGTGCTGGTGGCCACGACCCACGCGCTGCCGTAGAGGATCGCCCGGACGATCACGTCGCCTTCGAGGCGCACGAACGACCAATCCGGCGACGCGAACGTCGCCACCGTGCAGACGACGAGTGTAGGCAGGATCGCACCGAACGCGCCGAACGTCGCGACGGTCAGGAATCGGCCCAGCACGTAGCCGGTGCGCGTCAACGGACGCGCGAAGAGCAGGAGATGCGCACCGACGCGCCGATCCTCGGCGATGAGACCCGCGCCGTACCAGGCGACGAGCAGCAGCGCGAACGCCGACTGTGACAGGTGGAAGATGACGATCTGCCGCCGGACGTCGAGCGCCTCCGCGGCCAAGTCCTTGACCATCGCGCCGGCCATCGAACCGAGCACGCTCGGGCTGCCGGATGAACCGCCGAGTGCCTCGGGCGTCAGGCCTTGATCGAGCGCGTAGCGCGTGTACACGACGAACGAGAAGATCACGGTCGCGATGACCGGCGGCGCCAGCAGCAGCACGAGAGCGAGCTTGCGCCGGAACGCGACGCGCAGGCCCGCGCGCCACAGCGCCACCGCCGGGCGCGGATGCGGACGCAACGTGCCTGTGAACGGCCGGTAGACCTCGAGGTTCGCCTGCGCCTTCACGGGATCCTCTCGGCCGTCGCGCCGTCGAGTGCGCGCAGGAAAGCCTGCTGCAACGTGGCGCGTTCAGGTTCGATGGCGACGATACGCACGTCGGCGCGCATGGCGGCGGCGAGGACATCGTCGGCGTCGAGTCCCGTGCCGTCCGGGCTCGCAAGCAGTTCGACGACGACGACTTGCGGGCCCTGCTTCGCCTCGGTCTGAACCGTGTGCGCGAGTCCCGCGGCCTCCAATTCGCGCGCGAAGTCCGCGAGCTCGCCCCGGATCTCGACACGCACGCGCGCCGCCGCATCGCCGACGAGGTCGGCGATGCGACCCGATGCCGCCGCGCGACCGCGCGCCAGCACGACGACCGCGTCGCACGTCGCCTCGATGTCCGGCAGGAGGTGCGAGCACACGATCAAGCTCTTCTCCTGCGCGTGGCCCAGGTCGTGGACCAGCGTCAGCATCTCGCGTCGCCCCGTCGGATCGAGTCCATCGGTCGGTTCGTCCAGCAAGAGGAGCGGCGGATCGTGCACGAGCGCCTGCGCCAGCTTGAGACGCTGCTTCATGCCGGTCGACCAGCCCGCAACCTCTCGATACCGGGCTTCGTCGAGGCCGGTGTAGTCCAGCACTTCGTGTGCGCGCGTCATCGCATCGCGCGGCGCGAGGCCCGACAGACGTCCGAGCATCGCCACGGTTTCGACTCCGGTCAGACCGGGCAGCAGGCAGTCGCCCTCGGGCATGTACCCGATCAGGCGCCGCAGTCGCCCGCGTCCCGTCCCGGTGCGCGGATCGCATCCTGCGATGCGCGCGGCGCCCGAATCGGGATCGATCAGGCCCAGGCACAGCTT
>JBBQCC010000109.1:0-12311 GCA_038318285.1 Planctomycetota bacterium | reverse complement strand
TCGCTGACGAGCGCGTCCGTCGTCAGCAGCAGGATCGCGACCGAGGCCGCGTTCTGCAGCGCCGTGCGCACGACCTTCGTGGGGTCGATGACGCCGGACTTGACGAGGTCCTCGTACGTTTCGGTCGCGGCGTTGAAGCCGAAACCCTTGCCCTTGCCCTGACGCACGTTCTGCACGACGACGGCGCCGTCGAGGCCCGCGTTCGTCGCGATCTGGCGCATCGGAGCTTCGATCGCACGGCGGATGATCATCGCGCCGATGCGTTCGTCGCCCGAGAGCTTCAGGTTCTCGAGCGCGTCGATCGTGGAGATCAAAGCCACGCCGCCGCCGGGCACGATGCCCTCTTCGACGGCCGCGCGCGTCGCGTGCAGAGCGTCTTCGACGCGCTGCTTCTTCTCCTTCATCTCGGACTCGGTTGCCGCGCCGACGTTGATCTGCGCCACGCCGCCCGACAACTTCGCGAGACGCTCTTGGAGCTTCTCCTTGTCGTAGTCGCTCTTCGTGGTGTCGATCTCGGCCTTGATCTGGGCAATGCGGCCCTTGATCGCCTCTTTGGCACCTACGCCTTCGATGATCGTCGTGTCGTCCTTGCCGATGATGACCTTCTTGGCGGTGCCGAGGTCCTTCAGCGTGATCGACTCGAGCGATTGGCCGGTCGACTCCATGATCGCCGTCGCGCCCGTGAGGATCGCGATGTCTTCGAGCATCGCCTTGCGACGATCGCCGAAGCCCGGAGCCTTGACGGCGACGCACGGGAACGAACCGCGCAGCTTGTTCACGACGAGCGTCGCGAGCGCTTCGCCCTCGACCTCTTCCGCGATGATGAGCAGCGGGCGTCCCGACTGGACGACCTGCTCGAGCACAGGCAGGAACTCCTTGACGGACGTGATCTTCTTCTCGTGGACGAGGATGTACGGCTTCTCGAGCACCGTCTGCATCGTCACCGGGTTCGTGATGAAGTGCGGAGACAGCCAGCCCTTGTCGAACTGCATGCCCTCGACCCATTCGACCTCGGTCGAGAGCGACTTGCCCTCTTCCACGGTGATGACGCCGTCCTTGCCGACCTTGTCCATCGCCTTGGCGATCATCTGGCCGATCTCCGTGTCGCCGTTGCTGGCGACCGTGCCGACCTGAGCGATCTCCTGGTGATTCTTGACCGGCGTCGAGGCCTTCTTGAGCGCGGCGACGACCGCTTCGACGGCCTTGTCCATGCCGCGCTTGAGCGCGACCGGGTTGGCGCCGGCGGTGACGTTCTTGAGGCCCTCTTCGAAGATGGCTTCGGCGAGCACGGTCGCCGTCGTCGTGCCGTCACCGGCTTGGTCGTTCGTGCGCTGCGCGACCTGCTTCACCAGCTGGGCGCCCATGTTCTCGTACGCGTCCTCGAGGTCGATTTCCTTCGACACCGTGACGCCGTCCTTCGTGACGGTCGGGCTGCCGAAGGACTTCTCGATGATGACGTTCCGGCCGCGGGGGCCCAGGGTCACCTTGACTGCGCGCGCCAGCTTGCGCACGCCGTCGCGAATTTTCTCGCGCGCGGCGGCGTCGTAGCAGATCTGCTTGGCCATGAAATAGCTCTCGTTCTGTAGTTCGGTGTGTGTGTGCGGAAGTGAGGAGAGCGGATCAGCCGACGATGCCGAGGATGTCTTCCTCGCGCATGATCAGGAACTCTTCGCCCATGTACTTCACTTCGGTGCCGGCGTAGGCGCTGAAGAGGATGCGGTCGCCCTTCGCGACGGCGAACGTCGAGCGCGAGCCGTCGTCGAGTTGCTTGCCTTCGCCGATCGCGATGACGGTGCCTTCCTTCGGCTTGTCCTTCGCGGTCTCGGGCAGGAGGATGCCGCCGGCGGTGCGCTCTTCGGCTTCGGCGCGGCGGACCAGGACGCGGTCGCCGAGCGGGCGGATGGAGCCGGTCTTCTTGTTCGAGCTGGTGGAGGTCTTCGTGGCCATGGAGATGTCTCTTCGGGGAGTCTTGGGGTCAATGCGTGAGTGGTTTGCGCCGCGCGCGTCGTCCGCGCGGGCGTGGTCGTGATGGGCGCGTGTCAGGCGGCGTCGAGTCGCAGCACGCGGCGCACTTCGGCGCGCAGGAGCTCCGGTCGCAGCGGCTTCTTGAGCACGGCGCAGGCGCCCTCGTGCAGCGCTTGTTGTCGCACGGCGTCCGTCGCGTCGCCCGAGATGAAGATGCAGGGCACCACGCGCGTCTCGACGCGCAGAAACGTCAGCACCTCGAGCCCCGTGTGCCCGGGCATGTGCATGTCGAGCAGCGCCAGGTCGATCGGGTGCTCGCGCAGGAAATCGATCGCCTCGAGCCCCGTCTCCGCCTGCACGATCTGGAACCGCCGCGAGAGGCTCGCGAGCAGGTCCCGAACGCCGAGACGGAAGTCGCGGTCGTCGTCGGCGATCAGAATGCGGTGGGCGGGTTGCATGGACGGACAGGCGGGTGAACGGGCAAGGCAAGGGGCGTGCCAGCAAGCCTCGATGCAGCGGGCCTGCCGAACGTCCTGACAGCAAAGGGCTTAGGACGGCACGTCACAGCTCAGGTCGACCTGCGAGCCTGCCTCTTTGGCGGTGGGCTGGGAGCCCTCTCTGTGTTCGGCCAACTTGGCAGGCGAGCGCGGATCGCGAACCTCGCGGGGCCTCCCACCGCCTGAGCGGGTGGACTCTCGGTGCGCGGCCCGGTTGCCGGTGCGGCGCGCGAGGCAGCGGACTCAGCGCACGGGGAAGGCCTCGAGAGGCTCCGTGCGCGCGCGGCCTCCGACTGCGGCTTCGAGCTGCCGCGCGTAGGTCGCGATCGAGGGCAAGCCGACCGCCGCGCGGCGCGCGTCGACGTGCGCCGCGTCTTCGATCGGGCACGGACGTTGGACACCTTCCGTGTCCGGACGGAACTGGGTGCCGTACAGCTGCGGCATCCGCTCGGCCACGCGGACTCGGTCTGTCAGGTACGCCAAGTTGGCCACGCTCGCTTGGCCTCGCGCAGCGAGCGGCTGCATCAGGTCAAGCGCGCGGCGTTGGAGCTCCGGTGCCGCATCCGCGTGCTGCACGAGGAGCCACGCCGCTTCGGCGCCGTCGCGTCCGACCATGTCGATCGTCGGCCAACCGTGCTCGTCGATCACTTGGTTCATGAACACGATCGAGTCTGCATCGCTCTCCATGACGGCGTGCACGAGCGGCATTGCGCTATCGGGGTAGGTCGTCGAGCCGTCGGCTCGGATCGGCGCGTCACGCAGCGCGCGATTCATGTCCTTGCGGGCTTTCTGATCGCGCGCGAAGCGGCTGACGAGTTCGGCGCGCAGCGCGGGATTCGAGGGCGCGACTTCGCGTGCGTCGGTCGAGGGTGAATCGTCGCTTGGATCCGCAGCGCAACCCATCGTCGACAGACAACCCAATAGGACGAGCGTGGCGAGAGAACGGTGCATCGATATCTCGGGGGGCGGCGATGGGAGACGCGACACGCGCGTGAGCGTCGCGCGCCATCTTGGACGACTCGGCTGGTGTGCGCCTCCCACCCACTCAAGTCGAACATCAGTGGGAGCCGGTCTGCGACGGAGCCTGGCCCCGAGGGGGGGGGGCGAAAGAGCCACGCGAATGCGGCCATCCAACAATCGGTGCGACCGGCCGAGCGTGCGCTGCGTTCGTTCTCGCCGCCGGCGGGATGCTTTAGGTCGGCTCCGTCGTTGTGAGCACTTGACTGTACAACTGAACAGTTGTATGATGTGTCTCGTAGGCAAGAACTGGAGAGCGCCACCATGAAACGAACACCCACCACACCGCATCGCACAGTCGTCGGCCTGGCCCTTCCCGCCCTCGTGGCGAGTTTCCTCGCGGCCGCAGCGCCCGCCCAAGACGCTGAGCGCCTGACGCACGGAGACGAGGCCGCTTCCCCGCAGGTGTCCTTCGAGGAGAAGGGTCCCGACTTCGTCCTGCGTCAGTACCAGCTGGGCTGCCTGTCGCAGCTGACCTACCTGATCGGCTCGCAGGGCGAGGCCGTGGTCGTGGATCCGCAGCGTGACGTCGAGCACTACGTGCGCGACGCGCAGGCGCTCGGGCTGACGATCAAGAAGGTGATCCTGACGCACACGAACGCCGACTTCGTCGCGGGTCACACGGAACTCGCGCAGCGGCTCGGCGCCGAGATCCTCATCAGTGCGGACAGCCATTCGGCGTTTCGGCACACGCCGTTGCACGACGGTGATCGCATCGCGGTTGGTTCGATCTCGATCGAGGCTTGGGCGACGCCGGGGCATACGTTGGACACGATGACGTTCCTCGTGCGTGCGCCCGCGACCTCGGCGCAGCCCGGTTGGGCGCTCACGGGCGACACGCTCTTCATCGGCGGCATCGGACGGCCCGACCTCGTCGGCGGCGACGTCACGCCCGTGATCCTGGCCGGGAAGGCCTGGGAATCGATCACGCGGCTGAAAACGCTGCCCGATGCGGTGATCGTTCTGCCTGCGCACGGCGCGGGTTCGCTGTGCGGCGCGCACCTCTCGCCCGAAACGGTGTCGACGATCGGCGCCGAGAAGGCGACGAATCCGTACATGCGATCGCAATCGCGCACGCAGTTCGTGTCGCAAGTCGTCAGCGGGCTGCCGATCGCGCCGCAGTACTTCAAGCACAACGTCGCGCTGAACCGCGCGGGTCCCCCGGTCGTGAACTGGACCGCGGAGTTGCCGCCGGCGCGGACGCCGGCCGAGGTCGCGAGTGCCGCGAAAGGCGGCGCCTGGGTGCTCGATCTGCGTGATGCGCGCGATTACGCGAGCGGACACGTGGCGGGCGCCGTGAACGTGGCTGTCCGTGGCCGACTCGACACGTGGACGGGCACCGTCGTGCCCTTCGACGCGGACCTCGTGCTGGTCGGCAGCGATGCGGAGGTGCGCGAAGCGACCTTTCGTCTGCGCCGGATCGGCTTCGATCGCGTGAGCGGCCACCTTGCCGGCGGAATGGATGCGTGGCGCGCCGCGGGTCAGCCCGTGCGCACGAGCGGAATCCTCACGCCCAAGGACCTCGCCGCGCTCATCGCGGCCGGTACCGAGCCGATGATCGTCGACGTGCGCACGACGGCCGAGAACGCCGAGATGCGTATCGGCGACTACGCCGACATCCCGGTCACCGAGTTCGAGAAGTTCGGTCGCGTCCTCGACCCGTCGCAGCCGGTCGTCATGGTC
The DNA here is from genome assembly GCA_038318285.1 of Planctomycetota bacterium. Classification (GTDB taxonomy): domain Bacteria; phylum Planctomycetota; class UBA1135; order UBA1135; genus JAEUHZ01. Next base: position 7,149 of record JBBQCC010000109.1, on the reverse strand, counting down.
TGCAACTCCGCGTTCCGCAGCTCGATGGCCGTCGGCCTCGCGGAAAGGCAGGGCTTCGAGCATGTCGCGAGCCTCGAAGGCGGACTCGACGCCTGGCTGACCGCGGGACTGCCGGTGTACGGCACCGCGTCGCTGTGCGCGGGTCCAGTGTGTCCGACTTCGAAGGCCGATGCATCGAACACCGCGACCTCGGCGCACGTGTCGACGTCCACGGAGATGTCCGCGGCACCGCTCGTCCTGCCCGAGCCCATGGACGCGAATGCACTCGCGCGAGGTCTGGCGGATCAGCCGGATCTGTACGCCGTGTTCGACGTACGTCCGGCCTGGCAGTTCGCGGAGTTCCACGTCCCCGCGGCACAGAATGTCGAGTCCGCCGCGCTGGTCGAGCGCGTGCACGCGCTGCCCGTCGGCGTCCGCGCCGTGATCGTCGACCGCGACGGCACGACGGCGTTCGCCGTCGCCGCGCTCGTCCAAGCGGCGGATGCGAGCCGTTCGGTCCGCGCGCTGCTCGGCGGCACTGCCGTTTGGTGGCGTGACATGTCGAGCGGAAGCGGCGGCAACGTCGTGATGCCGACGTCCGCGATCGCGCCCGCTGTTGCACCCGCGGCGATGCCGGCTGCGGCGCCCAAGGAAACCACCAAGCCGGCGCCCAAGAAGCGCTCGGCCGGCTGCTGAGATCACGCCATGGAACGCAAGCCCTACTGGAATCCCTACGTCGCCGGCGTCGGTCTCGGTCTGACCATGCTGGTGTCCTTCGTCGTCCTCGGCACCGGGCTCGGCGCATCGGGCGCCATCGCTCGCGGTGCGGCCGCGGTTGCACACGCGGCGGATCCGGTCGCCCTCGAGAACAACGCCTACACCGGCGGTTGGTTCGCGGACGGCTCGCCGCTCGCCTACTACCTCGTGTTCATGGCGGTGGGCGTGCTCGTCGGCGGGTTCGTCTCGGCCGCGACCGCTGGCCGCGTGCAGTTGTCCGTCGAGCGCGGTCCGCGCATCGGCGCAATCGGGCGGCTCGCCTTCGCACTGGCCGGCGGACTGCTGGCCGGATTCGCGAGCCGGATGGCCGGCGGATGCACGTCAGGTCTCGCTCTCTCCGGCATGTCCGCGTGGGTCCCGGGTGGCTGGGTTTTCCTCATCGCGATGTTCGCCGTCGGTTTCGCCGTCGCACCGCTCGTGCGCAAGGAGTGGACCTCATGACCTTCTTCGAAACGGGATCGCTCGCGACACCGGCGGCATTCGTCGCCGCTGCGCTGATCGGGCTGGCGTTCGGATTCTGGCTGGAACGCGCGGGGTTCGGCAGCTCGCGCAAGCTGGCCGGCATCTTCTACCTGCGCGATTTCGCAGTCGTGCAGGTCATGTTCACCGCGGTGGTGACCGCGCTGATCGGCCTCTTCGTCCTGCAGTCGGCGGGCATCACCACGCCGACCTCGCTGTTCACGCTGGAGACGACACTCGGTCCCCAGATCCTTGGCGGTGCGATCTTCGGCGCCGGATTCGTCATTGCCGGATGGTGTCCCGGTACGGCGCTCGTCGGTGCGGCCTCGGGCAAGCTCGACGCGGTCGCGTTCCTCGCGGCGGCGGGAGTGGGCAGCCTGGGCTACGCAGCGATCTACGGCGGCCTCGCCGGGTTCAGCACGTTCGGCGCTTGCGGCGCGATCACGTTGCCCGAGGTGCTCGGAGTTCCGGTCGGCGCGCTGACGGCCGCCGTCGCCGCCATCGCCCTCGTCATGTTCGCAGTCATCGCGCGCATCGAGCGCGCTCGCACCACGGAGGTGATCTCGTGAAAGCATCCACCTGGGCCCAGATCGCGGCGCTGGCTCTCATGGCCTGCGTCCTCCTCCTCGCTATCGTCGCGCGCGACGGATTCCCTTCCGTCACGCGTGATGCGCAGCCCGCACCGACTTGGGCGAGCTCAGTCGAATCCGCCGAGGACCACATGAGCGCGGTCGACTTCGTGTCGCATGTCCTCTCAGATCCCGATTCGGTCGCGATCGTCGACGTGCGGCCCGCCGAAGAGTTCGCCGCGTTCCACTTGGCCTCGTCGGTCAACCTCGACCTGCCGCGACTCCTCGGCGCGGAAGGGGACGAGTTCCTCGCCGCGAACGCGCAGCGCACCGTGCTCCTCGTCAGCAACGGCATGACGCACCCGGCGCAAGCCTGGACAGAACTCGCGCGCCGCGGCCACGCGAACGTGCGCGTGCTGGAGGACGGGCTGGACGGTCTGCGCGCGGGCGAACTGGCACCGCCGTCCTTGCGCGGCGTCACCGACGAGGACACGGCGCGCATGGAGCGCTACCGATTCCTGGCGGCGCGACGCGCTCTGCTCGGCGAAGGCGATGCGATCCCCGCGCACGAAACCTTCGCTACGGACCCGCTCGAGATCGCCGAGCCGACCGTCGTCTCCGTGCATTGGCTCGCAGGCCATGCGCAGGACGTCGTGATCCTCGACGCGCGAAGTTCGGCCGAGGCCTACCAGCGCGGACACTTGTCGGGCGCCCTGTCGGTGCCGATCGGACGGACGCGTGCGAAGATCGCGGGTGTGGGCGACCAACTCTTGCCGTCCGCGGACCTGGCGCGCGTGTGGGGCAGCCTCGGCATCGGGAACTCGACGACCGTCGTCGTGTACGCGGAGGACAAGCTGCAGGACGCGACACACCTCGTGCTCGCTCTCCTGTCGACCGGGCATCGCGCAGTGGCGATCCTCGAAGGCGGACTCCCCGCGTGGATGGCTGCGGGTCGCGAGCTCTCGACCGTCGCCCCGCATCCGCTCGACACGAACTACGTCGCTCGCGACGCGCTTCCCGAGTTCGCTTCCGTGATCGAGGACGTCGTTCGCGCCAGCACGGAACACACCGCAGTCATCGTCGATGTGCGCCCGTCGAAGTCTTTTCGCGGCGACGTCGAGCCCACGGAAGCGCGTCCGGGACACATCCCCGGATCGCGAAATCGCGAGTTCATGCAGGACACCGTGTCGGTCGACGGCGCGCTGTTCTGGAAGTCGCGCGCGGACCTCGTCGGCGCCTACCGCGACCTGGGCGTGTCCGAATCGGACGCGCCGATCGTGAGCTGCCGCACCGGGCATCAAGCCAGCCAAACTTGGTTCACGCTGCGCTACCTCCTGGGCGTTCGCGGCGCGCGCTGGTACGACGGCTCCTGGAAGGAGTGGGCGGCACGCGCCGACCTCCCCGCCGAAACCGGAAGCGCGAACCCGTGACGAAGAAGACCCGAACGACCAAGACGTCCGCCGTGAGGCCGCGGATGCCCGACGACGTGATGGAGCTGGTGGCGGCGCAGTTCCGTGCACTGGCGGAAGTGTCGCGCTTGCGGCTCCTCGAACGCGTGATCGATGGGCCCAAGAACGTGACCGAACTCGCCGACTACGCCGGCCTCTCGCACGCGAACGCCAGCAAGCACTTGAACGTGTTGGCATCGGCGGGACTCGTCGTACGCCGAAAGCAGGGGTCGACCGTGCTGTACGAAGTCGCGGACACGATCCCCGAGCGCTTGTGCAAGATCGTCTGCGACCGTGTCGCATCGCGTCTCGCGCGCGACTTGGCCAGCGCGCAACGTTTCCTCGATCGCTGACCGCGAACGCGACAGCCGACGCCATCGACTCGGTGCTCGGCCCTCCACTGGAGAACATGCAGCACGGACTACCGCTCGACCGACTCTCCGGACTGACCGGATCTACCCGCGGACTCACGGCTGCGGAAGTCCGCGAACGCGCGGCGCAGTTCGGACCGAACGACATCGTCGAGGTGCCCGAGAGTGCGCTGCTCGCCATCGCGCGCGAGACCGCCAAGGATCCGATGCTGTGGTTCCTCGTGGGCGCGAGCGTTCTGTACGCCGTGCTCGGCGATTGGGTCGAGGCCGCCGTCCTGGGTGTTTCGATCCTGCCGTTGGCGGGCATGGACGCGTGGCTACACCAGCGCACGCGCGCTTCGACGGTCGGGCTGCGCTCGCTGCTTTCTAGTTCCGCGCGTGTGCTCCGCGACGGTGTTCGGATCGAGGTCCCCGCCGGTGATGTCGTGCCCGGTGATCTCGCGTTCGTCGCAGTCGGTGAATCGTTCCCGGCCGACGGCATCGTCGTCGACGCAACCGAGGCGCAAGTCGACGAATCCGCGCTGACCGGCGAGGCGTTCCCGGTGCGCAAGTCGGCATTGGGCACGTGGCCGAGCGGAACCGGACCGGTGCCCATCGAAGGCGAATCCTGGGGATTCGCCGGGACGCGGCTGCTCACGGGCCGCGTCGCTTTGCGCGTCGCGTCGACGGGCAAGGAGACGCTGTACGGAGCCATCGTCCAGTCGGCGCTGCTCGGGGCACGAGCGCGCACACCGCTCCAGAGCGCGATCGCGAAGCTGGTGCGCGTGCTGCTGATCGTCGCCGCAGTCCTGTGCGTCGCGCTCGCGGCCATTCGGTTGCTGCAAGGTCACGGATTCGTCGATGCGGCCCTCAGCGCGGTGACGCTCGCCATCGCGGCGCTGCCCGAGGAATTCCCCGTCGTTTTCACGGTGTTCCTGGGCGTCGGCATCCACCGTCTCGCGCGGCGGAAGGCTCTGGTTCGACGCGCGATCAGCGTCGAGAACATCGGGCGCGTCACCACGATCTGTTCCGACAAGACGGGGACGATCACCGAGGGTCGCCTCGAGCTCACCCACGTGATGCCCGGGCCGGACTCGCAGCGCGAGCATGTTCTGCGCGTCGCTGCACTCGCTTGCCAGCGCGACTCGGGCGATCCGCTCGACGTGGCTGTGTTGGCGCTCGCGGACGCCGAGGACGAAACGATCGCGTCCACGGAGTCGGTGGCGATCTTTCCGTTCACCGAAAACCGCAAGCGCGCGACCGCCGTTACCGTCGACGGCGACGCGCTGCTCGTCGCGACCAAGGGGTCACCAGAGACCGTGCTGGCGCTGTGCAATCTCGGCGCGGAAGTGCGCGCGAGCATCGAGCGCGAGGTCCTCGATCTCGCGAACGGCGGCCACAAGGTCATCGCGTGTGCCGCGCTTCGCATCGCGCGTGCGGATTGGTCTGGCGAAGAGCCCGAACGAGGCCTGACGTTCTCCGGACTCCTGGCTTTCGAGGATCCGGTTCGACCCGGTGTGCGCGAGGCCGTGCAGGAATGCCGAGCCGCGGGGATCCGCGTGATCGTCGTGACGGGCGATCATCCGGCCACTGCGCGTGCGATCGCGCGCGAGATCGGCGTCGGCGCCTCCGCGGACGGTCCGCGCGTCGTGCTGGGCAGCGACCTCGAACGCGTTCTTGTCAGCGGGGATGCCGAGATCGCGCACATCGAAGTCGTTGCGCGCGCGATTCCGGCGCAGAAACTTGCGCTCGTGCGCGCGCTGCAATCGCAGGGCGAAGTCGTCGCGGTGACGGGCGACGGCGTCAACGACGTGCCCGCACTACAGGCTGCCGATGTCGGCATCGCGATGGGAGCGCGCGGCACGCGCAGCGCGCGCGAGATCGCATCCATCGTGCTGCTCGACGACGAGTTCGGGACGATCGTGCGCGCGGTGGCCGAGGGCCGACAGCTCTTCCAGAACTTGCAGCAGAGTTTCCAGTACCTGCTGCTGATCCACATCCCATTCGTGCTGACGGCCGCAATCGTCCCGCTAGCCGGTTTTCCGCTGCTCTACCTGCCGATTCACATCGTCTGGCTCGAGCTCGTCATCCACCCGACCGCGATGCTGGTGTTCCAGGAGCTGCCGTCGACGGGGCGACTGGCGCGCCAGCCAGCTCTACGCTCGGGCGCGATCTTCGCGCGCCGTGAATGGGTCACGGTCGGATTGGTCGGCGTGCTGCTGACCGCGTTCGTCGTGCTGGCCTACTGGAAGAGCATCGATGCCGGACATCCGATCGAGCAAGCTCGGGCGCTGGTGCTCGTGATCCTCTCCTCTGCGAGTGCGTTCTCGACGGCGATTCTCTCCGGGCTGCGCACGTGGATGTCGCGCGGCATTCCCGTCGCGACGATCGGGATGGCGGCGGTCTTCGTCGAGACGCCGCTGCTGGCGCGCTGGCTCCACGTTGCGCCGCTGCAACCGATGGAGTGGCTGATCGCAATCGCGGGGTCGATCGTCGCCAGCTTGCCGCTGCTCCTGTCGCGCCGATCGACGGCGGCCGGCGCGCGCGACGAAATGGAGCGCAAGGGAATCGCACCGACTGCGTGAGCGCGCGATCGTCGACGCTCCGTCCGAGATCGTGCGCGGCCGCAGCAGTGACTTACAGCACGGGCTGCTCGTGGGGTGAGCCGGAAGTACGCAGCCCAAGTCGGGCCGCCCGCACCTCCCTGGCGTCGTTGCGCCTCCTCCGAGGGGTGCAGCGAGCCCGCGTCGTCAGCGCGCCTAGTAGGCCGTGGTGAAAGTCATGCCTCTCAACAAACCGTGCCGTCGCGCTGCGTCGTCGGCCTCGTCACGCCACGCTCAGCGGCCAGGAGGCCGCCTCCGCTGGCGTTCTGTCGGCCTCCTCGCATCGCTTGGGCACGATTCGTTGAGCGGTACGACTTTCACCACAGCCTGCTAGCCAGGAAGTCGCAGTCAGCCCGACTTTGGCTGCGTACTTCCGGCCCACCCCACTAGTCTCTGGCGCGCCATGGTCCGCCTACGCGCCTTCGTCGTGCCCCACACACACTGGGACCGCGCTTGGTACCTCACGTTCCAGCAGTACCGGGTGCACCTCGTCGAGCTCGTCGACGGACTGCTCGACCTGCTCGAGCAGGATCCGACGTTCCGCTCCTTCACGCTCGATGGCCAGATGGCGCTGGTCGAGGACTATCTGGCGATCCGGCCTGAAGCGCGCGCCCGGATCCGCGCGCTCGTGTCGGCCGGTCGACTCGAACTGGGTCCGTGGTTCGTCCTGCCCGATGCGTTCCTGCCCAGCGCAGAAGCACTGATCCGCAACCTGCGCCTCGGGCTCCGGCTCGCGCGCGCGCTGGGCGCCGAGCCGCGGGACGGGTACATGCCCGACTCGTTCGGACACATCGCACAGATGCCGATCATCCTGCGCGGCTTCGGGCTGCGCTCGTTCCTGTTCATGCGCGGGCTCTCGCGCGAACAGTGGGAGCGTCTGGGTTGCGAGTTCCGCTGGCGCGCCAGCGATGGCAGCGAGGTGACGACCATCTACCTGCGCGACGGCTACCTCGATGCGAGCGCT
>JBBQCC010000108.1:0-12340 GCA_038318285.1 Planctomycetota bacterium | reverse complement strand
CGTGGAGCCACTCGGGATCGACTACTTGCCCCTCGAGTACCCGAGGCTCTCCAGTTTCTGGAAGCCGTCGTCCTTCTCGGCCTGCTTGCGCAACACGTCGCGCAGCCGGGCCTCGATCTCGCGGCGCGAGGTCTCGATCTCCTCCAGCGAACGCGGCTCGCGGCCGGTCTGCTCGACCAGCGTTCCGAGGTAGACGTTCGAGCGCAGCGCGTCGATTGTCTGGCACAGCTCGTCGCAGGCCGGCATCGTGCGCAGGATCGCGTCCTTGCTGCGCTGCAGCAGGTCGACGAACTCGGCGAAGTCCGCGTCGCTGGGGATCTGGACCTGCAGCTTGCGCGCCTCCACGATCAGGTCGTCGAGGCTCTCGCCGCGCGCGTGGATCGAGCGCCGCAGGATCTCCGCGAACTGGGCCACGATCAGCGCGCGCCGGTGACCCGGAGGCGCGGACTCGAAGGCCTGGTAGCTGCGCGCCGACACGTCGAACGACGCTTCGGTTGCCGCTTGCACGCCGGTCGCCCCGGCTGCGCGAATCGGCTTCCAGCGCAGCCGCACGGTCGCCATCGGGGCGTCCACGGCATTGCCAGTCGGCTCGATCTCGTACAGCGCGGTCACTTGGTGACCGGCACCGACCTCACCCGCGTCCACCGCGTCGTTGCGGAAGTCCGCATCGGCGATCGCGCGGTTTTCGTAACCGAGCAGGCGATAACGCATCACCTGTGCCGGATCGAATTCGACCTGGATCTTCACGTCCTTGGCGATCGGCTGGAACGCGCCGGTGAAGCGATCGACGAGCGCGCGCTGGATCTCCTTGGGCGAGTCCACGTAGTTGCACATGCCGTCGCCCTTGTCGGCGAGTTGCTCCAGCAGCACGTCGTTGTGGTTGTTCATGCCCACACCGATCGTGTTCAGGTAGACACCCTTCTCGCGGATCGACTGCACGCCTTCGAGGATCTTGGCTGCATCCGTCTCGCCGACGTTGGCGACGCCGTCCGACAGGAACACGACACGATTGACCACGTTCGGGTCGAGACCGTTCAGCGCCTCGGCGTAGCCCATCTGCAAGCCGGCGTTCGAGTTCGTGCTGCCGCCGTGTTGCAGCGGCGCGATGGCCGCCTCGATCGCGACGCGGTCCAGGACCGGCGTCATGCGCAGCACGAGCTTCGCGTCGGTGCTGAAGGTGACCAGCGCGATCGAGTCGCGTCCGTCGAGCTGGGCCACCAGCGTGCGCAGCGCGTTCTTCACGGTTTCGAGGCGATTCTGCTCCTTCATCGACCCCGAGACGTCCACCACGAACGTGAGGTGCATCGGCTGACGCTCGAACTTGTCGACGTCCTTCGCGCGCACGACGACCCGCAGCATCTGACGCGCGGCGTCGGCCGAGAACCGGCTGGGCGTCAGGTCGCTGTGCACCGCGAACGTCGCATTGCGCGGCGCGTCGACGTCGGACGGGAAGTAGTTCAGGAACTCCTCCGTGCGAACTTGCGCCTTTTCAGGCACTTTCCCTTCGTTCAGGTAGCGCCGCGCGAGCGCGTAGCTGGCCGTGTCGACGTCCACGGAGAACGTAGACAGTCGGTCGAGCTGCGTGACCTCGAACGGGTTGTCGCCCCAGAAGCGGAAGAACATGTCGCGCGGCCGTTCGTTCGGACGCGGGAAGCAACCGCGGTAGATCTCCTCGTAACGGTCGTGGATGCGCGCGGCCTGCTCCGCGGGCGTCAGCTCGTGCCAGAGCGGGCGCCCACGTTGACCGACTTCCTCCTCAAGGAGGGCTTCGTCGTCGTCGCGCGCCAAGCCTTCGACGGTGATGGGCTGTCTCGTGGCCGCATCGACGGTGATCAGCCCGACCTGGAAGTTGTCCCGGCCAGACTTGGCGAGCTCGGTCGCCGGCGGAGTCGGCAGGGGCGAGCTCGGCGGAATCGCATCGCCCGGCCCGCGGTAGTTCCCCGCTTGGGACGGCGACGGCAGCTCAAACGGCTTGGCCTGCTCGACAGTAGACGGCCGGCCCTTGCGACTCCCCCCACCGAGGTTCCGACCCCCATACGGATCCGCGGACGCGGTCGGTGCGGGGGAACTCGCGCCGCCAGAAGCAACTGCCGCGCCGGTGAATGCTTCGCCTGAGCTCGCGCTCTGCCCGGGCTTCGTCTCGGCCGAGGCGAGCTTGGTGGCCGGGTCGTTCCAGGACGTCGAGCCATCCGTATGCACGAGCCCGGTCCCGGAGCGAACGACCTCGGTGGACTTCTTCGCCTCGGTGGAACCGGCGTAACCGAGCGATTCCAGCTTCCGCAGCTCGTCCTTGAACTTCACGCCCTCGCGCTTCGCGTACAGGTCGGCGCGGCGCTGAGCGTCGGCCAACTCGACGTCGCCGGAGCTGCGCTCGCGCTCGGGCGCCGACTGGGCGGCCGACTCGAGGTGCGCGACCATCGGGTCGTTGTGCATGCCGCGCTGGGAACCCGCGAAGATCCACCAGCCGAGTCCCACGGCGCCGATCCCGGCCGCGAGGCGCAGCCAGGGGAACTGCGCGATCGGCGACGGGCGTACGTCGCTCGGGGACACAGCGCGTTCCAGCGCTGCGCGCGCGTCGGCGCCGAGCGTCTCGGTCGGCGCCAGCGCATCGCGTACCGCGCCGATCGTGCTTCCGAGTCGTTCGCGTTCCGCGCGCAGCTCGGGCGAGCGCAGCAACTCGCGCTCGACCTCGGCGCGATCCACGCCTTCGCTTTCGCCCAGCACGTACGCGCACAACTTCTCGTGCAGCCCTTGTTCGATTTCACTACTCATCGCGAACCTCCTCGTGTCGTCGTTCCCAAGGAAGAAGACGCCGCCGACCCCGAACTTCTTGCACCTTCCACTGCGACGATCGGGCCCAATTTCAGGCTCAATTGCTGCAACCCCACGCTGATCAACCAACCCACCGTGCCGATCTTCTTGCCCGTGATCTCGGCGATCTCCTTGTAGGAACGATCACCGACGAGCCGCAGCACGAGCACTTCGCGCTGGTCGTCGGGCAGCTTCTCCATCTCGTGGCGCACGGCGGCGCGTGTGTCGCGCTCGTCGACGCCGGCGATCCCTGCATCGTGTGCGCCCTCGGCGCTCGCGGCGTTCTCTTCACGCCGTTTCCGGCGGATCTCCGATCGCATCGTGTCCATGCACAGGTTCCTCGTCACCGTGGAGAGCCACGCACAAAGGTGCGCGCGCTCCGACTTGGGATCGCCGTGCGCCGTTTCCGGCAACGTCGGCGGCGCCTTGGCCAGGCGCAGGAAGACCTCTTGGACCGCGTCCTCGTACTCCGATCCGCGTCCGAGCAGCGCGCGAGCGTGCTGCAGCAGCGAACTCTCGTGCCGACGGACCAACTCGTGGAAGGCGCGCGGATCACCGCGGCGATGGGCCTCGAGCAAGACACCGTCGGAAGGTTCGGAGCTCATGAGCAGTTGGGAGGTCTCCCACGATCCGAACGCCGGCTGGGGAGAGCCTCTTGGCAGAAAACAGGGTTGGCGCGGCGATGTCACGGCCGAAGTCCCGGCCGAACTCACGGCGCTCCCTTGCGCGAATCGTCCCGGCGCTATCTCCTGCGGCCGTCATGACCGAGAAACGCCTTCCCGACGCGCCCGTTCCCGCAGCCTTCGACGGTGCTGGCTTCGATCCGGACGCCGCCGCCCGGGGCGACAGCGGGATCTTCGGCCTGCCGTCCGATCCCGAGAGCGCCGCCGTCCACGTCATCCCCGTGCCGTTCGACGCGACGACGTCCTACCGCAAGGGCACCGCGGGCGGGCCGGACGCCGTGCTGCGCGCCAGCCGCCAAGTGGACCTGTACGACGTGCACTTCGGCCGCTTCTGGCAGAAGGGCATCGCCTACATCGAGCCCGATCCGCGCATCGCGCGGCTGAACTCGAAGGCCACGGAGCGCGCGGACCGCATCATCGCCGTCGGCGGGCGTATCGAAGGCCGCAAGGGACTGGCGCGCGACCTGGAGAAGGTCAACGCGATCTGTGCCGAGGTCAACGAGATCGTGCGCGGCGAAGTCGACCGCGTGCTGGGCCGCGGCAAGTTGCCGGCGTTGCTGGGCGGCGACCACTCGACGCCGTTCGGCGCGATCCAAGCGGTCGCCGAGCGTCACCCGGGCGTCGGCGTCCTGCACTTCGACGCGCATGCCGACCTGCGCGAGGCGTACGAGGGCTTCACCTGGTCGCACGCGTCGATCCTGCACAACGTCGTGACGCGGCTCGACTGCGTGTCCAAGGTGGTGCACGTCGGCATCCGCGACTTCGGCGAGCGCGAACTCGAGCTGATCCAAGCTTCGCAGGGCCGCGTCGTCGCTCTCTTCGATGCGGACTGGGCACGCGCGAAGCTGGACGGCGCGAACTTGCGCGAGCTGGTCCGCAAGACGATCGCGCACCTGCCCAAGGAAATCTACGTCACGTTCGACGTCGACGGACTCGATCCGACGCTGTGTCCGAACACAGGAACCCCTGTTCCCGGCGGGCTTTCGTGGCACGAGGCCGTGCTGTGGATCGAGGAGATCTCCAAGTCGGGCCGGCGCGTGCTGGGCCTCGACTTGAACGAGGTTTCGCCCGGCGCGACGGATCCCGACGACGATTCGTGGGACGCGATCGTCGGTGCGCGGCTGCTCTACAAGCTGATCGGCGCGGCGTTGGCGACACGCGGTTGACCGCGATGCCGCACGCCGATTCGATCCCGATCCGTCTGGCAATGCGCGCGGATCTGCCGGGCATCTTCGCGATCTATGACGAAGAAGTGCTGCACGGAACTGCGACGGCGCAGACGGAGCCCTTCACGGCGGAAGAGCGTACAGCGTGGTTCGACCGACATGCACCGGACCTACATCCGCTCGTCGTCGCGATCGCGCCCGACAAGTCCGTCGCCGGTTGGGCCGGCCTCGTCGCCTGGTCGCCACGTCAGGCGTACCGACGCGCGGCCGAGAACTCGGTGTACGTCGCGAAGGCACATCAGGGTCGCGGCATCGGCCGCGCGCTGATGCAGGGCCTGATCGAGCGCACGCGGCGCGACACGCCCATCCGACTCGTCATCGCGCGACCGACGAGCGCGAACATCGCCAGCATCCGGATGCACGAGTCCTTGGGTTTCGAGCACGCCGGCGTGCTGCGCAAGGTGATGGAGAAGTTCGGCGCGCTGCACGACGTGCACCTCCTGACCCTGGACCTCGACGCGCCGACTGGCTGAGCCGTTCCCAGGTCGTTCGCAGAGGGTTCGCGTCGCCTGCGCATAGCGGTCGGATCGCCTCGGCGAACGTGGCGGCCGAAATGCTGTCACCCCGCCGACGTATGGGCCCGTTGCGAACCCAGACGGACGCCCATGCACGACATCAACCCGCCTCTGCCGGACGATCCGGCCGCGAACGCCCCCTTCGGCGCCGGAATCCCGGCCCAACCCGTCGAACCCGTGCGGCTGTCGCCGGGCGAACGGCGCGGACCGGCGATCGATGTGCGCGGCCAGGCGGCGCCCCGGTCCGACGCTGGCGCACCCTCGGGTACCGCGGCGAGTTTCGCGACGCCGCCCCCGATGGGCGCGGGGTCGAGCACGGGAGCGAGCACGGCATCGAGCGCGCCTTGGAGCGGGACAGCGGGGGCGACGGCCGCCTCGTCGAGCTACGCCGGTGCAGCGGGCGCCACACAGGCTTCGCAGCCGCCCGGTTCGCCACCGCCGGTCGCCGGCTACGCGCCGCCGCGCTCGCGCCCTGCAGGGCGTTGGTGGATTGCGCTCGCGCACCTGTGCTTCCTGATCCCGTTCCCGGCCGGCGTCATCGCCACCGCCGTCCTATGGATCTGGCGGCGCGAGCGCGACCAGCTCATGGCGGACCAGGGACGCGAAGCGCTCAACATGCAGTTCACGTTCTGGCTCGCGATCGGATTGCTGGGCGCATCGTGCCTCGGACATCCGCTCGTGCCGGTCGCATACGTCCTCGGCGGTGTGTTGTGTGTCCTGGCCGCGATCGCCTCGGCGAATGGCGACCGCCATCGCTACCCGTGGGTGTTCCGCTTCCTCGTCTGATCGTCGGAATCGCGGACGGGAAGCAGAAGACGGAGCCGGCTGAGGCCGGCTCCGTCGTTCGTTACACGCGTCGCGTCTGACCGGCTACGGGTACAGCGTCCGGTAGCGCTCCGCGCGGTAGATCGTCCAGTTGTAGGGACTGGGCGCGGGATCGTTCGGATCGTTCACGATGACCTCGTAGACGATCTGTTGTCCCGGGGACGCCGCGCGCACTTCGACGAGTCGCGAGTACGAGGAGTTCATGCCCGGCACAGGCTTGGCGCCGTCGACGACGAGCGTGTTGCCCGTCAGCGGCAACGGATCGGCATCGCCGAACATCCCCGAGAAGAACGGTGCCGTGTCGCTCCAGTCCCACACCTCGGTCGTCGTCATCGCGACCGGATCGATGTGGAAGCGCACGGCGCGGCTGTACCACTGGCTCGCGGGAGCTCCCGTTGCCGGCGGAATCGCGCGGTAGTTGCCGTTGTCGAACACGGTCAGGTTCCCGTTTCCGTCGAAATCGGGCGAGTGCTGGTGGTACTGCCAACCGAAGGGGAACCCGACGGGCGTCAACAGGAACGGTGCCCACGTCGAGCCCCAACGCTCGTGCGCGCCGTGAATCCAGACGAGCGAATGATCGGCGCGACGTACTTTCACGACAGCGTCCTGGTGGCGCAGCGAGAACACGAACGTGTTGTCGGACTCGTCGAGGACGACGGCGTTCCCGTGCGACCAGTCGAGCGTCACCGCGCCGTAGAGCGCGCTGTAAAAGCCCGCGAGCGATCCGTAGCACACGCGGTACGGATCGAGCACGTCGAGCAGGCGGACCTCGTCCACCAGTTTGCCGTCGCGCTGGAATTCGATGGCCACGTCGCCGACGACGTTCGCGGTGGACACGGTCTGTGTCGTGTCGACTTCGCTGTTCGGATAGTTCGGATAGGTGCGCATCTCCGTCGACAGCGCCAGGAAGTTCCCGTTCGGCAGCTCCGTCAGCTCGTGGTGGAAGCTGTCGCAGTCGACGAGGGTCGCGCCCGCCGGCGCACCAGCCATGCCGAGACGCGCGGCCCACCAGTCCGTCAGGACGTTGCCGAAGAGATCGACTTCCTGGATCTGTCGGTTCGTGAGCTGCAGCAGGAAGTTGCCGTTCTGCAGTCGCAGTACGTTGCTGAGGCTCGTCGGCGCCTCGTACAGCCAGACGACCTGGCCCTCGTTGTCGAGGTACACGCAGTAGGTGCCGGTTCCAGTAAGCGTCGGGCTCGACCAGCGCAGCCCGGCGAGTGTCACACCGGGCTCCATTTGCCCTGGCGAGCTCGTCACAACGTGCAGAGGCGGGAACTGCGCCGGCAACGCGGGTGTCGTCAGCACGAACCCGAACGGCCACACCGACCGATTGCCCGAAGCATCGCGCAGCGCGACCGTGACGCGGTGCACGCGGTTCGGGCGGAAGCCGATCAGTGGGAGGTCGTGCGTCGTCGCGAACGTGTTCGTCGCCTGGAAGCGGAAGCCACGCGTGGCCTCACGCACGTAGATCTCGACGACCACAGGCTCGTCGCTCGTGACCTGGACACGGCCCGTCAGGGGCGCGAGCGGGTTCGTGCTGATCGAAACGACTGGTTGGCTCATGAACGCCGGCGGCGTCGTGTCCGCCGGCTGTGCGAATGCGGTCAGCGTGAGGCCGAGAACGGCCACCAGCGCGAGGTAGCCGGCGTGGGCGCGGGTGAAAAGTCTCTTCATCGAAGTCTCGAACTCTCAGGGTCTGAATCGCGGCGGGGACGCAATGCGTCCGCGCACACTACACCTCCGCGCCGGGCTCGCAGTCGTTACGCGGAAAACGTCGACGTGCGCGCGCATCCCCGCGTTCGCTACCTTCACGGCCGGTCGAGCGCGAACGACGTGCGCGACCGGGAACGGAACCGCGCATGCGCCCCCTCATCGCCATCAACGGACTGCTCGCGACCGGCGAGAAGCCCAAGCTCGAGCTCGCGACGCGATACGCTGACGCGGTGCTCAAGGCCGGCGGCATCCCCGTCGCGATTCCGCCCTGCGGCGGCCCCAGCGACATCGAGCGCCTGCTCGAGCGCGTGGACGGCCTCGTCCTGTCGGGCGGCGATGACTTCGACACGGCGCGGATCGGGCTCGGCCCCGTGCATCCGAGCGCGACACTGACGCCGGCGGCCAAGCAGGACTTCGACTTCCTGCTCGCGCGCGCCGCAATTCGGCGCGCGACTCCGGTCCTCGGCATCTGCTACGGCATGCAACTGCTCGGGCTCGCGGAAGGAGCCCAAATCCTGCAGCACCTTTCCGACGAATGGTCAGGCCACGCGGAGCATCGCGGCGGGGTCATGCACACCGTCGACGTCCTGGAGGGCTCGAAGATGGCGCGCGTCCTGCGCACACCGCGCCTCGAGGTCGTCTCGCGACACCATCAAGCGCTGGCGAGCGTCGCCGCGCCCTGGCGCGTGTGCGCGCGCGACGACGAGGGCCTCGTCGAAGCGATCGAGCGCGATGGCCATCCCTTCGCGATCGGTGTGCAGTGGCATCCCGAGCTGGCGCCCGAGGGCAGCGCGAACGACCGCCTTTTCCAGGGCCTCGTCAGCGCGGCCGCGATGGCGGCGACGAATCGCGTGATCCACGCACCGGCGACGGGACCCGCGTGAGCCTGCGCACGATCGACGTCGCGACGGATCCGCCCTACGCCGTGCGGGTCGGGCCGGGTCTCGTCGGCGAGACCGCGCGCCGCTGCGAGTCGTTCTCGCGCACGTTCGTACTGACCGACACGAACGTCGAAGAGCTCTTCGGCGACGTCGTGCGCGGTCTGCCGCGCGCGACCGTGCACGCCGTGCCGCCGGGCGAGGAATCGAAGTGCTTCGCCACGCTGGAGCGCGTGCTCGACGCGATGACTGTCGCCGGTTGCGATCGCGCGTCGGGTCTCGTCGCGTTCGGCGGCGGTGTGGTCGGCGATCTCGGCGGGCTCGCGGCGGGCCTGTTCCACCGCGGGATACCGGTCGTGCAGGTGCCGACGACGCTGCTCGCGATGGTCGATTCGTCGGTCGGCGGCAAGACGGCCGTGAACCTGCCCGGCGGCAAGAACCTCGCGGGCCTGTTCCATCAACCCGTCGAGGTGTTCGCCGACACGCGCTTCCTGGCGACGCTGCCCGACGACGAATACCGCTCGGGACTGGGCGAAGTCATCAAGACGGCGGTCCTGGACGGCCCTCTGTTCGCGCGCCTCGCCGAGATCGCGCCACAGGTCGTGAAGCGCGATCCCGAGACGTTGGCCGAGGTCGTCGAGGCCTGCGTGCGCACGAAAGCCGCAGTCGTCGCCCGCGATCCGCTCGAGCGTGGCGACCGCAAGCTGCTCAACCTGGGCCACACGTTCGCGCACGCGATCGAGCACGCAGCCGGTTACGGCCGCGTCCCGCACGGCGTCGCGGTGGCGGTTGGCGTACACCTCGCGGCGGAGACGGCGCGCATCGCCGAGCACGCGATCGACGCGGGCTTCGTGCAGTCCTTGCGCGAGCTGTCCAGCGCGCTGGACGTGCCCGCCGACCTCGCCGCGCTGCGTGAGCGCTACGCCGTCGAGCTCACGACGGACGCACTCGTCGCTGCGATGGCGCGCGACAAGAAGTCACGATCCGGCGTGCCGCTCTTCGTGCTGCCGTCCGGCCCGGGTCGCGTCGAACGCGACGTCGAGGTGCCGGAGTCCGCGGTGCGTGCGGCGCTGGACGAATCCGCCGGCTCCTGACGAGAACGCGCCTCAGAACGCGATCGTGATCCCGATGTACGGGCCCGACAGACGCAGATCTACGCTGGCGTTGTCGTTGTCGTCCTCGTACTCGGCGTCGAGGCGCGAGTACTTCCAACCGGCCGCGATCGAGCCGGTGACGCCCTCGCCCAGGATGCGGAAGCGCGCGCCCAGCTCGAGGTCGTAGAACGTCGCCTCGTCGCCGCTCGCGCGGATGCTCATGCCCGATGCGAGACCGTGGATCTCGAAGCGTCCGAATTCGACGGCGGCCTGCAGCGCGACCACCGGAATCGGCAGCGTCGCCTGCAGATCGATCTCGCCCGGATTGCCACCGTCGCGCGAGGTGACCCGCGCGTCGAGATCGACGATGTGCAGACCGAAGCCGATGCCGACCTCGACCATGTCCGAGGGCACGAGGTCGAAGGTCAGGAGGCCCGAGTAGATGCCGAAGTCCACGTTGGTCCCGACGTCGGTGCCGGCCAGCAGCACGACGCCGTTGTCCGAGAGCTGTCCCGTCAGTGAGCCCTCCCCCTCGAACTCGTCGCGCGAGAGGCTCAGCACGAGGTGCGGCGAGCCGAACTTCAGGTCCGCGCGCGCGCCGAACGCCGTGTCGTCGCGGCCCAGGTCCAGCGCGCCCTCCACATCGTTGGACTGCAGCGGCTGCCCAGGCGCGGCCGCGGCCACGTTGCCCGAGACGGCGGGCTGCGCGAGGCGCGGCTCGATCGAGACGCGCGGGCTGGAGCAGCCCACGGCCAGGAGTCCCAGCGCGGTGGAGGCGGCGATTCGTCGCATCGGCCTCGTTCCTATCGGCAGCAAGCCGCGCGCACTCGCGCAGTTCCGCCCGCGGGCCCCGGCGGGCTGTCGACACGACCCGCCCCGAGTTGATTCAATCGGGTAGTTTACGCCCACACGTCCGGTTCTCCGGAGGCGCCGCGCCCGCCTTCCCGGATCCGGGACCCCTATGTCCGAAGCCGCCGCGCGCTTCCTCCCCCACCGCCGATGCCCCGCCGCGACGACCTCGAATCCATCCTCATCCTGGGCAGCGGGCCGATCGTCATCGGCCAAGCCTGTGAGTTCGACTACTCCGGCACGCAGGCCTGCAAAGCGCTGCGCGAGGAGGGCTACCGGGTCATCCTGGTGAACTCGAACCCGGCGACGATCATGACGGACCCGGACACGGCCGATGCGACATACATCGAGCCGATCACGGTCGAGGCGGTCACGAAGATCCTCGAGAAGGAGCGGCCGAGCGCGATCCTCCCGACGCTCGGCGGACAGACGGGACTGAACACGGGCCTCGCGCTGCACGACAACGGTGTGTTGGAGCGCCTGGGCGTCGAGATGCTCGGCGCGCGCGCGGAGGTCATTCGCAAAGCCGAAGACCGCAACCCGTTCCGCGCGGCGATGACGAACTGTGGCCTCGAGAGCGCGCGCTCGGGCGTTGCGCACTCGATGGACGACGCGCGCCGCGTGCTGGCCGAGATCGGCCTGCCCTGCGTCATCCGCCCCGGTTTCACGCTGGGCGGCACCGGTGGCGGCATCGCCTACAACGTCGACGAGTTCGAAGCGATCGTCGCGCGCGGGCTGGCCGCGTCCATGAACTCCGAAGTGCTCGTCGAGGAATCGCTCGTCGGGTGGAAAGAGTTCGAGATGGAGGTGATGCGCGACGCGGCGGACAACGTCGTGATCATCTGTTCCATCGAGAACTTCGACGCGATGGGTGTGCACACGGGCGACTCGATCACGGTCGCGCCGGCGCAGACGCTGACCGACCGCGAGTACCAGAACATGCGCAACGCCTCGATCCGCATCCTGCGCGAGATCGGAATCGAGTGCGGCGGATCGAACGTGCAGTTCGCGATCGACCCGAAGACCGGGCGCATGATCGTGATCGAGATGAACCCGCGCGTGTCGCGCAGTTCGGCGCTGGCTTCGAAGGCCACGGGCTTTCCGATCGCTAAATTCGCGGCGAAACTGGCCGTCGGGTACACGCTGGACGAGCTGAAGAACGACGTCACGAAGAAGACGCCGGCCTGCTTCGAGCCATCGATCGACTACACGGTCGTGAAGATCCCGCGGTTCGCGTTCGAGAAGTTCAAGGGCGCCGACACGACGCTGACGACGCAGATGAAGAGCGTCGGCGAGACGATGGCGATCGGCCGCACGTTCAAGGAAGCGCTGCAGAAGGCGGTGCGCGGTCTGGAGACCGGGCGCTACGGCGTCGGGCTCGACCCGCGCGATCCGGCGGAGCTGCTGGCGAACGATCCCACCGCGCTGACGCGCACGTTGCGTGTGCCGAACGACGGACGCTTGCTCGCCATCCGCGTCGCATACCGCGCCGGTTGGAGCACGCAGGAGATCCACGAGGCGACGCACATCGATCCGTGGTTCCTGGAAAACATCCGCGAGCTGGTCGACTTCGAGTCCGAGCTGGGCGGCGCGCTGCTGACCAAGGAGCTGTTGCTCGAAGCGAAGAAGCTCGGGTACGCCGATCGCCAGATCGCGTTCGCCGCCGGCACGAGTGAGTCCGATGTGGCCGCTCTACGCGAAGAGCACGGCATCCATCCCGTCTACAAGTTGGTGGACACGTGCGCG
>JBBQCC010000107.1:0-12346 GCA_038318285.1 Planctomycetota bacterium | reverse complement strand
CAGCGCGGCTCCGGCCACCCGGGGGGGGCGGGCGCGGGCGATTCCGCCTGAGTTGCGGGAAGTTCCTTCCGATAGGGAACGCGTGCGTCCGGCCCTCGTCCTCCTCGCCTCCACGCTCGCATTCGCAGGTCTGGCGGCGCCCGTGGCCTCGACCGCGGTGCGTGCGACCGTACGCGCCGAGATCATCCATCCGCCGATCGAGGTCTCCTGGGGCGAGCTCGCCGCTTCGCCGTGCAGCTTCCACACGCAGACGGTTCAGTTCGCGTTCCAGTTCGACGGACATCCCGCTCGCTGGCACGCGGGCCCGACGCGGTTCGGTCCGGGCGCGTTCGCCGCGATCTCGGGCTGGGCCGACGAGCAGTTTCCGTGGGTCCCCGAGGAGTTCGAGCACCCGGCCGTGCGCGTTTTCGTTCGACTCGGCAGTGAGCCCGATCGCACGCTGCAGAGCGCGCATCCGCACCAACGGTTCGCCGTGACCGGCATCGTCCGCGATGTGTGGCGCGATCGGCCGTGGATCGAACTGACGAGCGCGACGCCTCTCGACGAGGCCATCGGCGAGGCCACGGTCTTCCACGCGGGTCGCGCGCTCGAACGGATGGAAGACGGCTCGTTCGCGATCGCGGACGAGGCGCTGCAGCAAGCGCTCGCCGCGCCGCTTCCCGCAGCGGCGCGTGCCGAGCTCGAACGTCTGCGCACGATCTGTGCCGAGCGCATGGCGACGCCCGAGCCGCCGCCGATCCGACCGCGACGCTAGCGGAAAGTTTAGGGCTTCGCGCGTTCGAGATCGCCGCGCATGGTCCTCGGGTTCGTGTCGGGCACTCGCTCCCTCGAGCACTCGCGATGCGTCGCGAACACTCGCGCGAGGCCCAGGACCGATTCCCCGAAACCATCCCTCGCCGAGGTCGCCATGTTGCGCTCGTCACTCCTGCTCGCTCTGTCCGCTCTCCCGATCCTCGCCGGGGACCACGCCAGGATCGAACCCGAAGCCGTCGGCTGCGACAACGTGATCGCCCACGAGCCCGTGCTCGTTTACGAAGTCCACGGTGGCACGCTCGCCGGCCCGGTCGACTCGATCGTCACGATCTACGGCGACGGCGCCGTGCGTTGGATGGACGTGTCGATGCCCGACTCGCCGCGCGCCGCGTTCGTGCAGGCGAATCCGCTGGATGTGGCCGAACTGTTGCTCGGCTTGGAGCGCATTGGAGGTCGCCTGAACTGCGACGACGCGAGCTTCGGCACCGACTTGCCGCTGCACACGCTCACCCTGTTGCGCGCCGGCACCGACGTGCGGGCCCACACCCACTCGTGGTGGCTGCCGGACAGCTCGAACGGCGTGATGGAACAGCGCATCGAAGCGTTCCTCGACGTGTACCTGCCCGAGCACTGAGTCGCCCCGGAACGCGGCGCATTCGGATTCGGGGAACCCCGTACGGAGCCAGGTGAATTCGGACGGGGTTTTTGCAGCGGGTAGGTTGCGCCGCGACTCTGCAGCAACCCCGTCCGAATTTACCTGGCTCCGTACGGGGTTTGCGCGGCGGTGCGTAAGATCCGGCGACCACCATGCTCGCCGACCTCGCTCTCGAAAACTTGGCCCTCTTCGACCGCGCCGCGTTGGAACTCGGGCTCGGCCTGCATGCGATCACCGGCGAGACGGGCGCGGGCAAGAGTCTGATCGTCGGCGCGCTGGAACTGTTGCTCGGCGAACGTCCGCGCACGGGCATCGTGCGCACCGGCGCCGAGGAAGCGCGCGTCGAAGGTCGCTTTCTGCTGGCGGCCGAGCATGCGAACGGTCGTGAGTTGCGCGACGCATTGAGTGAGGTCGCACCGACGGTCATCGAGGACTGGGCGCAGCTCGGCGCCGGCGAAGAACGCGAGCTCGTCCTCGCGCGCGCCGTCGGAAATTCCGGCCGCACGCGTGCGTGGATCAACCACCGGCCGGCGACGCTGGGCGCGCTGAAGCGCGTGGCAGGCCTGCTCGTCGAGATCCACGGGCAAAATGATCACCAGCGCTTGTTCGAGCCTGCCGAGCAGACGCGCGTGCTCGACGCGTTCGGCGGGACGACGGAATTGGCGGAGCGCTGGCGCTCGGCGCGCACGGCGTACGAAGCGGCGCGCGACGAGCTCGATGACTTCGATCGGCGTGCACAAGAACGCGCGGAACGCTTGGACTTGTTGCGCTTCCAAGCGCAGGAGCTCGAAGCCGCGCGCATCACGCCCGAGCAGCACGCGGAGTTGCTGTCGGAGCGCGATCGCTTGCGCTGGGCGGAGGATTTGGTGCGCGACTTGGGCGGCGTCGCGCGTGCGCTGTCGAGCGAGGATGGCGGCGCGCTCGACGAATTGAGGCGCGCACGTCGCGTGCTGGAGAGCTGGACGGCGCGTGTGGGGGAGTTGCGCGAACTGCACGACGAACTCGAGGGTTCGCTCGCGCACGCCGAGGAAGCGTCGGCCGGACTCGAACGGTTCCTGGCGAACCTCGAAGCAGATCCGAGTCGTCTCGAAGCGGTGGAAGAGCGGTTGTTCCGCCTCGAATCGTTGCGCAAGAAGCACCGCACCGATGTCGAGGGGTTGATCGAACGCGCCGCGAGCATCGTGCGCGAACTCGCCGAGCTGGAGGCGCGCGACGAGTCCGTCGAGGCGTTGCAAGCGCGCGTCGCGGAACTGCGGAAGTCTGCGGTTGCGCTGGCGGCCGAGCTCGCGAAGAAGCGAATGGCGGCAGCGACGAAGTTGGCGAAACAAGTGCACGTGAGCCTGGCCGACCTGGGGCTCGCGAAGGCGGAGTTCCGCTACGCACCATCGCTCGCTTCATCGGAACCCAAATCGCGCGGTGAAGTCGACCCGCCCGCGTCCGAGTTCTTCCTAGCTGCGAACCCCGGCGAACCGTCTCGTCCGCTGCGTCACGTTGCGTCAGGCGGAGAAGCCGCGCGGATCCTGCTCGCCGTGCGCGTCGCGCTCGCGCTGAAGCAAGCGATCCCGACGCTCGTCTTCGACGAAGTGGACGCCGGCGTCGGCGGCCGACTGGGCCCGCAAGTCGGCGAGCACCTCAAGATGCTCGGCCGCGGCCACCAAGTCTTGTGCGTGACGCACCTACCCGCGATCGCAGCTCTCGCCGACCATCACTTCCGCGTGTCCAAGTCCGTGAAGAAGGGCCGCACCGTGACCGAAGTCACACGCGTCGTGGATGACGCCCGCGTGGACGAGGTCGCCGACATGATCGCCGGCGGCGCCGCGCACGCGACCGCACGCGCGGAAGCGCGACGCCTGCTGGGCGGTTGAGATGCCGTGCAGCCCGCATCGCCTAACAGCCCGTGGTGAAAGTCACTGCTGCGGACGAGCGCGCTGAACCGCTGCGGCGTCAGGCTAGGAAAGTCGTGCTCAGTGGCCAGGAAGGCCACCTCCGCCGACTTTCCGTCGCCTTCCTTGCACCGCTACAGCGCGCTCGTCCTCGCGACGTGACTTTCACCACGGGCTGCTAGGCGCAGCGTCATGTCGCTACCGCGGGGTCGGGCGGTCCGAAGCCTCCATAGATCTCGATCGCCCGGGGTGCGCACGATCACCAAACGACCGCGCGCTGATGTCGCGGCCGCATCGTTGGCGAATCGTCGGGGAGCCCGAACGCGTCCTGGAACGCCTGCATGTTCGACACCGGGCCGATCGCGCGAAACATCGCCGGTGCGTGCGGGTTCGTGTTGACCTGCAGCTTCAAGCGCTCCGGCGTGTAGTTGCAGCGCCATGCGCGCGCCCAGGCGATGAACAGGCGTTGTTGCGGCGTGAAGCCGTCGATCTCGCTGACGCGTTGGTTTGCTTGGCGCATCGCGAGCGCGTCGTAGGCGATCGTCAGGCCGGCGAGATCGGCCAAGTTCTCGCCCAGCGTCAATTTGCCGTTCACGTGCATGCCGTCGAGCACGGTGTACGCCGAGAACTGGTCCTCGACGACCTTGGCGCGCTTCTCGAACTCGGCGCGATCGGCTTCCGTCCACCAATTGGCGAGGTTGCCCTCGGCGTCGAACTGCGAACCCTCGTCGTCGAAACCGTGCGTGATCTCGTGCCCGATCACGGCGCCCATCGCGCCGTAGTTCAGTGCGTCGTCGTAGTTCTCGCTGAAGAACGGCGGCTGCAGGATCCCGGCCGGGAACGTGATGTCGTTGTTCGTCGGGTCGTAGCCAGCGTTGACGACGTACGCCGGGATGCCCCACTCGGTCTTGTCGACGGGCTTACCCGCCTTCGCGAGGTTGTAGCTCAGCTCGAACTTGGCCGAGCGCATGTGGTTGATCGCGTAGGATTCGCGGTTCACGATGAGGCCCGAATAGTCGCGCCAGTGATCGGGGTACCCGATCTTCGTCTTGAACGCGGCCAACTTGCCCAGTGCGCGCTCGCGCGTCGCGTCGCTCATCCAGTCGAGCTTCTGCAAGCGGGCACGGAACGC
Organism: Planctomycetota bacterium; assembly: GCA_038318285.1. Classification (GTDB taxonomy): domain Bacteria; phylum Planctomycetota; class UBA1135; order UBA1135; genus JAEUHZ01. The sequence continues at coordinate 7,923 of JBBQCC010000107.1, read as the reverse complement.
GGCCAGCAGGTCGTCGACCATCGCCAGGCAGCGTTCCTTCGCCTGCGGGCTGAACGTGCGCTCGACGAACGCGTGACCGAGCGGCTCGCCCAATGCGGAGCCGGTCGTGTCGATGACGCGTTTCCAGCGGGGTTTCTGCTCTTTCGCGCCGCCCAGTGTGGTCCCGTAGAAGGCGAAGTCCTCACGGTCGAACGCGCGCGGCAGGTAGTCGGCATACGCGTGCAGCAGGTGCCAGCGCAGGTACAGCTTCCACTCGGCGGCGGGGCGAGCGGTGAGCATGCCGTCCAGCGCCTCGAAGTAGTGCGGCGCCGTCGCGTTGATCGGCTGATGCGCGTCGAGGCCGAGCTCGCCGAGGTACTTCGTCCAATCGAAGTGCGGCGTCAGCTTCTGCAGATCGGGAACCGTGATCTTGTTGACGAGCTTCTGCGGGTCCCGGAAGTCGAGCGCGCCGAATCCGTTTTTTGCCATCTCCGTTTCGATCGCGAGGATCGTCGCGGCGTGTCCTTCGGACTCCGTGTCACCCGCCAGCCCCAACATGCGCGCGACGTGTGCACGGTACTTCTCACGGAGCGCGACCGAGTCGGCGTCGTCGCGCAGGTAGTAGTCCTTCTCGGGCAGACCCATCCCGTCCTGACCGACGTACAGCAGGTTCGTCTTCGCGTCCGACAGGTCGGCGAAGACCGACGGCCCGAAGGGCACCGAGCTGCCGGCCAGAGTGAGGCGCGCGAACAGTACGGGCATGTCCTCGACCTTGGACAGGCCGTCGATCGCCTTCATCAGGCCCGCGATCGGCTTCGTACCGGCCTTTTCGATCGCCGCTTCGTCCATGCCGGTCGCGTAGAAGTCGCCCAGCTTGCGATGCAGTTCGTCGCTGGGATTCGCGGCCGACTCCTGGAGGATCTCGTGCAGCACGAGCTCGTTGCGGCGGTCGACTTCCTGGAACACGCCCCACGACGCTTCATCCGACGGAACCGGGTTCGCGTCGAGCCAACCGCCGTTCACGAAGCGATAGAAGTCCTGCCCCGGATCGACGCTGCGATCCATCTCGGCCGCGACGAGTCCCGCGGCAGAAGGATTGGCGACCTCTTCGTGCGAGGACGAAGAAGTCGAGTTGCACGCCGCGAGGGCGAGGAAGGTAGAGCCGAGACCGACGAGTTGGATCGTGCGCATGGATTCGTGCGGGGACAGGGGCGTATTCGAGTGCGACATCATGCCGCTCGAACCCGCACCGCGCCCGCGCTTGACCGGGATCGAACGCGGGGCGGTGTCCCGGTGCGTTGCGCTCCCCCGAGAGATCCGGCTGAGATTGGTGATGCGGCAGAATCTCTCACCCAGTCCTCACGCGCCCGATCGGACCGCGTAGGCGGACAGTGCGATGTCCCCGCGCACGAGCCGGTCCCGATTGCTCCTCGCGCTCGCCGGAATGGCGGGAATCGCAGGGCTCTCGGCCTGGTTCGCGATCGGAGACGGGACGATGCGCACCGGGATCGATGCGTACGGCGGCATCGGACGGCCGACAGCGGTCGCGAGAGGACGCGTGGAGCCCGAGGAACTCTTCCTCGTCGCCGTGCGACCGCCCGCGGAGTCGCGCGCGAGTTCCATCCCGCCCTCGGACGTCGTGCCCGAGTGCCTCGAGGACGGTTCCCTGTCGATCAGCGGACGTGTCGTCGACGACGACGGACTGCCCGTCGCCGAGGCGCGTGTCGCGATCCTCGGTGCGTTGCACGAAGCCGATGCGCTGCAGGTGCGCGGCGCGACGATCACGGACGAGGAAGGTCGCTTCGACGTGCGCACCGCGAAGCCCGGCGACATCTGGTTGACCGCCTTCACGCCGGGCGCACGACCGGCGACGTACCGCTGCGCGACCGAGGCGGGGTTCATGGATCTCGCCGAGCCACTGCACCTCGAGCGCGGTGTCGTGATCGCGGGCCGGGTGTCGGCCGACGACGACCCGCTGGATCACGTCGAGTTGGAAGTCGTCGGCCCTTGGTCCTCGCAGCGCGTCCGGATCGGCGAGTACTTGCTGATCCAAGTTGGCGGCCGGCTCGAGTGGGGCGTCGCGCGTTGCATGACCGACGCGGACGGTCACTGGGAATTCCACGGCTTGGCTCCGGGCGAATGGATCGTGCGTCCGCGCGCATTTCGCTGTCCGCGGGCCGTGTTCCCGCCGGGCGCACTGCCGGCCGAGAAGATCGAAGCGCCGGCCAGCGACGTCGAGCTGCGCATTCCAGCCGCGCGCCTGGCGGTCACGGCGAAGTTGGACGGTGAACCGCTCGCGTGGGCGGAGATCGAAGTGGAGTACCGCGGTTTGCGCAGCTCGCGACGCGCCGACGCGCAAGGTCGGCTCGAACTCGACGTGTCGCCCAGCGAATCGTTGACCGTCGTCATGCGCGCGCCGGGACGTCAGGCTGCGCGCAGCATGGTCACGGGTCCGCGCCGCGGCGAACGGCGCGAGCTCGAGATCAACGCGGGCCCACCGGCTCCGCCCGATCCGGGACCGCGGGAGCCGGCGAAGCGCTCTCCGCCCGCCAACGATACGACGTTCCGGCCTGGGATCTGATCTCGACGCTGCCGTCGTCGTGCAGGATCGGCGGCGCGAACACGTAGGCCATCGCGCTCGTCGAGACCGTCGTCATCACCGCACCCGTCTTGCCGTTCACGCGCGAGTACAGGCCTTGATCGGAGACGACGTGCACGATGCCGCCCTTCTCGATCGGCGGCACGGGCATGCGACCCAGCGGAACGTTCGCCGTCCACACGACGGCGCCGTCGCGATCGACGCGCGACAACACGTCGTCGGTGCCGCGCAGGAGGAGGTGTTCGCCGCTTTCGCTCGCGCCGATGCCGGCGACGTTCGTCTGTGGCAGGCGGTGCATCTCGCCGGTGAGCGAGTACCAGGCCAGCGCGTAGCCGCGATCGCACACGTAGATGCGGTCTTGCAGCACCACGGGCGAGCAGTCGGCCGGCGCGAAGTAGCGCGCAGCGCCACTCTCACTCGATTTCGGACCGGGCGCAGTCCACTGCGGTTCGCCGCTGTGCGCGTCGAACGCGTGCACGTTGCCGTCCCACGCGCCGAAGACGAGGAGATCGCCGGCGAGCGCGGGCGCGGACTCGATGGCCATGCCGATCGGTTCCGTGCTCCACACGATCTGCGCCTTCGAAGGGTCTTCACCCGTGCCGACCTTCACGGCGTGCATGCGGCCGTCGCGATCGCCGAGCCACACCATGTCGCCGACGCGCAGTGGGCGCCCAGGAATTCCGCCGCGGAACAGCGGTTCGACGATGCGGTCCAGCGAACCGGCCACCGGATACCAGTGCGGGTAGAAGGGTCGCGCAACGAAAGCGGGTGTCCCGTCCGGTCCGTGCGTGGGCTCGAGCGGACGCATCGCGCGAACCCACGTCCCGTCGAGCGTGATCGAACGTTGCCGCACGCGGCCGTCGCCGCGATCGATCTCCACGGTGACGAGCCGCAGCCCGTCGCCCAGGCCCAGCGCGGCGAGCGAAACCTCGCGCCGATCGCAGTCCTCGCACGCGACGTTCGTCCACTGCGCGTCGAGCACGACCCCGCCGTCGACGAGCACACGCCAAGGCTTCGTGTCGGCGGACTCCAGGGCGGGCGTCAACGTGGCGACGAGGCGGCTCGGCTGGTCCTGCTTCGGATGCTCGAACTGCACAGTCAGGGTCCGCGGCCGTTCGCGCACGTGCAGCGGACGTTCGACGAGCACGCGCTCCGGCCGCTCCGCATCCACGTAGCGGTATGTCGAACGCAACACGCCGTCCTGCAGCGTGACGCGACCGAAACCGCGCTCGTCGACGTTCTTCGACGCGAACGTGCTGCCGCCCTGCACGCAATCCACGCCGAACACGCGGTGGTGTCGCGCCGCGTGGCCGTGCCCGTACAGCACGAGCTCGACGTCGAGCCCGTCCAGCGCGCTGAAGAGCATCCGCGACGAGTACGGCTGCGCGAACTCCGTGCTGTCCGGCGGGTGGTGCATCGCCACGACGACCGGCGCGCCCCAGGCGTTCGCGCCGAGCAGGCGCTCGACCTCGCCCAACTCGTCCGTGTCGAACGAGGGCCGCGGTTCGTACAGCGACGCCGAGTCGAGGACGGCCAGCGCCCAGCCGGTGTCGAGGCGAACGTAGGAACGCCCCGCGCGCAATCGCTGCTCGAGCGCATCGAGCCGCGCGAAGTACGGCCGATCGATCGGGTTCCACGTCTGGTCGTGATTGCCCATGACCGGGTACCAAGGCATCGGCAACTTCGCGAAGAGTCGCGCGACGTCGAGCCACGTGTCGCCCGGCGCGCCGAACTCGGTCAGGTCGCCGGTGGCGAGCACGAAGTCGGGCTGCGCCTCCCCGCTCGCCAGCGTCGTGGCGATCCAGTCGAACGTGTCCTCGCCGCGAATGCGTACGGGCGGCTCGGCACCCGCGGCACGAACCTCGACGTGCGTGTCCGAGACTTGGACGAAGTCGAAGCGGGTCGACTGGAGCACGCCGGCGGCGAGTGCGAGCAGCATGGTCGACATCTTGTCACGGACCTCCGATCCGTGGCCTCAGGGACGTTCCCAGGATCCGCTGTTGCAGGTACCCACAGGGCGGCCGAGTTCACGTCAGCCTCGAGCGCGAAGAGGGGCCGATCGACGGAGTTCACGAAGAAGGGGCGCGGGACAGCGCGATCTTGGCACGCGAGTGATTCGAGCTGTCCGGATCGCGCGCCCAACTGGCCTGACACGTGACGGTGAAGTACACTGCCTGATCGTGATCGCACACGTCGTGGACGCGCGGATTCCCTCGCGGAATCGGTGTTCCGAGCGTGCGGACGAGGACTCGCCCTTCATGCCGCACCCCTGTCTCGTGCGCGAACGCACCACGTCGAGCCTCGGCAGCCTGCGGCACGTTTCGCCGAGCCGTCCCCCGCGTTTCGCGCCCGGTCGGTGCCGTCGGGCGCTTCCGATCCGCTGAGCCCCCGCGTGCAAAGCTCGTCGGAATCCATGGACTCGGCGTGGTCGCGCGCCGGCGTCGCCGCGAGGGTGCGCGACCACGGCTACACGATCCTGTGTCTGCTCGCGGCGGTCATCGCCGCGATCGTGCTGCGATCGAATCTGGAGCTCGAATCCTTCCGCGGCCGTGCGATCGGCGTGGCGACGCTGGCGAACTTCGACGTCGCGGCGCGCACGGCGATGTTCACGAAGTGCGTGCTGGTGGGCGCCGCGGTCATCGCTCTGTCGATGTGGGCGCTGCCGCGTCTGCAGCGCCGCTTTGGGCGTGAGCTGTTCGACACGCTGAACACCGGCGCCGTCGGGGGCGCGCTGCTCGCGTACATGGTCCTGTGGGGCCAGATCGCGCCAGCGACGTTCGAGCTGTGCGTCGCCTTTCTCGGGCTGCTCGTCCTCGTCTGGGCGTTCGATCGACTCGGGCTGAAGAGCTCGCGCGCATGCGACCTCGGCCGCGACGCCGTGTGGATCGGGTCCATCGCGTGGTGTCTCGCCTGGGTGATCCCGGAGTTCTCCGACAGTGCGTTCGCGCGCGAACATGCCGGGCTCTGGGCCGCAGGTTGGGTGCTGATCGGAGGTTCGGCGGTGTACATGGTGCGCTGGCTCGCGTCGCGCCGACGTGATGTCGCGATCGCCGTGCGCTTCAGCGATCGCCTCGTGTACGGCGCCAGCGCGCTCGCGGTGATCCCGTTCGCGATGTTCTTCCACCGCGAGGGCTTCCTGATCCTGAACGGCAGGGGGTACACGTCCCTCGAACCGAAACTGGTTCAGGCTGTCGTCTTCGGGACGCTCGCGATGTGGTGTGTCGTGCGGGCGCTTCGCGGGCCGAAACACCTCTTGCCGAACGGACGCCTGGACGTCGAACGACTCCTCGCCTGGTTCGTGTTCCCGTGGATCGTCGTCGGCTACAGCGCCTGTCTGCTGTCGGCACCGACGGTCCAGCTGTCGGACGACTTCTTCGAGAGCGGGAACTCGGCGCTCTTCGTGCAGCAGTTCTTCGACTTCGGTCGTGTGCCTTTCCTCGAAACGTTCAACGCGCATGGCTTGTCCGACAGCCTTTTCGCATTCATCGATCGCGCGCTCGTCGGGCACCACCAAGCCTCGTGGCAGCTCTACAACCACTGGTATTCCATCACCGCGAAGCTCGCGATCTTCCACGTTCTGCGCATCGGCCTGCGCGGCGCGTGCCCGGCGATGTTCGCTTGGTTGTGCCTGCCCTACTTGGACCGGCTGTTCCATCCTGTTCCGGTGCACGGGCTGATCCTGATCTTCGTCGTCCTGTGGGTCGCGCGCCGGACCAGCACGGCCGCGTGGGCGGCGTTCTTCGGTTCGCTCGTCGCCGCCTTCGCGTGGCGCCTGGACATCGGGTACGCCGGCACGATCGCATCCATCGTGACGCTCGTGCTCCTGCGGATCACCGCCGAGAACTACCGGCTGCCGTGGCGCGCGATCGTGCGCGGAGCTGTCGTCGCAGGTGCCGTCGTGCTCGCGCTACTCGGCGGCCTCGCGGCGCTTCGAGGCGTGAACCTGCTGCATTGGTTCCGCGACATGGCGCACGTGGTCAGCTCGAACCAGGGCTTCGGCTACATGTCGATCGCGCGCGAGTTGAACTCCACCGTGATGTGGCACCTGTACGGGCTGCCGATCCTGATGGTTCTCCTGTGCGGTTGGATGGTCGTGCGCTGGCGTGGCCGGCTGCAGGTCGTCAGCCCCGTCGGTCGCGTGTTCGTCGTGTGCATCTTCCTCGCGGTATTCACGCTGGCGAACTACCCGCGCGGGCTCGTGCGCCACTCGTTCCTCGAAGGCGAGAACGCGATGACCTCGGCGTTCACGCTGGGCTGCTTGGCGTTCACGCCCGCATGGTTGTTCGAGACCGCGCGGACGCGTTCCATCCTGGTCGGGTTCGTCCTGATCTCGTCGATCCTCGCCTTCACGTTCGACCTTCAGGGCACCACCTCCCGTCGTCCGCCGATCGTGACGACGCGCTACGAGCGTGCGCCGGGTGCGCTCAGCACCATGTGGAAGCTCGAGGCCAGCGAGAGGCCGGTGGACCGCGCGCCGATGGACGACGGCTGGAAAGCGCGACACATCGCGGGAATCCAAGCCTTTTTCGACAAGCAGCTCGAGCCGCAGCAGACCTTCTTCGACCTCTCCAGCAGCCCGCTGCTCTACTTCCACCTGCGGCGCCCCTCGCCCCAGTGGCTGAACCACCTGCTGCTCGTCTACGACCAGTACATGCAGGACCGCGCGCTCCAAGAGTGGTCGCGTTGGGACACGCCGTTCCTCCTGATGCCGGCGGAGCGCGACCTCGCACTTCAGAATGGGGTCGTCGCGTGGGACAACATCGACGGCGTCGAGATGCGTCTCCGTCTCTACGAGTTGTTCGAGCACGCGTACGCCGACTACCAACCGTACGGACTCGTCGGGCGCTGGCCGGTTTGGGTTCGCAAGGATTGGCTGCAGCTCGCGCCGCCGCGATCGCCCAAACACGATTCCGTCTTCGAGTGGACGCCGAAGGGCATCGACGAGCGCGAGCGCGTGCTCGACGCCGACCAGGGCGAGACGACTGTCGAAGTCGGTACCGACGCCTCCGTGCCGATTCCGTTGGTGGAGGCCGATCGGAATTCCAGCCTCTACTTGCGCATCGTCGCGGAGTCCGATCAGGGCGGCTCGCTGGACCTTCGATGGACGGTTGGCGGACCGACGACGAGCTCTGAGGACTCGCGCCACTTGCGTTGCCCCACGGGACGTTTCGAACGCTACTACCTGCTGCCGACGACGCGCGGCAGTCGGCATCTCGATTCGCTGCGTCTGACGTCGAGCACCGGAGTGCGCATTCAGACCGTCGAGTTGCTGCGCTGCGTTTCGCGCGAGACCACGGCACTCCCGCCGCGCGCGTTGAGCAGCGTCGTGTCGGAGTGGAAGGAAC
>JBBQCC010000106.1:0-12354 GCA_038318285.1 Planctomycetota bacterium | reverse complement strand
TTCGACAACGTCGGCACGACGGGTGACGACCAAGCGCTCATGGACGACGCGCAGGACGTCGGCGGTGTCGGCGGCACGACGACGTGGACGTTCAGCAACCTCTTCGGCGGCAGCTACCGCATCTACACCTACGCCTGGGCTCCGGATAGCGCGGCCTACATCGCCACGGTCTCGGTTCTCGGCTCGATGGACCCGGCGCAGAACCTCGGCGGTGCCTGGTCGGGTGCGCAGGCGCTGGGCGTGACCTACGCCGTGCACAACGTGACCGGGATCCCGAACGGCGGATCGATCAACGTGACGGTCGCGACGAACTCCGGTTTCGGCACGTTGAACGGGTTCCAGCTCGTGCGCATGGGCGCTGCGTTCACACCGTTCTGCTTCGGCGACGGCAGCGGCACGGCGTGCCCGTGCGGCAACGCGGGCGCGGCCGGCAACGGTTGCGCGAGCTCGGTCAACGCGAACGGCGGCAACCTCGCCGCCAGTGGCAACGCGAGCGTGTCCGCGGACACGGTCGTGCTCAGCGGCTCGGGCATGCCCAACTCGTCGTGCCTCTACTTCCAGGGCACGAGCCAGATCTCGACGGTCTTCGGCGACGGCTTGCGCTGCGCCGGCGGTACCGTCATCCGCCTCGGCACGAAGAACAACGTCGCCGGCGCGTCGCAGTACCCGGCCATGGGCGACCTGAGCGTGTCGGTGCGCGGCCTCGTGCCGCCGGCCGGCGCGACGCGCACCTACCAGGCTTGGTATCGCAACGCCGCCGTGTTCTGCACGGCGTCGACCTTCAACCTGACGAACGGCGTCTCGATTCCCTGGCAGCCGTGATCTGACGGTTCTCGCCGACGAGGCGAGCACCGGCACGGAATGCAAGGCGAGGCTCGGTTCGCGGAAGCGGACCGAGCCTCGCATCCATTTCGGCCGGAGTCGTCGGTCGTCGAGACACCGACGCGCGCGACTGGCAGATGGGATGAGAAGGCCGTCCCCCGCTCGGTGAGCCATGCTTGGCTCTCCAGGAACGCGCCGCTAGGCGCTCAACGCACTCGCAGTGCAAGGACGGGGGACGGCCTTCTCATTCCATCTGCTAGAGGCCCGCGAGGATGCGCGGCGCGAGCGCCTGCGCTTCGAGCCAGCAGGTCTCGAACGCGGGCAAGGCCCAATTGTCCTGATTGCAGAAGTACACGCTGCCGCGCCAGGGCTGACGCAACATCGCGGGCACACCGTCGGCCAGGAAGCGCGTGCGTGCGATCGGCATCGCGTGTCCCCAGCGCGTCAGGCGCACCGCGCGCACACTCGCTTCCGGAACGCCGAGCAGCGCCAGCGTGCGACGCAAGTGAGGCCCCAACTCCAGCGCCTTTTGCTCGAATGCCGAGTCCGCCAGCAGTGTGAACGGCGCCTCGGCCCAGGGCAGCGGCCAGTACAGCGTCAACACGCTGCGCGGCTGGTTCGGGCCTGCGGGAAAGTTCCCGGCGATCACGTCGATGGGACGGTTGCCAGAGTGGAGTTGTCCCTCGCCGAACGGGAAGTTGCCGTCCTCCAGAAGGAAGAGGTCGTAGAAATCGAGCGCGATCGGTGCCTCGAGCAGCACGTTCGCGACGATGTACGGATTCGCGATGACCTGGCTCATCGCGTCGTACAGCTCCTGATAATCGTCGTGCAGCCGCGCCAACGTGTGCTTCACGATGTGCTTGGAGCAGCACATCGCTGCGCGGCGCGCGCGCAGCGTTCGGAACGTCCCGTCCGGTTGTCTGTAGGTCAGCAGCGGCCGCCCATCGGCACCGACATCGACATGGACAACGCGCGTTCCCGGGCGCAAGCGGTCGAGCGTTCCGTCGTGCTCGTACTTCGTCGTGAGCCGCTGCCAGAGCACGTCGGTCACGTGCGCGTTGCCGCCCGGACACACCCAGCGTCCGTACTCTTCCGCCGCGAGGAAGTTGTAGCCGGCCGCCGCGGACAGCTGGTCCCAACTCGCGTCGAACGACGAATAGCAGTAGCCCTCGATCCCCGCCGCCAGAAGGCGCGGGATCGGCACGCCCAAGTTGCTCGTGATGTGCTCGCGCAGGCTGATCGAGTCGAGTTCGAGGATCCAGCGATTGTCGCGGCCGTCGACGAGCGGGATCTCGGGATAGTTCTCGGCGTAGTGCATCACGAGCCGCGCATAGCGCTCGAATGCCATTCGCTCGAGCGCCGTCAGCCCCGCGCCGGTCCAGAAGTCCTCGCGCAGGATCCCGCCCAGTTCCACGGGATCGGACCCGCCGCCGCTGAAGCGCTGCACTCGGTCCAGGCCGAGTTCCTGATAGAGACGCGCGAGCCACGACTCCGGATCCGGTTGGATGAAGTACGCGCCGCCCATCGAGAACGGTGTCCCCGCCCACTGCTCGCCTTGGCTCACGCCGCCGAAGCGATCGTGCAGTTCGAACAGGACCGGATTGCGATCTTTCAACAGGTACGCGAGCGCCATCCCCGACATCCCGCCGCCGACGATCGCGATGTCGACGTCCTCGTCGGGCGGCGGCGGAGATCCGCCGGGAAAGATGTCCTCGGCCGAGTGGTACGGGATCTTCGTGGACGGCCACGGATCACCGAGCCAATGCGGAGTGAACGGGAACCCGCCGATGTCGACCGTCGCGGGGATGTCCGGAACCGTCCCGAAGGGTCGCGAGCGCGCCAGTGAGCCCAGGCCAGTCGGCGGTACGCCCAACGTCGGCGCCCAGGCCCTGGCGAACGCCGCGAAAGCCGGCGTGCGGGCGAGCCCGAGGAACAGCGCGGAAAGGCCCGCGCCCTTCAGCATGTCGCGTCGTGATTGCATGCATCGCCCTCCAGAGCGCGCCGGGCCTATCGTACCCCTGATTGCCGATGGTGTGCGTTGACGATGGTGTCCGTTGAATCCATCGTCAACGCACACCATCGTCGATCAGGGCGTCCACTGGATCGTCAGACCGTTCGAGAGGTTGAACGTCGACGCGGTGCAGAAGTTCGCCGCGTTGCGGTACCACGTCTGGTAGTGCCGGATGCCGCCGCCGCTCGGGAGGGAACCGCGCACGGACACCGGGATGTCCCCCGCGATGCCGAAGCCGTACTGCACGACGCCCGCCGACGCGGGACGCGTCGCGAGCCGGATCACGCTCGCTGTGACGCACACGAGGCCGTCGCCGAATTGCGCGCCGTTGCCGCCGTTCTGTTGGGCGCTGCCCTGGAAAAAGAGGCCCGTCGTCGAGTTCGGCAGACCCTCGGCACGCAGCAGGACTTGGTCGTTCCCGACGCTGGCGATGCCCGATGCGGCGAGGATCGCCCCACGACCCGTGCTGTTGGCGCAGCCTTCGCCGGTGTTCCCGCTCTGGCCCGGATCGCACGGGCACAGCACGGAACCCGTTCCGTCGCCGAAGCAGAAGGGCGTGCCCACACCGCCGCCGCCGCCGCAGTTCGCGCGCTCGTACTTCACGTAGATGACCCAGTCGCCGCTGATGCCCACTGCACACGCGTCGTAGAAACCCGGCGGCAGACCGGACACGGCCTTGATGCGGTTCTTGCCCGGCTGGCAACCATTCGAGTCCTCCACGACGCTGGGCGGGAACATGCCGCCGACCGGCTGGTTCACCTGGTTGAAGAAGCGCAGACCGACTGTGAACGGTCCCGAGTTGATCAAGGCCATCGGCGCCGTAGTCGAGATGTCGAACTCGTTGACGAAGCCGTCGGTCAGCTGCGGCGCGAAGTATTGGAACGCGGGCGTCGCGCCGCCGCTGGGCACGCCGGTGTACACGACGAGCGAATCCTCGACGGCGGCCAGCGCGCCACCGTTCTGCGAGCCCCAGCCGATGGCGATCTTCGTGATGACGATCGGGAAGTCCGCCGCGGGAACTTGGCTGAAGACAGCGAGCGCCTCCTCGTTGGGCGCGAAACAGGGACAGGTCGTCGTTCCCGCGCCGACGTAGTTCTGGACCGGTCCGAGTTCCGGACACTGCGCGGAACCGGCCACCGCGAGCGCGGCGAGGGTGAGGAGCGGAAGCACGACGCGTGAGGGGGCTCGATGCATGCTGTCAATTCCCGAGAGTTGGAGGCGAAGGGCAGCGCGGATCGCGGATGCCCCCAGTCCGAGGCTATCCCACACCCAGAGGGCGTCAAGGAGCGCCGGACCTTCCGCCCACACGGCACCGTTCACGCGTCTGGATCCGAGGATCGGAGGCCGTGAACCGCTATCCTGCGCGCTTCGCCCGCATGATCCGCGTCACCGAGGTCACGAAACGCTACGGAGAACACACGGCGGTGGACCGCGTGTCGTTCGCCGTCGATCCAGGCGAGGTCGTCGGATTCCTCGGGCCGAACGGCGCGGGAAAATCGACGATCCTGCGCATGCTCGCGACGAGCCTCGCGCCGACGTCGGGACGAATCGAGGTGGCCGGCTTCGACGTCGTGCAGCATCCGCTCGAGGCGCGATCGCGCTGCGGCTACCTGCCCGAACACAACCCGCTGTTCGACTCGATGCGCGTCGTGGAGTGGCTCGATTTCGCCGCGGCGGTGCACGGCGTCGTCGGCGCGCGACGCAAGGAACGCCGCGAGTTCGTCATCGACCGCTGTGGGCTCGCCGAAGTCCTCGCGCGTCCGATCCGCGCCTGTTCGAAGGGCTTCCGGCAGCGCATCGGACTCGCGGCCGCGATCCTGCACGATCCGCCCGTCCTGCTCCTCGACGAGCCGACGCACGGGCTCGATCCGCTGCAGGTCGTGGCCTTCCGCGACCTCGTGCGCGAGCTCCGGCCGGGCCGCGCGATCCTGCTGTCGAGCCACGTGCTGGCCGAGGTCGCGGAGTCGTCCGACCGACTGCTGGCGATCCAGCGCGGTCGGATCGTGCTCGACCGGACGTTGGGCGAATTGCGCGAGCACGCCGCGCTCGAGGGCGCTTCCGTCGAAGCCCAGGTGCTCCGCGCCGTCCGTGGCACGATCGGGGACTCCGTGAGCAGCGCCTCCGCGGGAGAACCGCGTTGAACGCGAGTACGAGCACGACCACGAGCGACGGCGCGGGCGCGAGCAAGGCCCTGCGCGCCCACGGCGTCGCCGGATTCCGCGCCGTCTTCGCGCGCGAGTTCGCGGCCGCCTTCGACTCCCCCATCGCCTACGTCGCGATCGGCGCGACGCTGGTCGCTACGACGAGCTGGTTCCTGAACGAGTTCTTCCTGACCGGGAAGCTCGACCTCGCGCCGTTCTTCTTCGGGCTGCCGTGGGCGCTCGCCGCGCTGGCCCCGGCTCTCGGAATGCGCCTGTGGTCCGAGGATTTCCGCACGCGCACGTTCGAACTGTGGCGCACGTTACCGCTGTCGCCGTCCCAGGTCGTGCTGGGCAAGTACGCGGCGGCGCTGGCGGTGCTGACGCTGTTCCTCCTGGGCTCGGCACCGCTCGTCGTGCTGCTCGAGTGGCTCGGCGATCCCGACTTGGGCGCGATCGCGTCGGGGTTCGTCGGCGCACTGCTGCTCGGCGCGGAGCTGCTCGCGATCGCGGCCTTCGTTTCGAGCCGCACCGCGGACCAGATCACGGCCTTCCTGCTCTCGTCGCTGACCGCGTTCGGGATCCTCGCGCTGGGTGAACCGCACGTCGTCGCGATCCTCGACGGGCTCGCGCCCGGGATGTCGCCCGGGCGCTTCTTGTCCGACACGATCTCGCCGCTGCCGCACTTCGCGCAGTTCGTGCGCGGCTTCGTGCCGCTCGCGGGCGTCGTGCAGATGGTCGGCGTGACCACGGTGTTCCTCTACCTGAACGCGCGCAGCGTCACTGAGGAGCGCACTTGAGGAGCGCGCGCGTCGCGGCCTGGCTCCTGGCCCTCGCGGCAGTCGGTTGCGCGCTGGTCCTCGCGCGCATCGTGGCCGGATCCGGTACGCGCGGCCTCGAGCTCGGCCGTGCGCACGTCACCAGCATCGACCCCGAACTCGCACGGCAGCTAGCCAGCGGCGACATGGACCTGCTCGTGCAATGGTTCGGCCCGGTCGCGAGCGAGCGACCTGCGGGCTACGACGAGGTCGAAGCGAACGTGCGCTCGACGTTCGAAGCGCTGGAACGTGCCGCCCCGGAACGCGTGCACACGCAAATCCTGCGTCCGGACGCCGATCCTGAAGCGCGCCGCTACGCCGAAGCACTCGGTCTCGCTCCGTTCCGCGCCCGCCGCATCGTGCGCGACGGGTGGACCGACGTCCCAGTCTGGTCGACGCTTCGCACGACGGTCGCCGGTCGCGGCGCCAGCGTCGTGCGCGCGCTGACGCCCGAACTCGCGCTCGACACGCAGGCGCTCGTCGGCTCGGGCATTGCGGAGATCGAGTCGCCGCGGCGGCCGCGCATCGCGCTCTCCGCTCCGCCGGGTCACGCGCGACTGCGCGAGCTGCTGCGCGAGCTGGGTGACGTGCGCGAGATCGACTACGACGACGACGCCGCGCTGCCCGACGACTGCGACCTCTTCTGCTGGATCGCGCCGCGAGACGTGCGTTCGACGCACGTCGAGCGCCTGCGCGCTTTCGTCGATCGCGGTGGCAGCGCGTTCATCGCTGCAAACTGCTTCGACGCCCGCGTCGAAGGCACGGACCTCGTGCTCGAAGCGACCGACGACGCTTCGGAGAAGCTGTTCGCGGATCTCGGTCTCGCCGCCAACGCACGCCCACTGCTCGAAGCTCCCTCGTCGGAAGCGGTGGCTTCGGCCGGCGACTGGACGTATCACGTCGTGCGTTCGATCGGTTCGCGGCAGGATTTCCGCGCATTCGTGTCCCAGCCGAACGGGACGCTGGCGTTCCACGCGCCCGCGGCACTGTCGCCGGACACGGAGCAATTACGCGCGACGGCCACCACGTTCACGTCGATCGCCACGAGCTCGGACCGCTGCTTCGTGCCGCCCGTCGGAGCGCGGCGCGTCCCTGTCGCGCAGCTCGCGTCGGGTTCGTTCGGCACGGCCGAGCCGCCGCGCACACTGATGGCGCTGCTCCGACCCGACGATCCGACGCGCGGCAGCGTCGTCGTTTCGGCGGCATCCAGCCCGTTCGACGACCGCGGCCTACGCGACGCGAACTTCGCGCACGCCGAACTCGTGCGCGTGGTCGTGCGCACGCTGGCTTCGGCCGAACGCCGCGCGCTCGCCGCTGTCGCGCGCGCGCGCGCCGCACCGCTACCCCCCGCGACCGACGCTCAGCGCTGGACCGCGCGCGCGCTGTGCATCGCGCTGATCCCGCTGCTCTTGCTGAGCATCGGCATCGCGCGCGGCGCGATCGTCCTGCGCGACCTGGGCGGCCGCACGTTCGGTCTGGCAGCGATCGCCGTGCTCGGATTGAGCCTCGTCGGCATCGCGTCCTTCGCGCTCGTCGGGCACGCCGGCATCGACGTCGCTCGCGCCGACGCCCACGCGGTTTCGCCCGAACTGGCGTCGATCGCCGACGCCGCGGCCTCCGCACCGGGCGGTGCGACGATCACCGCGGCGTTCAGCGGGCCGAGCGCGCTGCCGGCCGACCTGCGACCGCTCGTTCGGGAGCTCGCGGACCGCTGTGAACGGCTGGCGCGCGACGTCGACGGCCTGGATTTCGAGAGCATCGCCCCCGATACGGGCATTGCCGCCGCAACGCTGGGCGTGCGTCCCGTCGAGCGCACGAGCGTCCTCGGCGACACGCGTGCTTCGCAGACGTTCTTCGCGAGCGTCGTCGTCCAACGCGGCAGCGAGCGACGCGTGCTCGAGTTCGCCGATCGCGAAGACTTCGACCACGCGGAATTCCGGCTTGCCCTGGCTCTGCGCGACGCCACGCTCGCTGCGCGTACGACGGTACTGTTCGCTTCGGAGCCCGCGCGCGTCACGCCGGCCGAAGCGCAGTCGCTCTACCAGCGGCACAAGCTATTCGCGCCCGGCACTGGTGATCCGTTCGCGTCGGCGCGCGCGCTGCTCGAGCGGAACGGCTTCGACGTGCGCAGCGTCGATCCGACGCGCGCCGACGTGCTGCCGTCCGACGCCCCCAGCCTGTTCGTGTGGCTGCAGCCACGCCGCGACGCGACTTCGGGCGTACGCTTCCTGGCACGACATCTCGCGAGCGGCGGCAACGCTCTCCTCGCCGCGCAGATGCACCGCGTGCGACCGCGTTTGCGCTCGGAACGCGCCGGGGACGCATCGCTGTGGCCCGAACCGCTGTTCCCCGATCTCGATCGACTGTGGCTGCCGGAGATCGGCGTGCAGCTCGCACCGGACCTCGTGCTCGATGCCGCGAGCGGAGTCCTGCGCGCGGAGGGCACGCGCGAACGCGACGGACGCGCGGAGTCGGTGACGATGGATATCGCCAGCCCACTCGTGGTGCGCTCGACGCCGGCGCTCCGACCGGTCACGCCGTTCACTGCGGGCGTAGGCGATCTCGTGCTGCCGAGCCCGGCCCGCATCACGATCGACGCCGGACAGTTGGCGCAGCGAGGCCTCGCAGCCGTCGTGATCCTGGCGACGTCACCACGTTCGTGGACGCGCGGCTGGGAAGGCGGCGACGTACCGGCGGAGGCCTACACCGCTCCCGCGGCGGACGGTGAGCCGCTGACGCTGGGTGTGGCCATTTCGGGCGCATTTCCCGGCCCTTCCGCTGATCCGGCCCTGGCGCGAGAAGGCGACGTCGCGGACCCGACCGGCCACGACGCGCGCCTCGTTTTGCTGGGGACTTCCGAGCCGTTCACGGACGCGAACCTCGCCGTGGGCGGCGACGACGCCGCGCGGCTCCTGCTGCAGTGCTGTGCCGTGCTCGCGCTGCCGCCCGAGTTCGCCACGATCCTGGCGCGGCGTCCGACCGTCGGCGGCTACCGTTCGCTCGAACCCGAGACACGACTGCGCGCCCGCGTCGCGACGTCGGCCGCGGGGCCGATCCTCGTGCTGGTCCTCGCCGGGACCTGGCAGTGGTCGCGCCGCCGACGCATCGCGCGAGAGACGCGCGTCGAGGCCGCCGCATGAGCGCGGGTCGCGTTTCGGCGCTGGCTCTCGCGTGCATCGCGACGGCGTCGCTCGCGACGCTGATCGCGATCCAACGTGGCTGTGCGCCGCGCGCGATGGCCGACGATCTCGCCGTCGAACGCCTCGTCGATCCGGAGAGGCTCGCCGGGCACACCACGGCCGCGCTCACGCTCGAATCGCAGGGCGCCGCGGTCACGTACTTGCGCGCGAAGGGACTGTGGCGCTGCCGCGAAGCCTTCGGCGCCGTGTGCGTCACGGAGGAGGTCGAGAATCTGATCGCGAGCGTGCTGGACACGCGCGGCGTCCTCACCTGCGACGGAGCGGAGTGTGCCGCGCGTTGCGGAATCGACGAGCCCGACGTCCTGCGGCTCGCGTTGCACGGCGCGAAGATCCTGACGGCTCCCGATCGCGACACGCTCGTCGAGCTCGCGTTCGCGCCGTCGCGTGGCAACGCGACCTTCGCCGCGGCGGTCGGATCCGAGCGCGTCCTTTCCGTGGACCGCGATCCGCGGGCCCTGCTCGACACGGTGAACCGTCCCGCGCCGCTCGTCGACACGCGCGTGCTGGCCGGCTGTTTTGCGCCCGGTTTCGCCGGTTTTCGGCGCATGTTCGTCGACCGCGGTGACAATTCGATCGATCTTTCGAGCGCGGACCCCGAGACGAGCGGTGTGGATCGCACGTGGCAGATCGAGGCCGAGGGAACGCGACGCGATGCGCTCGTGTGGCGCGTCGGCGGCTACGTGTCGCTGTGGGTCCGCTTGCGCTGGGATCGCGCCGAGGATCCGCGCACGGCCGCTGCGCTCGGCCTCGACCCGGCGTTCGCGACGATCACGCTCGCGCCCAACATCGGCGAACCGTTCGAGATCCGCGTCTCCGCGCCCGACCCGGCGAACCGCGTCCACCTGTGGAACCGCGCGACGAACGTCGTCGCGTCCGTGCGCGCGGAGCTCTTGCCGCTGCTCGTGCCCGTGCCTGCCGACTTCACGCGCGCCGAAGGCGGCAATCCCTGGGAGTCCTGGCTGGCACCGCGTTGAGCGGCCCCTTTGGCGATGCGTGCGTCGTCGGGCGGTACTCCCCGGAACACTCGAGGCCGGGCAGCAGACGGACAGCATGATGTCGCTCGAGAGCCGCTCGAGACGGTGAGTGCGCCTGGGCTAGCTCGGCGGCGGACCCTGGTTGCCTGACTTCGGAACGCCCCTCGAGAGCGGGCGCTCGAACAGCCACCAACGCGACTTCTGTGCCGGTGCGGGCTTCAATCCGAACCGGCCGACAGCCGCCGACTCGATCACGGCCATCGCCTCGTCGGGCGAATCGGTCAGCGTGATCAATTTCAGATCGCCGGGATCGATCGTGCCGGCGAGCGCCATGCCCTCGAGGAGTTCCCACAACGAACTCCAGTACTCCTTGCCCATGAGCACGACCGGGAAGTCCTGGATCTTGCCCGTCTGGATCAGCGTGGCGGACTCGAAAAGCTCGTCCAGCGTGCCGAAACCACCGGGCATGACCACGAAGGCGTAGCTGTATTTGACCAGCATCACCTTGCGCACGAAGAAGTAGCGGAAGGTCACCCAGCGGTCGAGGTAGGGGTTCGGCTCCTGCTCCTTGGGCAGCGCGATGTTCACGCCCACCGAGCGCCCGCCGACGTCGCGCGCGCCGCGGTTGGCGGCCTCCATGATCCCCGGGCCGCCACCGGTCAAGACCGTGAATCCGCGCTGCGCGAGTCGCCGACCCATCTCCCGCGCCAGCTCGTAGTGCGGATGGTCATCGGGGAAGCGCGCGGATCCGAACACGGTCACGCACGGTCCGACGAAGTGGAGGGCTCGAAATCCGCGCAAGAACTCGCGGAAAACGCGCAGGGCGCGCAGGAACTCGGAGCCGCGCGTGGCGGGCCCCTCCAGGAACGGGATGTCGTCGCCGGGGAGGTGGACCTTCCCCCACTCTTCGCGTGCCGGCGGGGTGGATCGCGGGCGCGATCCAGGTTCGTCGAGTGCGAGTTCGTCGGGCGCGGGGGCGTCGGCCATTCCGCGAGCATGACGTGCCGAGGTCCGACGATCCAAGGCCGGCTCGGGACGTTACGCTCCCGGATTCCATGCAACACGGGATCGTCCAGAAGTTCGGGGGCACGTCGGTCGGGAGCGCGGACGCGATTCGCCGTGTCGGCGCGATCGTCGCCGCATCCGCATCGCGCGCACCGTTCGTCGTCGTCTCGGCCGTTGGCGGCGTCACCGATCGGCTGATCTCGATCGGCGCGACGGCCCTCGAGGGCGGCGACGTCGGCGGGCGCACGAGCGAGGTCGAAGCGCTGCACCGCGGGCTGCTGGCGGAACTCGGTCTGGCCGGATCGCTGTGCGACCCAGCGTTCGAGGAATTGCGCGATCTAGCACGCGGCATCGCGCTCCTGCGTGAGCGCAGTCCACGGACGGGAGATCGCCTCGCGAGCCTGGGCGAACGGATGAGCGCGCGCATCGTGGCCGCGCACCTCGCACAGATCGGATTGCCGGCGTTCGCGCTCGACGCGTGGGAAGCAGGTCTAGCAACGGATGCGCGTTTCGGCTCTGCACGTCCGCTCGCCGACGCCGATGCACGGATCCGCGCGGCCGCCGAGGATCGCCGCGGCATCCCGGTCGTGACCGGATTCCTCGGTCGCGAATCGGGCGGCGCGATCACGACGCTCGGACGCGGCGGCAGCGACTACTCCGCAGCGATCTTCGGCGCGGCGCTGGGCGTCGAGGAGATCCAGATCTGGACGGACGTCGACGGCGTGATGAGCGCCGATCCGCGCCAAGTGAAGTCCGCGCGTCCCGTGCCCGTCCTATCGTTCGCGGAAGCGGCCGAACTGGCCTTTTTCGGCGCGAAAGTGCTGCATCCGAAGACCATGGCGCCGGCGGTCCGCGCCGGGATCCCGATCCGAGTGCTCAACACGTGGCGACCGGCCGAGCGCGGAACGCGGGTCGTCGGCACGCTCGGTCCGGACGAGCGCGGCGTGAAGTCCATCGCGACGAAGAGCCACATCGCCGCCGTGAACGTCGTGGCCAGCGAGATGATGTTCCAGTACGGCTTCCTCGAACGCATCGCCGACGCATTCGCGCGTCACGAAGTCGTCGTCGACGTCATCGCGACCTCGGAAGTGTCCGTCGCGCTGACCGTGGACGACGCCGCCGATCTGCGCGCGGTCGTGGCCGAGCTGGGCACGTTTTCGGAAGTGTCCGTGGTACGCGAGCTGGCTTTGCTGAGCGTCGTCGGCGAGGAGCTGCGCGACGGCCTCGAGATCCAGGCGCGCATCTTCGCGACGCTGGCCGAACTGGGCGTGCGCGCCGAGATGGCCAGCTACGGCGCCACGCGCAACAACCTCTCGATCGTGTTGCCGCGCGAGCGCTTGAAGGACGTCGTCGACGGACTGCACGAGCGCCTGTTCCGCGGTGCCT
>JBBQCC010000105.1:0-12559 GCA_038318285.1 Planctomycetota bacterium | reverse complement strand
CACTATTCCTTCGGCGCGGCCGATCCGCAGGCCGGTGAACGCGAACACGAGCACCAGCGCCGATGCACCGATCATGATCGGATTGTCGAACCGCGCGATCGCCTCGGGAACCTGGACCGGCGCCAGCACGCCCGTCACGCCGCCGATCATCAGGGTGTTGTAGATGTTCGATCCGAGCACGTTGCCCAACGCGAGATCCGAGTGCTTGCGGTACGCCGCGACCACCGACGTGACGAGTTCCGGCAGCGACGTCCCCACGGCCACGACAGTGAGTCCGATCGTCGTCTCCGACACGCCCATTCCGCGAGCGAGTTGCACCGCTCCGTCCACGAAGAAGTCTCCACCCAGAATGACGAGCACGAGTCCGGCGACTGCGAGGGCCAGGGAACCCCAGAGTTCCCATCCCTTCGAGAGCGTGCGCCGCTGCGCGGAGTCTGGGACGGTCAATTCGTGCGCTTCACTACGTTCCACCGCGGCCGTGTGGTCCGCGGATCCCGAGCGCTCCTGCCGGTAGGCATACACGAGATAGCCGACCAGCATCGTGACGAAGACGACGCCGACCGTGCGGTCGAGCACGTAGAACCAGGAGACGGCGGCGAACATCACGGCGGTGATCAGCACGATTACGCCGTCGCGCGCCAGCGCACCGCGCGGAACGCGGATGGGCAGGATCAGCGCAGACGCTCCGATGACCAACAGCAAGTTGGCCAGGTTGGAGCCGACGATGTTGCCGACCGCGATGCCCGGCTGACCGATCGCCGCGGCATGAACGGACGTCACGAGCTCCGGCGTCGACGTACCGAAGCCGACGAGCGTCAGCCCGATCATCAAGGGCGAGATACCCAATCGACGCGCGCCGCGGACAGCGCCGCGCACGAGCAGCTCGCCGCCGACCAAGAGCAGGAGCAGACCCGCGATGAGGAGGACAGCCACGTTCATGCCAGTTCACGCGGATGGTAGCGCAGAGATGTCTCGAAACGTCGACCGACATCGGGCGCTTTTGCACCGAAACTCGCTTCGCGTAGGGAACTCGGCAGAATGCTCGCGTCGAATCCACGTAGCGCGCTGACCTTCGCCACCCGCCCCTGACGATCCCACCGATCGACTCCGATTCCGATTCTCCCATGAAGAACGTCCTCCAGACCACGCTCGCCTTCCTCCTCGCATTCTTCATCACGGCGGCGATCGTCGGGCTGCTCGGCTTCGGGTGCGTCGCCGCGGCTGCATCGGGTTCGAAGCACGACATCAAGAGCGGCTCGATCCTGACCGTCGACCTTTCCTCGCCCACCACGGAACGCGGGGGCACGCCCTCGCCGATGGCGTTGCTGCAGGGTGACGCGACATCGACCGTGCCGGCCTACGAGCTGGCCGGGGCGCTGCGTCACGCCGCGAAGGACGACCGCGTAAAGGCCGTGCTGCTGCACGGCGGCGTCGCCGGTTCCATGTCGGCGCTGACGGCGGCGCGCGAGGCGCTGGGCGAGGTGCACGCGGCCGGGAAGCCGATCTTCGCGTACTACGCGAGCCCCGACGAGAAGACGATCTGGTTCGCTTCCGCCGCGGACGAGACCTGGATCGAGCCGCTCGATGTCGTGATCTTCGACGGATTCGCGGCCGAGATCCCCTACTTCGGTGACGCGCTGAAGAAGTACGGCATCGAGGTCCAGGTCACGCGCGTCGGCAAATACAAGTCGGCCGTCGAGCCGTTCCTCCTGGGCCACATGAGCGCGGAGAACCGCGAGCAGATGACGGCCATCCTCGACGACGTGCAGGCCGCGCTCTATGGCCAGATCGCGACCGCGAAGAACATCGACGTCAAGAAGCTCGATGCGACCGCGCGCGAGAAGGGCTGGCTGACGCCGGAGCAGGCTATCCAGCTCGGCATCGTCACGAAGGCGGCTCCGTTCGGCGAGATGCTGGCGCGCCTGAAGGAAGTCGCCGGCGTCGGTGCGAAGAAGGACGTGCCGCAAGTCTCGATCGAGGACTACGCCGCCGACGTGTGGAAGAACGGCAAGAGCGGCGACGGCATCGAGGTCATCGTCGCCGAGGGCGAGATCGTCGACGGCGAGAGCAAGGACGGCATCGGCGGCGACGATCTCGCGCGCCGACTGCGCGCCGCGCGGCTGGACGAAAAGGTGAAGGCGGTCGTCATGCGCGTCGACTCCCCCGGCGGCAGCGCGACGGCATCTGACGTCATCCGTTCTGAAGTCCTCGCGATCCAGGCGGCCGGCAAGCCGGTCGTGGTGTCGATGGGTCGGCTCGCTGCGTCGGGCGGCTACTGGATCTCGGCGAACGCCGACGCGATCGTCGCACAGCCCGAGACGCTGACCGGATCGATCGGCGTATTCGGGATGCTGCCCAACGTCGAGAAGTTCGCCGAGGAGCACGGCCTGCGCGCCGAAGTCGTGCGCACCAGCCCGCTCGCCGGTTTCCAGTCCATCTGGCACCACAAGGACGACGCGCAGATCGACCGCATCCAAGCGCTGGTCGACCGCATCTACGACCGCTTCCTCGACCTCGTATCCGAAGGCCGTCACATGTCGCGCGAGCGCGTCCACGAGATCGCGCAGGGCCGCGTGTGGTCGGGAACGCGCGGCCTGGAGCTGGGCCTCGTCGACGAGATCGGCGGCCTCGACCGCGCGATCGCCATCGCGCGCGAGAAAGCCCACCTCGATGCGGATGCGCCCGTCCGCTACGAACGCAAGGACAAGGAGCTGATCGAGCAGATCATCGAGGAAGCACTAGCCGGCCAGCGCGAGCCGCTGACGCGCGCCCTCGTCGGCGACGCCGGAGCCCAACTGGACACCTTGACGAAGGCGCTGGCCGTCTTCGATCACGCGCGCAAGCTGGCCGGCACGAACGGCGTGGTGGCCCGGATGCCGTTCGACTTCGTGCTGCATTGAGGCTGGGTCGCTGAAAACCCCGTACGGAGCCAGGTAACTTCGGACGGGGTTTCTGCGACGACGCTGCAGCGCGCTTCGGCGCTGAAGAAACCCCGTCCGAAGTTACCTGGCTCCGTACATCAGCGCGTCACCCCCGGCACGTCCACCCCGCGCTCGTTCGCGCAGCGCAGCGCTTCGTCGTAGCCGGCGTCGACGTGGCGGATCACGCCCATGCCCGGGTCGCAGGTCAGCACGCGCTCGATCGCGGCGGCTGCTTCGGGCGTGCCGTCGGCGACGGTCACTTGTCCCGCGTGCAGGCTGTAGCCCATGCCGACGCCGCCGCCGTGGTGGAAGCTGACCCACGACGCGCCGGCGGCTGTGTTCACCAACGCGTTCAGGATCGGCCAGTCGGCGACGGCATCCGTGCCGTCCTTCATCGCTTCGGTCTCGCGATTCGGGCTCGCAACCGAGCCGCAGTCGAGGTGGTCGCGGCCGATCACGATCGGCGCGGAGATCTCGCCGCGCCGCACGGCCTCGTTGAAGGCGACGCCGGCCTTCGCGCGATCGCCGTAGCCGAGCCAGCAGATGCGCGCGGGCAAACCTTGGAACGCGACGCGCTCGGCCGCCATCTCGAGCCAGCGCAGCAGCGCACGGTCCTTGGGGAACAGCTCGGCGACGATGCGGTCCGTGACAGCGATGTCCTTCGGATCGCCCGACAGAGCAACCCAGCGGAACGGCCCCTTGCCCTCGCAGAACAGGGGGCGCACGTACTTCGGCACGAACCCCTCGAAGCCGAAAGCATCGGCGAAACCAGCCTGTTTCGCGTGTCCGCGCAGGTTGTTGCCGTAGTCGAAGGTGTCCGCGCCGCGCGCTTGCAGCTCGAGCATCGCCTTCACGTGGTCGACCATCGTGCGGAACGATTCGCGCTCGTACGCCTTCGGATCCGATGCGCGTAGGCGCAGCGCGGCCTCGTAGGCCATCCCGTTCGGCACATATCCGTCCAGTGGATCGTGCGCACTGGTTTGGTCGGTCAGGATGTCCGGCGTGATCTTGCGCGCGATCAAGCGCTGCAGCAGGTCGACGGCGTTGCACGGAACGCCGATCGACTTCGCCACGCCGTCGCGCTTCCATTCGAGCGCCTGGTCGATCGCGCGATCCATGTCGTCGATGCACACGTCCAAGTAGCGCGTGTCCAGCCGCTTTTGGATGCGCGCGCGGTCGACGTCCGCGGCCAGGAACGTGCCGTCGTTCATCGTGGCCGCGAGCGGCTGCGCGCCGCCCATGCCGCCCAAGCCGCCGGTGACGACGAGCCGGTTCTTCAAGCTGCCGCCGAAGAGCTTCGCGGCCGACGCGGCGAACGTCTCGTAGGTCCCTTGCAGAATTCCCTGCGTGCCGATGTAGATCCACGAACCAGCCGTCATCTGGCCGTACATCATCTTGTTCTCGGATTCGAGCTCACGGAAGTGCTCCCACGTCGCCCACTTGCCGACGAGGTTGCTGTTCGCGATCAGCACGCGCGGCGAAGCCTTCGTCGTGCGGAAGATCCCGACCGGCTTGCCCGATTGCACCAGCAACGTCTCGTCCGGTGCGAGTCGACGCAGCGCGGCGACGATCGCCTGGAAGCTGGGCCAGTCGCGCGCCGCCTTTCCGCTGCCGCCGTACACGACGAGGTTCGCGGGATCCTCGGCCACCTCGGGATCGAGGTTGTTCATCAGCATGCGCAGCGCGGCCTCGGCGGCCCACGTCTGGCACGTGCGCTGCGTGCCGCGCGGCGCGCGCTGCGGCCCGGTGGGGATCGAGGCGAGGTCGTCGCGGGGCGGCGTGGTCACGGTGGTCGTTCGGCTCATGGCGGGATGCGAGGGAAACGTGCGCGAATCGTCCAGGATAGCCCGAGGCTCTACCCGCGCACGCCTTGGAACCGTGATCAGCGAACCGGTACCCGGACCGCATCGTCCGTGGAGCGCGCGCTGCGCTCGCCGAGGCTCGAATCGCAACGGCCTGGCCGTGCACGTGCGGATTCGACCTTCCGGTTCCGGAACGCGCGGTCGGGTGCGTTGGCTCTGTAGGATGTCGGCGACTCAGCTCTCTCCCGCTCGCGACGAGCGATCGTCGCGGCCTCCTTCGCGGGAGCGTCGGAATCGGACTCGCGTCAAGCCGACCGGGGTCGCCCCAACCCCCAACAAGAAGATCGCCTTCCCCATGAACGACCTCGCCATCGGAGCCCAGATCCTCGTCGCCGTGTCGGTCGCCTACGTGTGGATCTTCCGTTTCGAGAACATCGAGAAGGAGTTCCGCGAGTACGGCTACCCGGTCGTGTTCCGCAGCCTGATCGGAGCGGCCAAGATCTCATTCGCAACGCTGCTCGTGGCCGGGATCTGGTATCCCGCGCTCGTGCTCGTGCCGGCGCTGGGCATGGCGGCGCTGATGGCCGGAGCCCAGTACTCGCACCTCAAGGCGCGGCACGGGTTCCCGGCGTTCGTCCCCTCGCTGGTGCTCTTGCTCCTGTCGCTCTTCATCGCCGCAGTTCACGCGGGAGTCCTGCGCTAGTTGGACCTGCGCACCCTCCTGGTCCTCGGCTCGGCCCTTTCGTTCATCGGCTACGGCGCGCACTGCCTCACCGCGGAGGCCATGCGCCTGGAGTTCGAACGCTACGGGCTGGCACACCTGCGCGCGCTGACCGGAATCCTGGAGATCCTGGGCGGAGTCGGACTCGTCGTGGGTCTCTGGTGGCCGCTGGCGCTGCGCGTCTCGGCCGGGGGCCTCGCGGCCTTGATGGTGTTCGCGCTGATCGCGCGCTATCGAGTGAACGACGCGCTCTTCCTGTGGCTGCCGGCGTTCGCGCTGCTGCTCGTGAACGTCTTCATCCTGGTCAGCTCGCTGCGCGAGCGGAGCTGACAGCCACGGCGCTCCACGCGGACCAGGATCGTCGCGCGAACGCGCGTGTCTCCATGACTCGATCGCGCTGGACTCCGCCCGGCGATTGAGGCGCGCGCGCTCGGCGTGCAGACTGCCTCGCGCATGCGCAGCAGGATCTTGGCGGCGAGCGCAATCTGGAGCGCGAGCATCCTGCTGTCGCGGCTCGTCGGGCTCGTGCGCGAGGCGGCGCTCGGTCGGACGCTGGGGGTCGGCGGGGACGCGGACCTGTACCAGGCGGCGTTCACGGTTCCGGACTTCCTGAACTACCTCCTCGCGGGTGGCGCGATGGCGGTCGTGCTCGTGCCGCTGCAGGCCGCACGACTGGCGCGGGCGCGCGCGGAAGCGGGCCAGGTTGGCGAGCGCGAGGCCCTTCGCGACGCGCACGGCCAGTCCCGTGACGCGCACAGCGCGTGGCGCTCCATCGCCACGATCGCCAACGCGATCGGCGTCGCGCTCACGCTGCTGTGCACGATCGCGTGGTTCGCCATGCCCGCGCTCGTTCGCCTCGCGGCGCCCGGATTCGATGCGGGACAACACGTCGAGTTGGCGCACCTCTCGCGCATCCTGCTGCCGGCACAGATCTTCCACGTGCTCGGCGCGGTGTTCTCGGCAGCACTTCTGGCGCGCGATCGGCACGCGGTCCCCGCGCTCGCGCCGGTCGTCTACAACGTCGCGGTCGTCGCCTGCGGGCTCGCGTCGGGCACGGCGGAGGGATTCGCGTGGGGCGTGCTGCTCGGGAGCTTCGTCGGGCCGTTCCTGATGCCGCTCGTCGCGTGCGCGCGGCTCGGGTTCCGTTGGGCGCCGCGCATCGAAATCCGTGGCAGTGATTTGCGCGCGTGGTTCATGCGCTCGCTACCGATCATGGCTGGCTTCTCGATCGTCGTCGCGGACGATTGGTTCCTGCGGGCGCAGGGCACGATCCTCGCAACCGGTGCCGCGGCGACGTTGGCCTACGCGAAGGCGCTGCTGCGCGTGCCGGTCGGCGTGTTCGGGATGGCGGCGGGGCTGGCGGCGTATCCCCTCCTCGCGCGGCTCGCGGCGGAATCCCGGCACGGCGAGCTGCGCGAGCAGTTGTCGCGCGCGCTGCGCAACGTCGCCCTGTTGGCGTTGGCGGCACAGATCGTCCTCACGTGCGCGGGCTCCGACGTCGCGGCGCTCGTCTACGGGCGCACGCGGCTCGCGCCGGACGAGATCGCGAGCGTGGCCGAGGCCTTGAGCTTGTGTGCGCTGGGCCTGGCGGCATGGGCCGCGCAACCCTTGTTGGCACGCGGGTTCTACGCGCTGGGCAACACATGGACGCCGGCGTTGCTCGGCACCGCGGTCGCGTTGGCTGCCTGGCCGGTGTACGGATTCGCGCGCGATCGGTTCGGCATCGCGGGGCTCGCGCTGACGAGCGCGTTGGCGATCAGCGCGCACGCGGTCGTGCTGTACGCGTTCCTCGCGCGGCGTCTGGAACGCGCCGGGGCCCCGCGGCCGACGGGGCTCGTCGCGTTCACGCTGCGCGCGTTGGCCTCCTCGGCCGTGTCGTTCGGTGTCGGTTGGGCGCTGGCACAGATGCTCCCGGACGCGCAGACCACCGTCGGGGCCGCGGGGCGCTCCGCGGCGGTCGCGGTCGGCTGCTTGGCGAGCTTCGCGACCGTCGGCTCCCTCGTGGGCCTGCGCGAGATCCACGACGCCTTCGCGCCGATCGCGGCTCGGCTGCGCGGTTCGCTCGGCACGCGCTGAAGAAGAGTCGGACCCAGCTCGCCCTCGGGTCAGTCGTTCGACGGTTCGGGCAACTGACCCGAGACCTCCAACCACCTCTGCTCGTCCTTCGGGTTCCTCAACACGCAGTCCACGTTGGGCATCCGCCGCCGAGTCTCCCGGAGATCGAGCCCCTCGAGGCACCCATACGCCCAAGCGATCGAGTCCGGATCCGTCGGACCGGAGAGGACGACGACCTTGAATTCGTCCTGTGCTGCGAAGGTGGACTCGGGTGACACGACTTCGCCGTCGTACAGTCCGGAGACGTACTCCCACTGCAGTTCGTCCACGGCTTCGCGGCGCCAGCGAACGACTTCGTTCAGGTAGGTGGCGTACGCCTCGGCGCGCGGCCAGCGCAGATCGATCAAGTCGACACAGCAGGAGCAGGCCGAAGCATGGAACGTCGTCGCGCGCGCGAATTCGTGGATGCTGTCGACGTCCCAGCCGATGACCTCGTCGGTCTGCCGCGACGCGACGGGTGAGGGCTCTTCCACGGCGCCGAGGCGCACGAGCAGACCGCGCACGGCGCGGACCTCGTCCTCATCGACGCGCGGCGTGTGCATGCAGAGCGAATTGTCCGCGGCTGCGGTGAACCAAGTCCCGGCTTCCACCAGGCCGGGCCACGTGCCCGGTGGACCGAGCGCGCACCCGCGAGTTTCCACAGCTTCACGCCTTGCCCCGGCCAGCGTATTCAACGTCTTCGCGACGTCGTCGGCACGCAGGTGACCGACGGAGAACGCGACCGTTTGCACGTCCGGCTCCCAGACGAGCTCGCTCGGGAGAGCTTGCACGGTGGCCTGCTCCCGCTCGCGGTCGACCTCACTCGCAGCGCACCCCGCGAACACGGCCAGCGCGATGGATTCGACCACCGCCAGCCGCATCCTCACCGCCAGCCAACGGTCGGTGCGTCGAGTTCGCGCAGCAACGCCACCGCGCGCGCCAAGTCCGCGTCGTGGCCCGGCGGCGCTGCCAACACGATCGTGTTCGAGCGCGGATCCGCCGTCATCGAGATGTGCGTCGAGCCGTCCTCGTGCCGATGCGCCCTCCGGTGCTCGAGCGACGAGCACCCGATCGTCGGGACTCCGTTCGCGTCGAGCGGTGCACCGTGGAGGATCCCGCACGCCATTGCGGCCACTTCCTCGGCAGGCTGGTGCGACAGCACGACGACCTCGGAACTCGCGAGCAGCGGCCGCGATCGAGGCTCGGTGGACGAGCACGCGGCGACGAAGGACAGCAGTAGGGCGGTCAGGACGTTTTTCATGCGGACGTCTCCCAGGTCGGCAGTCTACCCATCGCTCGTCAAACGGTTTCGCCCGCGCGTCCTCCCACAGGCAGCGCGGTCCGCGCACAGATTTGGAGCGCGGACGTCGGCCGGACTCCCTGGGCCGTCCAGCACCTGTACGGAATCGCGCTCGGAACGCGAACTCGGGGTCGGAGCTGTCACCCGCCGGTTCGCGCTCGTCACCCGCCGGTCGAGCCTGTCACTCGCCGGTCACTCCAGATGTCACCAGGTGTCCGCCCGGTTACGCTTCGAGAGGTGGTGAACGACGAACATGGCGGCGCATTCAGCGCGGGTCTGGCTCGCGCGCGCGACGGCGACCGAGAGGCACTGTTGGCCGAGTTCGCCCGCGAGGAGCCGCGCATCGTGCGCATGGTGGAGCTGCGTTTGGACCCCAGGCTGCGGCGCCGCGTCGACCCAGCCGACGTCGTACAGGAGGCCTGGATCGACGCGGCCGCACGCTTCGAACGCTGGTGTGCGCAGCCCTCTCTGCCGTTCCAGGTTTGGCTGCGCTTGGTGGCCGCCGAGGTGCTCACACGCGTGCACCGTCAACATCTCGGTACGCACATGCGCGATGCGCAGCGCGAGATCACGCTCGACAGTCGGCCCTCGATCAGTGCCGCTGCGCTCGCCGACGCGTTCGTCGCCAGCCAGACGACGCCCTCGCAGGCCATGCGACGCGAAGAAGTGCGCACGCGCGTTCTCGACGCCCTGTCCGAACTCGACGAGCTCGACCGCGAGATCGTCGCGCTGCGCCATTTCGAAGGACTCACGAACGAGGAGGCCGCGGCGGAACTCGCCATCGAGCCCGCGGCCGCGAGCAAACGGTTCGTGCGCGCACTCGTGCGCCTGCGTCCCGTGCTGAAGCCGCTCGACCCGGGCGCGGAGCGAGAGTCGTGAGCGAGCAGGACCCGCGCAACACCGAGGAGGCGGTCGAACTGTACTTGGCACTGCGTCAGCGCGGTGAAGCTCCCGATGTGACGGAATTCGCAGCGCGCTTCGCGCACCTGGGCACGGATGTCCGCGACGCGCTCGAGGTGTGGTTGGAACTGGAACTCGAGGGCGAACGCATCGCGCAGCACGACTCCGCCGCACTCGAACACGTCGGTCCGTACCGGGTCGTGCGCGAGATCGGTCGCGGCGGGATGGGCGTCGTGCTCGAGGCGATCGAGGAACCGCTCGGCCGACGCGTCGCGCTGAAGATGCTGCCCGCGCACGCGTTGCAGGATGCGCCGGCCCGCCTGCGCTTCCGTCGCGAGGCGGAGCTCGCCGCGCGACTGGAACACTCCGGAATCGCTACCATTTTCGGCACCGGCGTGGCCGGCGAACGGCCCTGGATCGCCATGCGGTTCGTCGAAGGGGAGAACCTCGCGCGATTCATCGCGCTCGCTCGCGAATCCGGATCCAGTTGCGCCACGATCCCCAAAGCTCCGCCGCACCGACGCGAGGCGGAACTTGCCGTCGCGACCTGTATTGCCCGTGTCGCGCGCGCGTTGAGCGCCGCGCACGCGCAGGGCGTCATCCACCGCGACGTGAAGCCATCGAACATCATCGTCGGCGTCACGGGCGAACCGGTTCTCGTCGACTTCGGTTTGGCGATCCATGAAGAGGCCACCGGAGCTTCGCTGACGCGCACGGGCGACACGGCGGGCACGCCGGCCTACATCGCGCCTGAGCTCCTCAACGGCGAGCGCGAGCGACCCGACGTACAGACGGACGTCTACGCGCTGGGCGTCACGTTGTACGAGTGTCTGACGTTGCGACGCCCTTTCGACGGCCCGACGCCGGCCGCGCTCTACCGCGCGATCTCGAGCGCGAGCGCCACCGACGTGCGCTCGCTGAACCCGGCCGTACCGCGCGACCTCGGAATCATCGCGGCGACGGCGATGGAGCGCGATCGGAATCGAAGGTACGCGACGGCCGCCGCGCTGGCCGAGGACCTCGAAGCCTGCGCGGCCGAACGTCCGATCCGCGCGCGTCCGTTACCGATCCACGGACGGTTGTTGCGCTGGGCGCGCCGCGAGCCGCGTCAGGCCGTGCTCGCCGCAACGCTCGCAGTCACCGTGATCACTTTGGCCGTTTTCGGCGGCAATTGGTGGGCTGCGCGCGACGAGGTGCACGCGGCAGCGGAGTTCGC
This sequence comes from Planctomycetota bacterium, assembly GCA_038318285.1. Classification (GTDB taxonomy): domain Bacteria; phylum Planctomycetota; class UBA1135; order UBA1135; genus JAEUHZ01. The sequence goes on along the minus strand of JBBQCC010000105.1, from coordinate 1,605 downwards.
GCGCACGCGCTCGGTCGAGGCCGCGCTCGAAGAGGGCTTCGCGAACCTGGACAAGGGTCGCACGAACGAGGCGGACCGCGCGTTCGCGCGCGTGCTCGATCTGGATGCCCGGAACGAAGAGGCGATCACGGGCCGAGTTCTCTCGAGCATCCATGCGAACGATCTCGTCCGCGCGAACGAGCTGCTGGCCGACATCCCCCCCACGATGCGGGGGCGTGGTGCTCTCGAGACGCTCGTTCAAGGACGCGACCTTCCGCCGCGCAGCCCCGCCGACTTCGAGCCCGACGTGCGCTCGTTCGAGCTCTACATCCACGGCCGCTGTGCCCTAGCCGCGGGGCAGCGATTGTCCTACTACGAGCGAAAACCGCTGAACGAGCGCGCGTTCGAACTCTTCAGCGAGGCCGTCGCTCGCGCTCCCGTTGCGCGCGCGATCTACCACGAGCAGCGCGCGTCGAGTGCGCAGCAGGTCGGCGATGCCAAAGCCGCTCACTCGGCGTCGGCCGCCCTGGTGAGCCTGTGGCCAGATTCGCCGCGCGCGCTGTACTACGCGGGACAAGCACTGGCGCTAATCGATCCCGTAACCGCGCGCTCCATCCTCGTGCGTTCTCATGCGCTCGATCCGGACTCGGTGGACACCTACAACTTGATCGCGCAGACACTGCAAGGACCAGACGACCATGAAGAGGCCGAAGCATGGTGCTGGCGCGGGCTCGCATGTCAACCGGCGACCGCTGCGTTGTACGTCCTGATGAGCACGTCCCTGGCGCTACGCGGATGCAACGACGAATCGACGCGTGCCAATGAACGCGCCGCGCAGCTCGACTCGCGCCTCGGCGTCGCTTGGTCATCCATCGGCGTCGATGCGCTCGTGCGCGGTGCCGTCGATGATGCGCTCGTGTACTACGAATTGGCTCTCGCCCGGGATCCGATGAACCACACCGCGCGCTTGTTCTACGCCGCCGCGCTGGAACGTCACGGCGATCTCGATGCCGCCGAACGCGAGATCGACTTCGCCATCGCCGGCGTCTACCCCGCGCAGACCGCGTACTGGCGACAGTTGTCGGACGTACTCGCGCAACTGAGCGCGCATCGATCGTCGGCGAAGTACGCCGAGGCCGGACTCACGGTCGCGCCCGGCGACCCGGAATTGATGGCGACGCATGCTACGGCACTCGCTTCACTCGGGAAGTGAATGATAGGAAGCGCGTCGCCACCGATACGGTGACGACGCGCCTCACCCTCTCCTGGTGTTGGTTTCAGCGCGCCCAGTTCACCGTGACGCCGTTCGTCAGGTTGAACGTGGCGCTCGTGCAGAACGCGGCGGCGTTGCGATACCAGACTTGGTAGTAGCGCGTGCCTCCGTCGAGCGGCACTGCGCCACGGACGCTGATCGACGGATCGCCCGAGCCGGGGGCCGGGAATTGCGCGGATCCGCCAGGAGTCGATTTCGTGCCGAGGCGGATGTTCGTGCCGCCGATGCACAGCAGTCCGTCACCGAACGCGCTCGCGGTGTTCTGCACACTACCTTGGAAGAAGAGGCAGGCGCTCGAAGCGGGCATCCCATTCGCATGCAGCTGTAGCGTGTCATTCACGGTCGACGCGCTC
>JBBQCC010000104.1:0-12778 GCA_038318285.1 Planctomycetota bacterium | reverse complement strand
CTTCGGCGCGGCCTTCGAGACCTGCTTGCGTGCGCGCTGCTTCGCGTTCGGCGTGCGCACCTTCGAGGCCTTCTTCGGCAGACTCCAGGCCACGACGCGGCGTTCGTCGGCGAGCACGCGTCGCGCGACGTCGCGCACGTCCGTCGCCGTGACGGCGCGGATCTTCGCGATCGTCTCGAGTGACAAGTGCCAGTCGGCGTCGATCGCGAACTCGCCGATCTCCTCGGCCAGGTCGCTGACCGTCTCGCTGTCGTAGGCTTCGCCCGACGCCAGGATGCGTTTGGCGCGCTCCAATTCCTTCGCGGGCACGAGCTGATCACGCAGGCGCTCGAGTTCCGCGTCGATCGCGGCCTCCAGTTTCGCGGGCGCGACGCCCTGCGCGCACTCGGCCATCAGCCAGAACGCGCCGCAATCGACGCGCGCGTCGTTCTGCGTCGACACCGTCGTCGCGAGACCTTGCTCCAGCACGAGGTGCCGGTGCAATCGCGACAGACGTCCGCCGGTCAGCACCGTCGTCACGACGTCGAGGACCCAGTCTTCTTGCGATCCGACGGCGCCGCTGGGCCAGACCATGCACATGCGCTGACCTTCGTCGTCCCACGACATCGAGAGGCGCTTTTCGCCCGGGGGCTCGGTGAACGTCGGACGGAACGCGTCTTGGATGTTCGTGTCGTGCGCCGGGATCGAGCCGAGGTGCTGCTCGACCAGCTGCATTGCGCGCGGCGTGTCGAAGTCGCCGCACACGACGAGCACCGCGTTGCCGGGGCGATAGTGGCGCTCGTAGTGCGCGCGCATCTCCTCGACCGTCAGGTGCTTCAGCGCGTCGGCGTGACCGATGATCGGACGTCGGTACGGATGGCGACCGAACACGGCCTCTTGCGCCATCTCCGTCAACCGGCGCCACGGATCGTCGAGGCCCATCGCGAGTTCTTCGAGAACCACGGCCTTTTCCGCGACGAATTCGGTCGGATCGAGCAGCAGCGCACGCATGCGGTCGGCCTCGATCGCCAGCGCCGCTTCCCAGCGGTCCGACGCCAGTTCGAACCAGTACGCCGTGTGATCGTTCGTCGTGAATGCGTTGTTCCCACCGCCGAGCATCGTGGTGACGCGATCGACCTCGCCCTTCCCGAACGCACGGCTGCCCTTGAACATCATGTGCTCGAGGAAGTGCGAGACACCGGCGCGTTTGTCATCCTCGTCGCGCGACCCAACGCGATACCACACCATCACGGCGACGACGGGGTCGAGGTGCCGCTCGACGAACAGGACGTGCAATCCGTTCGACAGCGTGTGTTCGCGGATCGCGGCACCGGCTTTGAGTCCGGCGATGGGCAGCTCGGATGCGAGCGCGGTTGTCATCGTTTCCATCACGTCGTTTTCATCACGTCGTTTTCAGGATCTGGCTCAGCGATTCTTGCGACCGACTTTGGGCTTCGGCGCGCGGTTCTGCATTTCGCCGCGTGCATTGCCTTGTTTGGGGCGAGCTGCGCCGGGGCGAGCTGCTGCACCGGGTCGTGCGGGTTTCGCACCGGGTTTCGTGCTGGTTTTCGCCGGCTTGAATCCCAAGCGCGCGGGTTTCGACTTGGGTGCACTCGGACGCGTGATCGGCCGGCTACTCGTGCGGCCGTAGACCTTTCCACCCCGGCCAGCGGGCGCGGCGCGCGAGGCATCGGACTCGCCGAAACGCGGCGGCGCATCGGGTCGGCGTTCGACGGCGCGACCACCCTGCACGAGGTGACGCGCGTAGCCGCGCTTCTTCGGCTTGGTGAAGGGCGCTGCGCCGCGCACTCGTTGCGCGCCATTGCGTCCGCGAGTCATCGGACGCGTCTTGCCTGCGGGCTTCGTGCTCGACTCCTCGCGCATCTCGTTGTCACCCGCGCGCAGCGCTGCGATCTCGCCCGGCAGCAACTCGCGCCAGCGACCCGGCTTCAGACCGCGGTCGGTCAACGTGCCGACCCGGATGCGCTTCAGCTCGGTGACCTTGAACCCGAACTGCGCGAACACGCGGCGAATTTCGCGGTTCATGCCCTCGCGGATCGAGATCGACAGCAGCGAATAATCGCGTCCGCGATCGTGCACGACGATGCGCGATCCGGCCGTGCGACCTTCCGACAGGTGCACGCCCTCGCGGATCTCTTTGAGCGTCGTGTCGTTGATCTCGCCCGCGACCTTCACCAAGTAGGTCTTCTCGATGCCGTACTTGGGATGTTGGATGCGGTGCGCGAACTCGCCGTCGTTCGTCAGGATGATCAGGCCCTTGCTCTCCTCGTCGAGTCGCCCGACGGTGTAGATGCGGCCCTTGAACGGATCCGTGATCAAGTCGACGGCACGCGGACGCGTCTCGCGCGACTCGTTCGTGCACACGACGCCCGAGGGCTTGTTCAAGAGGTAGTAGCGCTTGCGCGCGCTGCGCGCCTTGAACTTGAAGCCGTCGACCTCGACCTCCTGGCGTTCGGGATCGATCTTCAGGCCCAGCTCGTTCACCGACTCGCCGTCGACGAACACTTTGCGCGCGGCGATCAACTCGTCACAGCGACGCCGCGACGCGACTCCGTTGTCGGCCAGGTACTTGTTCAGGCGCACGAGCCGCGGCTCGGCATCGAACTCGGCATCGCCTCCGCCGGTATCGCCCCCGCCGGTATCGCCCCCGCCGGCATCGCTCCCGCCGGCCTGCTTCCCGCCGGCCTGCTTCCCGCCGGCTTCGAAAGTCCCCGCGGTCGGCTGATCGGCGGTCTTCGCCTTGGCTTTCGCGGCCGCGAAACTCTTCGCCGGAGCCGCCGTTCGCTTCGTCGTCTTCTTCATGGTTGTGTTCCGATGCGCACGGCGGAGAAACCCGGTTCGGCGGATTCGAGTCGATGGCGGCCGATCGCGGCCGGCACCAGCCAGACCTCGCCGGGCCGCATTTCCTGCGTGCTCGTGGGACAGACGAGCCGACCGTGACCGCGCACGACCGCCCAAGCAACCGCGAGGTCGTGCGTGTCGTCGTCCTGCGCGCTGTCGATCTCGACGTGTTCAAGGGTGAAGCGCGGGCACTCGGCCAGCAGCGCACGGCGCCCACCGGCCACCGCGCGCCACACGGGACGCTGCGGACCGGGGTGCTGTCCGGTGAAATCGGTCGCGCGCAGCGCGGGCTCGACGTGCATCGTGCGCATGCGGCCGTCGAGGCCGACGCGATCCCAGTCGTACAGACGGTGCGTCGTGTCCGAATTCTCCTGCACCTCGAGCACGGTCACGCCGCCGCCGATCGCGTGCACGGTCCCGCCGGGCACGAACGCGGCGTCGCCAGCGTGCACGGGCCACTCGCGCACGAGCGAGCGCATCGCGTCCGAACCGGCAGCGCGCGACAGTGCCTCGCGCGTCGTGCCCGGTGACAAGCCGAGCCACACGCGGCTCTCCGGTTCGGCGTGCAGGAAGTACCACGCCTCGGACTTGCTCTCCTCGTGCGCGCTGGGATCGCTTTCGATCGGGTGCACCTGGATGCTGAGCGGCTCGGCCGTGTCCACGTACTTCACCAGCAGCGGGAACCGTCCGTCCGCGGTCGTCCGCGCTCGACCGAGCAAGTCGACGCGGCGGCGCTCGACCAGATCGCGCAGCCGGGTGCCGGCCAGCGGGCCCTCGGCGACGACGGACGGCTGCTCGTCGCGGTCGGAGATCTCCCAGCTCTCGCCGATCGGTCGCAACGAGGGCCGCGTCCGTCCGGCGAGTTGCTCGAGCCGCCGTCCACCCCACACCTTTTCGAGCGTGCGGCGCTGGAAGCGCAGGGGCGGCAAAGGTTCGATCGCGAGGGGCATGCTGGACCCGAGAGAGTAGCGTCCGGCCCGCGAATTCCCTCACAAACGGGCTGCGGGGCCGCGCCGTCGAAGTTCGCGGCGCGGAGCTCGGCTCGCGCGCGCGAGTCGATAGGATCCCGCGAGACGCCTCCGCCCCGCCCGCTCCATCCGCCCTGACTCATCCGGCACGCGCCACCCCATTCGGTGACGGCGACCCGACGAATCAAATCGAGCGACCAGCGAAACGACCGAACCATGCGCCTCCTGCTGCTCAGCAACTCTCAGAAGACCGGATTTGGCTACCTCGAGTGGGCGATGCCGACCCTGCGCGAGTTCCTCGGTGGCAGCATTCGTCGCGCGCTGTTCGTCCCCTACGCGATCGTCACGCGCAGCCACGACGACTACGTCGAGCTCGTACGCCGTCCGTTCCGCGAGCTGGGCATCGAGGTCGAGGGCGTGCACGCGGCCGAGGACCTGCACGCGGCGGTCGCGCGCGCCGAGCTGATCGTCGTGGGCGGCGGCAACACGTGGAAGCTGACGCGCGAGCTGCACCTGCGCGGCCTGCTCGACCCGATCCGCCGCGCCGTCCGCGGTGGAACCCCGTTCGTCGGTTGGAGCGCGGGCTCGAACGTCGCCTGCCCTACGGTCCAGACGACGAACGACATGCCGATCGTCGATCCGCTGGGCTTCGACGCGCTCGGCCTCGTGCCGTTCCAGATCAACCCGCACTACCTGCACGGCAACCCGCCCGGCTTCCAGGGCGAGACGCGCGAGCAGCGCATCACCGAGTACCTCGCCGCGAACCCCGCCGTGACGGTCGTCGGCTTGCGCGAGGGCACGCTGCTGCGGGTCGAGGGCGACACGATCCACTTGGTGGGCGGCGAGAGCGCGCGGATCTTCCGCGCCGGCGCCGAACCGCGCGAGGTCGCGGCCGAGGACGACCTCGGGTTCCTGTTGCGCGCCTGAGAGCTGGCGATCCGGCCCGGACCGCCGGGGCCCGGCGACCGGAACGGGCTGGATCCGCGGGACTTACGCAGTCCCGACGGCCGCCCTGGCCAGCCTGGGGCAGACTGAAGGCGGACTGCACACTTTCGCCCGATCTGTGCACCGGCCGTCCCGCCACCCAGGTTCTGAGCCCCGACTCGGAGAGCCCGATGATCCGCCCGAACTCCTCGAACTTGCCCCTGCATGCGAGCTCGAACGCGCCCGCCTCGTCCAACCCCAGCGCGAACCCCGGCAGCCGCGGCGCCAACCCGCCGCCCGCCTCCGCGCCGGCCAACACGCGCGACGCGATCCTGGATGCGGCCGGGGTCCTGCTCGGCCGCAACGGCTACCACAAGACGACGATGGACGACCTCGCGACGCAGGCGGGCATCGCGCGGCGCACGCTGTACCTGCACTTCCGTTGCAAGGACGACATCTTCCTGGCGCGCATCGACCGCGTCGTCGACCGGCTGCTGCACGAGGAGCGCCGTGTCGCCGATGGTCCGGGCGACGCGCGCGAACGCTTGTCGCACTTGCTCACACTGCGCGTGACCTATCGGCTCGACGTCGTGAAGGACTATTCGAAGAGCCTCGACGAGATCTTCGCGGCGCTTCGCGGTCCGTACCTCGAACGGCGCGCGAGTTGGTTCGCGGCCGAGGCGACCATCCTGGCGAAGGTGATCGACCAAGGTCGGCGCGAGGGCACGCTGGCCTGCGACGACCCGGCGCACACGGCGCGCGCGCTGATCGCGGCGACCAACTCGCTGATCCCGTACTCACTCTCGACGAAGGAGATGGGCTCGCGCCGCGAGGTCGACCGCACGCTGGCGACGATCGTGAGCCTCGCGCTGGCGGGCTTGCGCGCCGAACCGTCACAGAAGAAGCGCTGACCGCGGTCGGGCTCAGTGCGTCGCGGCCGCGATCTTCGCTCGCCAACCGCTGAAGTCCGAGTAGTCGGTGTGCTCGCGGACCCTGTCGCCCTCGATGTGCAGCACGGTCACGACACGCAGATCGAACTCCAAGTCACCTTCCGTCTTGCTCAGCATCTTCGCGGGCATGGTGTAGAGCAGCCGACCGATCGCGACGACGCGGCCGCCGGAATGGAAGGTTTCCTCGAAGCGAAACGACAAGTTCGTGACGCCCTGCGTCGACCCGCGCAACGCCTTGGTGATCGCCTTCGCGCCGCGCACCGGCCCCAGTGGGGCGCCAATCTCGGCCGTGGTCGGGTCCTGGAAGACGCTCGCGTCGTCCCAGAACTCGTGCAACGCCGCGAGGTCGAAGCGCGCGTACGCATCGAGGTAGCGCGTCGCGACCGGCATGGGATCAGGCGGACCCATGGCGGTTTGCGCGGCGGCATCGGTCTGGGCGAAGAGCGCGATCGCGAGGCTGGTCGCGAGCGCGCACAGGAGTGCGCAGCGAATCATGGGCAAGGCCCGTGCGCGACGCGATTCCAGTCGGCCGCGCGAGCTCCCACGCTATGCGGAATCCGCGCACTCATGGCGATCCGCGTTCGGCACCACACAAGGCTGACGCAGTGCGCAGGCGGCTGCCCTTGTGATCACGTCGCGAATCGATCCGTCGCCGCGACGAGTGCACGCGCGATGCCCGGTTCGAACGCGCTGTGCCCCGCGTCGGGCACGACGAACAAGTCCGCTTCGGGCCACACGCGCGACAAGTCGTGCGCGCTCTGGATCGGGCAAACGCAGTCGTAGCGACCTTGCACGATGATCCCCGGGATCTTGCGCAGCTTCGTCGCGTCGCGCAGCAGTTGATCCTCGTGATCGAACCAACCGTTGTTCACGAAGTAGTGGCACTCGATGCGCGCGAACGCGAGCGTGGTCGCGTCGGCGCCAAACGTGGCCGCGAATTGCGGGTCGGGCAGGAGCTTCGAGGTCGCGCCCTCCCACAGGCTCCAGGCTTTCGCCGCGGGCAGGTTCACGGCCGGATCGGCCGAGAAAAGACGCTTCGCATAGGCGTTCACGAGGTCGCCGTGTTCGGCCTTCGGGATCGCCGCCAAGTAGCCGTCCCACGCCTCGGGGAAGATGTGGCTCGCGCCGAGCTGGTAGAACCAGTCGATCTCGGATTTCCGCAGCATGAAGATGCCGCGCAGCACGAGCTCGGTGACGCGATCGGGGTGTTTCTCCGCGTACGCGAGCGCCAGCGTGCTGCCCCACGATCCGCCGAACACTTGCCAACGATCGATGCCGAGGTGCGCGCGCAGCTTCTCCATGTCGGCGACGAGATCCCAAGTCGTGTTCTCGCGGATCTCGGCGTAGGGCGTGCTCTGCCCGCAACCGCGCTGATCGAAGAGCACGATCCGGTACCTGCGCGGATCGAAGAAGCGCCGGTGCGCCGGTACCGTTCCGCCGCCGGGACCGCCGTGCAGGAACACGACGGGCTTGCCCTTTGGATTGCCCGATTCCTCCCAGTAAAGATCGTGCAGGTCGGACACGCGCAGGCGTCCGGTGCGGTTCGCCTCGGGGATCGGGTAGAGGTACGAGATCGGATCGCGCTGCAGTTGCGGGGACATGCGCGCAGACTAGTGAAATCGACGCGGCTCGTCGCGATCCGCCCGGCTCAGACGCTCATCGATCCGTACACCGCCGTCGCGTGGCGCACGGCGGTTTCGACGTGCGGGAGCGCGCTCGCGGCGCCCTGCACTTCGCGCATCTCGATGGAAACCCAGCGCGGGTAGCGCAGCTCGCGCAGAGCGGCGGCAAAGGATTCGTGCGGAACGGGACCGCCCGGAGCGAGCGGCGCCAACTCGGGCTGGCTCGCGTGGAAGTGGCGGATGTGCGCACCCGCGGCGAGGATTTCGGCCGCGCCTTCGCCCGCCAGGTGCAGGCCGCCAGCGTCGAGGTGCACGCCGAAGCCGGGGTGATCGACGGCCTTCACGAACGCCAGCGCGTCGCTCGCAGTCGTGATCCAGTCCGCGCCGTAGCTGGGCGGGTTGTGCTCGATGCACAAGCACGTGTCGTTGTCGTCGGCGATGCGGCCCAGCTCGCGGAAGAACGGCAGCGCGATGCGCTCGACCTCCGCCGGCTTCAGGTCCTCGATGCGCCGGTTCTTCGGCGACCCGAATACGAGCGCGCGCGCGCCGAGGATCCCGCCCAACCGGATGACGCGCGCCATGTACGCCGTGAGGTCGTCGCGCGCCTTCTCGCTCTGGAAGATCGCCAAGTCGGGGCGGCCGAACAGCAGCGCCTGCATCGCGACGATGCGGATGCCGTGCTGCTCCCACCCGTCGCGGTAGCGCCGCGCGGTGTCGTCCGGGATCTCGGCCGGTTGCGGCCCGACCTTGCTGGGCGCGACCTCGACGCCGCGCACGCCGAGTTCGGCGAGCCGCTTCGCGACGGCGGGTTCTTCCTGCACCGACCAGGCGATGTTCGAGATGGCGAGCTTCACGATTTGGAGCCCTACGCGCGCTGGGACGCGACGAAGTGCTTCATGCCCGCCAACACTTCGGCCTTGGAGTACAGGTACGGGCCGCTCTTCCCGAACGCGGCAGCGTGGATCGTGCGGAAGTCGTAGCGCGGACCGGGCGTCGGCAGCGTGTTGTGGAAGTCGACGCCGAACACCTGCTGCGCGACCTCCATCGTCGTGACCGGCTCGGTGGCGAAGTTCACGACCTTCAGGCCCGCGTTCGAAGCGGCCTGTACGTCCTTCCAGATGTTGGCGAGGTCGTAGAACTGGAACGAACCGTCCTGGTGCACGAGGTCGAGGCGGTTCTGGTTCAGGAAATCGAAGACGACGTTCTTCTTGAGGCCCGGACCGAACAAGCCCGGCAGGCGGATGCGCGTCGCCCCCGGAAAGCGCTCACCGACGAACGCCTCGAGCTGCAAGCGGTGTTTGCCGTACGGTTGCGAGCGCGCCGCGTCGATCGCGGAGTTCTCGTCGACGCCAACCGGCGCGGGGTACACGTCCACGGTCGAGATCAGGACGAATCGCTTCGCGTGCACGCCTTCGAGCGCGCGCATCAGCTTCTCGAGGGACGCCATGTCCTCGTCCGGCTTCTGGTTCGCGATCCACTTTGCGGCCGGCGCGCCGGCGCTCACGATCAGGTCGTACTCGCGACCGACGATCGAATCGAGGTTCTGCGTGTTGTACAGGTCGTCGAAGGCGCCTTGCTCGCGCAAGTTGCCGCCCACGAACCCGCTGAAGCCGATGAGCGCGGATTTCTGCGGTGACGGTTTCATCGGTGCCTTTTCCATCAGTGGGTCGGATCGTAACCGACGAGTACCGCGCGGAAGAGCGTCTTCAGCACGCGCAAGTTGCCGCGCAACGGACTGATCTTCGTGGGCGTCTTCTCGCCGACCGGATATTCGCGCGTCACGGGCAGCTCCTCGACACGGAAGCCGAGTCGCGCGGCGCGGATGGCGAGGTAGTAGTGCAGCTCGTACGCGCTGAACACGTCGCGGAACGGCTGCACGCGCGGGTCGAGCAGGAACCGCGCGCTGTACCCGCGGAACCCGTTCGTCGTGTCCGTGTAGTGAAAACGCGCAGCCGCAGAAATCAGCGGAGAATGCAGCAGTTTCACGCCCCAGTGCCGACTGAACGGCGTGTTGATCGCCTTGCCGCCGGGCACGTAACGCGAACCCTGGATGTGGTCCCACCCCGCGAGCAGATCGCGCGCGAACGCTGGGATCGCGCTGCTGTCGTCCTTGTCGTTACCGTCGATGAAGACGAATCCCTCGTAGCCTTGCTCGATGCCCCAAGCCATCGCCATGCGCATCTGCGCCGACAGCTTGCCGGGCCCGGTCTTCGTCAGGACGCCGCGAATTCCCTTCGCGCGCATCACGTCTTCGGCCAGGGAGCCGTCGGTCGAACCGCCGTCGGCGATGATCACATCGAGCTCGGCGCTGACCGCGCGCATCTTGTCGAGCTGGCGGCGGATGCGCTCGCCTTCGTTGATCACTGGGACGCAGACCAGGATCCGCGAACGCTTCTCGAAGAGTTCGAGCACGTGGAAGCTCGGCACTTCCCACCCGGCCGTACGGACGGCGTACGCGACACCGGGAGCCATGGGGTTCACTCGGCCAGCACGTTGCGGCGGTCAGCGTCGCGGATCATCACGGAGCTCTGGCGCTCCTCGGCGACGTAGTACAGCGGACGGTCACGCGTTTCGTCGAGCAGACGGCCCACGTACTCGCAGAGCACCGCGAGGATCACGAACACGAACAGGAACATCGCGGACAGCTGGACGGACGTCGTGATCCAACCCTCGGCGACGTGCGGCTTGAACAGCGCGATCGCCAGCACGTAGAGCAGATACGCGAAGTTCAGGAACGCCATCGCGAGGCCTAGCAGGCTGACGAATCGCAGCGGCTGCATGGAGTTCGTGACGGCAAGCGAGATGCCGCGCTCGAGCCCCTCGGCGAAACCCTTGGAGCGCGGCCGCGATCGGCGCTCGACGGGCGCGTACTTCACGAACTCGTGCGGGAAGCCGACCAACGAGCCGAACACGCGCACGGCGCGCGAGCGATCCTTGATCTGGGTGACTGCGTTCATGGCTTGACGCGTCATCGCCAGGAACAGTGTCGCGTCGGGCGGCAGTTCTATGCCGACGAGTCGGCGCATCACGCGCGAGAAGAGCTTGCGGCCCAGCGCGTACATCCACGACTCGTCGCGCGGTACGGTGCGCACACCGAAGACCATGCCACCGATGCGGCGCGCTTCCTCGACCATCTTGGGGACCAGCTTCGGCGGATCGCAGGCGGGATCGAGCACGACGACGACATCACCGATCGCGGTGTCGAGACCGGCCGAGATCGCGATCTCGCCGCCGCAGCGACGCGACAGGCGCAGGAGGCGCAGGCATTCGTGCTGCTGAAGCAGCTTCGAGATCGAGGACCGGACGTCGTCCCGCGAACCGTCGTCGACGAAGACGATTTCGTAGTTCTGCCACGTCGGACGCACGACTTCGATCAGCTCGCGCGCGAAGTCGTCGAAGATGTCTGCGTCGTCCTGCAGCGGAACGATCACGGAGACGAAGTAACTCGAGTTCGGAGTCATGCGGGCTGCTTCGTGGGCGGAGAGAGCTTCTCCTGCGGTCGCTCCGGCTTCAAGCACTTGGCTCCGCGCGGGACTTGGTGAGCACGTCTTCCAGCTCGTGCTCGAGATCGTAGACGTTGTCGATCTTGCCCCCGAGCACGCTGATGAGGCCCGGGAGCACGGGATCGCGTCGGAACAGGATCGGACGGCTGTCGTCGGCTTCGCTCTGGGGCAGGATCGCCTTCAATTCCCACAAGGAATCGCGCTGCACGAAGTCCGCGATCAGCGGCATGTATCGCGCAGAATCGAGCCGCATCTGCAGGAAATGTGAGCGTTTCTCGACACGGTCGAAGTACTCGAGGTTCGATTGATCCACGTCGCGGTCGAACCACGCGTGGTGGGGCGTGTACCGAACGTGCGAGAACGTGTGCAGTCCGCGTGACGGGAAGGGCATGAACGAGAAGAACGGCCCGCACATCACCGTGACGCCCACGCGCCGGAGTTCCTCGGGGACCTCCACGAGCGCCATCTCCGCCAGTTCCTGCTTCAGCGGGATTTTGTCGAGCCCGGACGCGGCCAGCAAGCCGTTCAGGTTGGCGTAGGTGCAGTTGAAGACGGACGCGGCGCGAAGCACGTAGGTCGAACCGTGCGCGTCGCGGACGGTGAGGTCCAGACGAGCATCGCCCGCGCCCGACTTCGCGACGGAAACCGCCTCGTTCCCCAGTCGGACGTCGACGCCCGCGGCTTCGAGCTCGAGCGCGAATCGGCGTTCGAGCGCCGCGGCGTCGAATGCCCACTCGTCGACCGCCCAGACGTCTTCGATGAGGTCCGACGAGAACCACTTGCGAACCTTGGCCGGCGCCGGGGCGAGCCGCGCACCGATCCGGTGACAGAACGTGCGGAATTGCGCGGCGGTCACGTTCGAGCGCCTGCGGCCGATCGCGTAGTACTTGTCGAACCGCGTGTCGACGCAGTCCGCGAACTCGGACAGGAAGCGCCCGGAGTTCACGCGCGATCGCAGTCCGGTCAGGATGCTGCGCGGGTAGTGGTAGCCGTTGTGGACGCGCGCCTGATTGTTGTACGAGGCGCGCTGCATCATCTTGGGCTCACGCTCGAGCAGCACGACGCGCAACCCGTGGTCGCGCGCGAGCAGCAGCGCCAGCCAGGCACCGAACAGACCCCCGCCGACGACGATCGCGTCGCGAATGTCGGTGTCCGAGGCGCTCACGGGTTTTCCTCGACGATCCGCACGTATTCGAGTTCCAGGGCCCCGACACTGGGGACCACGGAGATCCATAGGTTGGCCTGCGTCGCCCAATTGAATTGCGTGCTCAGACGGATCGCGTAGTCGTGGTATTGGCCGTCCACTCGCGCATTGAACGTGAACCGGCCGCGCGATTCGCCCTTGATCCCGTAGTCGACGAGCACGTCCTGCGCGTCGGTCTCGCTCGATCGGAGCCGCAGGACGAGGTAGGTCCCGCGCTCCGTCTGCTCGATCGGTTCGAACGCGAACCGATGTCGAGTGGTCGGCGTGATCGGCAACTTGGCCATGCGCAGCGGGTGGAGCAGCATGCGGCTCTCCGCGGCGACCGACATGGGGAGCGGGTCACCCGACAACTCGATGTCGGTACCGGTGATGCGCGTGACCGTGCGCCGATCGCCGGCGTCGAAGTGGATCGTGTCACCGATGCGGACGCCGCCGGCGTCCTCGGGGTTGGCGAGCCGGACCGCGGCGCGATTGCGCGCGATGCCGCGCTCCCACTGCTCGTCCTCGCGTTGATCGAGGCCCATCGAATAGGACGGTTCGAGCGAATCGTTCCAGTCGTACAGCGTCCGCGCCGTCGTGTAGCCGGGGCCGGACGGCGGATCGTAGGTCCCCCACAATCGCGCCAGTTCCTTCCACTCCGACACGACGCTGCTCAACGCGCGCGGCGGGAGTGCCGTGGTCTCGCGCGAAACGCAGCGCAGCAACTCGACGGTCTGAATGCGCACTCCGGTGCTCGACGTCAGACGCAGCGAATCGAGATGCCGAC
>JBBQCC010000103.1:0-12832 GCA_038318285.1 Planctomycetota bacterium | reverse complement strand
TGCACGGCGACCAGCGCTCGTAATGATCCGAGGTCCAGGGCGTGCCGCCCATGTCGTGCTCGGGGAACCACAGTTCCTCCGTGGCGCCGTGGAACGCACGCAGATCGAAGATGCCCATCATCGCCGCGTTGGCCTTGAAGCGGTCGGTCTGGCCCTCGACCCACATCGACATGTATCCGCCGTACGACCAGCCCATGAGGCCCATGCGATCCGCGTCGACGTAGGGCAGCGAGGCGAGCGCGTCGGTCACGCGCATCAGGTCGCGGTACACACGGCCGCCGTAGTCGCCGACGATGCCGTCCGTGTAGTCCTGGCCGTAACCCGTCGAGCCGGTCGGATTGCAGAACGCGACGATGTAGCCCTTGCCCGGGTAGACCTGCCAATCGCCGCGGAATGCATCGGTCCACTGCGACTGCGGTCCGCCGTGCACGTTGAGGATGAGCGGGTACTTCTTGGCCGGATCGAAGTCGTGCGGCGTCACGAGGAAGCCGTGGACTTGGTAGTCGCCCTCGCCACCGACGCGGAATTCGGACGCGGGACGCAGGTCGACCTTGGACACCACTTCGCGGTTGAGTTCCGTCAACACGCGCGGCGCCGGACTGCGCGCGTCGAGCGCGAACACCTCCGCCGGCTCGTCGATGCGCCGCGAGGAGAAGACGATGCCGCCGTCGGGCGCCAGCTCGAACCCGCCGATCGTGCCGTGCCGCAAGACTTCACGCGGCTTCCCGCCCGTGACCGGCATCTCGTAGAGCGGCGTGCGCCCGTCGCGGCTGGCTTGGAACACGAGGCGCTTCGAGTCCGCGGACCAGCGCATGTCGTCGACGACGTCGTCGAAGTTCTCGCGGTTCGTGAGGTATGTGACGCGGCCGCTCGACACCTCGAGCAGGCACAGCGTGCGCAGACCAGCCTCGTACCGCGGCGTCGCCTGGCTGAGGTAGGCGATGAAGCGTCCATCCGGCGAGTACAGCGGCGCGCCGTCCCAGCCGTCGTTCGCGCTCGTGAGACAACGCGGTTCACCGCCCGCGATCGGCACGGCCCACAGGTCGGCGTTCGTCGACAGCGCCTGGTCGGCGTCGACGTTTTGCATGAAGCACAATTCCTTGGAGTCGGGCGAGAAGGCGTAGCCGCGACCGCCGCCCAATTGAAACGTCGGCGCGTCGTGTTGGAGCGACGAGAGCGTGCGCACGACCTTCCCGTCGTTCGCGTCGACGAGCACGATGCAGGGGTGCTTGCCCTGGTGCCACGACGTCCAGTGCCGGTACAGCAGCTCGTCCGCCGTGCGCACTTTCGTCTTTCCGTCCTCGAGCCCGGCGCGGATCCGCTCGTGGCAATCGAGGTCGAGTCCGCACTCCGCCCACAGCTCCGTCGTCGCCGCGATCCAGCGTCCGTCGGGCGAGATCACGGGATCCGACAGACCCGGCTTGAAGTGCGTGAGCTGACGCGCGTCCCCGCCGGCGAGCGGCAGGAGCCACAACTGGGCCGTCTTGTCGCGCGTGGATGAGAAGAGGATCTGCGATCCGTCGGGGGTGAACACCGGACCGGTGTCGTTCTTCTCGCCGCCGGTCAGCGCGCGCGCGTCGGAACCGTCGCGACCCACGGTCCAGATCTCCGACCAGCTCTTGCCCTCGGGGAGATCCGTGCGGCGCACGCCGAACGCGACGCGCGAACCGTCGGGCGAGAGGGCCGGAGCGCTCGGGTTCGCGACGCGGTAGAGGTCCGCGATCTCGAACGCGCGCTTCGACGTCTGCGTGGCACGCGGCGTCGGCTTCTCGGTGAACGTGCCGGCCTGCGCGGCGGTCGAGCTCGCTCCGTTCGACGCGCACGCGGCGAAGGGCAACGCGAGGAGGAGGACACCGAAGGGAACGGTCCGAGTCGAGACGCTGCGCTGGATCTGCATCCGCGAAGCGTAGCGACCGCGGCGGCTCGCGCGGAAGACGCTGGCCGAGGAACGGTGCTCGGGCCGGAGCGCCGGCCTCAGATCCCTGAACTCACAGGCCTGAACTCACAGGCCCGAACTCACAGGCCTGAATTCACAGGCCCGTGCGCTGCGGACCCGGCCGAAACCGCGCGCGCTGTTCGAACGCTGCCCGCAAGTACTCGACGTCCGCGTCGGAACCAGGCGTCGGACGGTAGTCCGGCCCGAGCACGTCGATGTCGCCCGATCGCTGTACGACGACGTGGCGCACGCCCGGACGCACGGCGGCCCAGCGGCTGTACGCCGCGATGGTGATCACCCCGCGATCGGTCAGGTCGAACAGGTTGCGGCCGACGCAGTAGTCCTCAGGCGGGCTCGTGCAGCCGAGCACGTCCGTCAGCAGCGTGGTCGCGACGTCGAAGTGCGTCGTGGTGTGCGTGCGCACTCCTGGCGCGAGCCCGGCGCGCCGCACGAAGAGCGGCACCTGCGTCTGGAACCGCGCGAAGTTCGAGTTGTGGCCCCAGTACGCCAACCCCAAGTCGTTGAACTCCTGCCCGTGATCGCCCGTGACCACGACGCACGTGTCGTCGAGTACACCCTGCGTCCGAAGGGCATCGATCGCGCGACCGGCCTGGTGGTCGGACCAGCGCACGGCGTTCAAGTACAGGTTGTGGAACGGAACCGGATCGGTGTCGGCGCCGAGCGCGAGGTAGTCCACGGTGGGCCAGCTGGGCTCGAACTCGCGCCGAAAGTCCGGCGGCACGTCGTATGCGTGCGGCGCGTCGTAGAAGACCAGCGCGAAGAACGGTCGCGACGCATCGCGCTTCTCGATCCAGGCGACGAAGTCGTCGGTCAAGTCGCGGTCGTTGTCCGCTGGCCCGGTCCCCTTCGACTCGCGCCGCAGTCCGCTGATGCCGCCGAAGATCGTCTCGTCGAACTCGGGGCTGAACAGAGGCGCACTACGAAACGTCGCGATCTCGTACCCCTGCTTCGCGAATTCCTGGACCAGCACGCAGGGTCGCCGCTCGGCCAACACGTCGGGCCAGTACGTGCCCGGCAGGCCGTAAAACAGCGTGAACACACCCATCCGCGTCGCGTTGCCGCCGCTGTGGTGGTCGACGAAACGTGCAGATTCCTCTGCCAGTTTCGCCAAGTTCGGTGTCGCACGCTTGGTCAGCGCATCCGAGCGCCACGAGTCGACCACCAGGACGAGCACGTTTTCGCGCGGTGTGCGTTCTTGCGGCGCAAAGGTCAACGGCGCGCGCGGATAGTTCAATCCAGTGGGCACGGAACCGACAGCGAACTTGGCGCGCGGGACGTCGACGCCTAGCCGCAGCAACACGCCCTTGGCCGAGATCGGCTTGTGAAGCGGCAGCACGCCGACCTGTTGCGTGATCGGCGCGTACGCCGCCGCATTGGCCCAGATGTGCACGCCGTTGTGCACGAGCCACACGAGCACGAGCGCAGCCGTCGTGACGATGGGAGCACGGCGGCGGACGCGCTTCGGCCCGAACTCACGCTCGAATCTCTGCGCCAAGCGCCAAGCAGCGAACGCCCACGCCGCGAGTACGACTCCAAGACCCACGATGCACGCACCGAACTCGACCCACGTTCGCGACGGCAAGTGGAACGTCGTCTCCGCGCCCCCGTCCGTCAGCAGCCGCCACACAGACGCGTCGAGGTGGAAGCGGTATTGCTGGTAGACGAATGTGTCGACGAGAACGAGCGTGAGCCCGACGAGCGCGAGCAAGACCGCGACCGGCACGACGAGGCGCGGGCGCGGGACGAACCACACGAGCGGGAGCGTGACGAGGGCGAGGACGATGCCGAACGATGCCGCTTGCGTGACGAACATCGTGAGGCGGAACGCACGCGGCGCAAACCCGTCCGCGATCGGCGCGACCGCGAGGTAGCGCAGGGCCAGCAGGGTGACAAGGGCGCTCGTGCCGAGGAAGAACCATGCGGCCCAGCGCAGCAGGACAACTCGCGAGTTCCCCCGTCCCATCACGCGAAGCTGAGCATCACGTCGACCGTCGATCGGAACGGGCAATCGCTTCGGGGTGCGGCCTGCGCTCGAACGATGCCATGGTCCGTGAACACCCGCGGGAGTCTACGAACTCGCGGCGCTGCGCACGCGAGGACATCCTCGCGCCAATTTGCTCGGCCGCCAAACCGTTGCGCGGTGCCTCCCGCAGCGCACGCTCGCGATGCCCGGGCACAGCGCGCGGAACGTCAGCGAATACATGAACCTCCTCCTCCCGCTCGCTCCCCTCCTCTCGCTGACCTGCGCCTGCTGTTTCGGTGACACTTCGGACCAAGGAATCGATCAAGACGCTCGAGATCCCCGATCGATGCGTCGCGCAGGTCCAAGCCGCCAGCACGCTGGCAAACCTCTCGCGCATGCCCGCCGGCGAATGAAAGGTCACGTTCCAGAGCGGTCACCGTCAGTACGACACATTTGAATGCGAACCTGGCCGACACTCGGTCAACGCGACGACCCACGGCTCGCAAGCGAGCGGCTCACCGAGCGGGGGACGGCCTTCTCATCCCATCTGCTAGGCCTGAGCGGCGGCTGTCATCGAATGGAAGGCACGCAGACGTTCGTCGGCGACACGGCGACGATCGACTACGAGTTCTTCTCGCACTTCTTCAAACCCCGCGAGCACCGCCTGTCGACCGCGCGCTGGGATTTTCGCGGACCCGAAGCGTACCACTACACGCTGCTCGAGGATCGGGCGAATGGCCTCGAGCCGCTCGTCGATTTCGACTACACGCGCTCGCCAACGATCACGCGGCCGCCTGCGAGCACGATCGCCGCGGATACGACATCCGCCGAGCATGTGGAGTTCAATGAGGGTCTCGTCGGGTTCACGTGGATGTCGACGAGCGATGCGGTCGACGGCGACGTCATCCGCAGCGCGACGCAATTCCATGGGGTAGCAGGCACCGACGCCGTGCGCTCGCACACCGTGACGAAGACTGCGAAGGGCGATGCGACGCGCGAGCGCGACGCGTAATTCTACTACCACCCGAGTACGGACAAGGTGCACTACCTCGCGCTCTCGAGCTCGGGCGCCGTAGACGAAGGCGAGCTGATACCGCTCGCAAGCGGTGCGTTCGAAGCCGACATGAAGCGCTACGACGGCGACAGCGTCGTGCGGGTCGTCGAACGCTTCGACGTCGAGACCGACGGAGTGCTGCGCGCTCGCACGTGGACCGTTGAAGGCCAGACGCGCAATCTCTGGCACGATGAACGTCTCACGAAGCTCGCGCCCAAGTAGGCCGGAATCCGGCGAGCGCGGGTGAACTTGGTGACGCCGAGCGTGCGACTTGGAACCCGTGAGCTCATCTCCGCAGCCCGATCCACCGCCCACGGCATGTCCGACGCTCGCCGGGATCGACTCAGGTCCTTGCCCCCGCGCGTTCGAAGGATCTACCATCCCCTCGTGAACATGTTCTTCCTCAAGCACGTGACGGCGTGGCTCTGCCTCGTCCTGGCCCTCGTGAGCGGGCTGACGCCGGCTCAGGGCGTCGTGCTGTGTGTGGAACCGGATGGCGGTCTGTGCGTCGAAACGGCGACGGGCGCGGCCAAGTGCAGCGACTGTGACGTCGAGGAATGCGGGACCGACCCATCGAGTTCCGCCGCACCCGCGGATCAGCACGTCGTCCAAGCCGCAGAGGACGAGTGCCCCTGCTTGGACCTGGCGATCGCGGGGACTTCTCAAGATCGCCGGATCCAGCCGCGACCTAGCAAGTTGGACCTCAGCCTGCCATTCGCTGTGGCGTACCCTCAGATCGCTTTGCCGGCGTATGCCATGCCGGCGCCGACTCTCGTGCCGAGTCGGGAGGTGCCGCACCCACCTGACTTGCTGGCGCTGATTCGCACGGTCGTTCTCCTCGTCTAGAGAGCCTCTGCCGTCCTTGTGCTGACCGTGGTTCGAACCACGCGCAGCGGATGGTGTCGAGCTGCGGCGTTCGTGCCGCGGCTCTCGAAGGCCCCGACGACTTGGTGAACCTGCTTGACTCTTCTACCGGTACGTTTCGATCCGCCGCCGACGAGGCGGCGCGCATTCCTTCGCGCGCCTCAACGGGCACAAGCCTCAACAGCGCGTGCGCCAGCCTCGACCGTGAGCACGCTGGCGGTCTGTGCGGCGGCCGTGATCTCGGCGGGATGCACGTCGTTCACGTCGCGCCCGCTCGTCCCCGCTGACGAGCTGAACCAACTGCGTGCGATCGATCTCGGGGCAGTGAAGATCGAGTATTCGCGCGCGGATGCTCAGCCGACGGATGCACCGCGTCCGTTCGATCCACGCGACGGATTGGACGAGGCCGAATTGGTCGCGGTTGCGCTCGCGATCAACCCGGAACTCCGCGCACGTCGCGCCGAGATCGGTGAGACCCAAGCCCTTCTCGTCACCGCGGGAATGCTGCCGAACCCCGACCTTGGGATGTTCCTCCGGCCCGGCATCGACGGAGCGTCGGGAGTCGCATTCGGTCTCGATCTGCTGTTCGAACTGCTCCGCCCGGACGCAAGGCCGGCGAAGCTCGCCGTCGCGCAGGCTCGACTGGAGATCGTGCGCGCGGAGATCGAATCCGAGGAGTTGCGCGTCGCCTCGGCGGTCAGACACGCGCGCATCTCCGTCCTCGCGGCCGAACAAGCATCCAGGCTACTGCAACAGGAAGCCGGGCTGCGCGACGACGCCGTT
Source organism: Planctomycetota bacterium (assembly GCA_038318285.1). GTDB lineage: Bacteria > Planctomycetota > UBA1135 > UBA1135 > JAEUHZ01. The sequence goes on along the minus strand of JBBQCC010000103.1, from coordinate 6,211 downwards.
GCGCTGGTCCGTCGACAGCTGGACCTGGGCGAGGCGACCGAGATCACGCTCTCGCTGGTGGAGTTGGACCGCACCTCGGTCCAGCGTCAGCTCCGCGACAGCAGAGCGACGATCGAGCACGAACGCGCAGCCCTGCATGCGCTGCTCGGAGTGCCGGCCAGTCTGGACCTCGGCCTCGTCGGAAGCGGCGCGGACCTGACGTTCACGATCCACGACGCCTTGAGTGACGACGAGATCGACGAGCGATTGCTCGCAGGCCGCTCGGACCTGCGTGCGCGCTCCCTCGACTATGAGCTGTCCGAGCAGGAATTGAGGCTCGCGATTTCGGGTCAGTATCCGAGCATCGTCCTCGGCCCTTCCTTCGAGAAAGACACGGATGGCAACTCGACGCTCGGACTAGCGGCGTCGGTCGAGCTGCCCATCTTCGATCGCAACCAGGGCGATATCGCCGCTAGAACTGCGGCACGCGACCGCAGCCGAGCCGAATACGTGGCGACCCTGCACACGCTGCGATCGCGCGCTCAGGAATCGCGAGCACAGGCCGTTCGTGCTCGTGCCGAACTGGAGCTGCAACAGCAGGATGTCCTGCCTCTGGTCGAGCGCACGGAATCGCTCTTCGAGGGCGCACTTCGCGCACGAGAGATTTCGATCTTCGAGTGGCTGGTTGCTCGCACGCGCGCAATTCAAGCGCGCCGTGACTTGCTCGACGCCCTCGCTCGCTACGCGAATGCAGTGATCGATCTGGACGCCGCGACGGGTATGCCCCTCGTCTCGGTCATCGAAGCGCACGTCGGCGAACACTCGCTCCAGTGAATCCCATGAACGACAAGCAGCAACGATCGATTCCCACGTCTCGGCCCCTGTGGCGCTCCGTGCTCGCTGCACTCCCGACGCTGCTGGTGCTGACCAGCATCGCAGCCGTCGGATACTGGGGACATCACACCGGTTGGAAGGCCCCGAAACTGGCGCATCTGCTCGGATCGGATTCCAGCGCCGAGAACGAGGATTGGTGCATCGAGCACAACGTGCCCGATTCGCGCTGCATCGCCTGTCACCCGGAGCTGGCAGGTGAGAGCTCAGCCGATTGGTGCAAGGAACACGGCGTTCCCGAATCGAAGTGCACCGTGTGCCACCCCGAGATCCTCACGACGGGGGTCGCCGGGGATTGGTGCAAAGAGCATGGGCTACCCGAATCGGGCTGCACCATCTGTCACCCCGAGATCGCTCGCAAAGGCGAACTACCGGCGGAAGAGGACGACGTGGTCGTTTCGAACGGATCGCCACTGGTCGGTTCGACATCCGCAGCGACTTCGGCCGCGGGACGTGACCCCAGTACGTGTCAGAAGCACGCGCTGAAGGTCCAGTTCGCTTCCGTCGCCGCGATGCAGAAATGCGGTGTGCGTCTGGGCCAAGTCATCGAGCGCAAGATGTCGGACTCGGTCTCCGTCAACGCTCAGGCAGACTACGACCGCACGCGCTTTGCCGCAGTCGCGTCGCGTGTGCCCGGAACGGCGTGGAGCGTGGAGCGCGAACTGGGTGATGCAGTCGCTGCCGGCGACGTGCTCGCGCTGATCGAGTCGGCTGAGATCGGACGAGCCAAGGCGGATCTGCTGCAAGCGCAAACCTCCGTCGAGGTCACCGCGCGATCGTTGGATCGCGCACGCGCCTCGAGTGAAGCCGGGTTCCGCCCGGAGGCCGAGAGGCTCGAAGCGGAGGGACTTGCGCGTGAGGCACACCTTCGCCTCTTCAACACTCGGCAAGCGCTCGGAAACCTCGGCCTGATCGTCCCGACGGAGGACGTCAGCGAGACGACGGTCGTCACTTTGGGCCTGCCGGAGAGTGCGCTCGCCGCGCTGCACGGGTCCGTGACGTCGGCGAACCTGATGGCGCTCACTGCTCCCTTCGCGGGAGTCGTCGTCGGCCGCGAGATCGTCCGCGGTGATGTGATCGAGACCTCGCGCACCCTCTTCGAGGTGGCGGACACATCCACGATGTGGGTGACGATGCACGTGCCCACGTCCGAGGCGCAGCGTGTCGCCCTCGGCGCAGACTTCGTCTTCCAACTCGACGCCGCGCGCGACGAACCGGTGCTCGGGAGCATCGCCTGGATCTCGACATCGATCGACGAGATGACCCGCACGGTGGAGATGCGGGCATCGGTGGCGAACCCAGACGGTGCGCTGCGAGCGCATTCCTTCGGTCGCGCGCGCATCGTCGTGCGCCAAAGCACGACGGTGATCGCGGTGCCGACCGCGGCCATTCAATGGGAAGGCTGTTGCTACGTCGTCTTCGTGCGCATCAGCGACGACATCTTCCAGACGCGCAAAGTGCGGCTCGGTGTGAAGGACGCCGCCTACACCGAAATCCTGGCCGGCGTGCTTCCGGGCGAGGTGGTCGCGACGACCGGGAGTCACGTGCTCAAGTCCGAGATCCTGAAGAGCAATCTGGGCGCCGGCTGTTGCGCGGCCGAGTGAAACGCGAACTCGCATGCTGAACCACGTCATCTCCTGGTCGTTGCGCAACCGAGTCCTCGTGCTCGGCATGACTGCGGTATTCGTGGCGATCGGCGTCTTCTCGCTGCGGCGGCTCGATGTCGACGCGTTCCCGGACACGACACCGGTGCAGGTGCAGGTCAACACGGTCGCTCCGGCGCTCGCACCCGAGCAGATCGAACAGCAGATCACTTTCCCCCTGGAGCAGGCGATCAGCGGCCTGCAGGGCATCGAGTCCGTGCGCTCGATCTCGAAGTTCGGCCTCTCGCAGGTCGTCGTGACCTTCGGCGACAGTACGGACATCTACTTCGCGCGGCGATTGGTGAGCGAAAGGCTCAGCACAGTTCAGCTCCCACCCGGCATCCCCCCCCCGCAGATGGGGCCCGTGGCAACGGGGCTCGGCGAGGTCTTCCACTACATCGTGACGACCGAGAGCGGCGATCTGACCGAAGCGCGCACGGTGCAGGACTGGATCGTGAAGCCCGCGCTGCGCGCAGTGCCGGGCGTCGCGGAAGTGAACAGTTGGGGAGGCTTCGAGAAGCAATATCAGGTTCGAATCGAGTCGTCCCAGCTCGTGAAGCACGGCTTGACGTTCGACCAAGTCGTCGCAGCAGTCCAGAGGAACAACCAGAACGCCGGTGGCGGCAGCATCGCGTCGGGCGGCCACATGCTGCTCGTCCAAGGCATCGGAACCGTCACGAACTCCGAGCAGCTGGCCCAGATCGTCGTCGCTGCGAAGGACGGAATCTCGATCCGCCTGCGCGATGTCGCGAGCATCGAGATCGGTTCCGAAATCCGCCGCGGAGCCGTCACTTATCAGGGTGAAGGCGAGGCCGTGCTCGGGCTGGGCTTCATGTTGATGGGCGAGAACACGCACGCGGTGACCTCGCGGCTCAAGGCCAAACTCGCGGAGATCGAGCCGACACTACCGCCCGGTGTGCACGTCACCACCGTCTACGACCGAACCGAACTGGTCGATCACGTCATCGACACGGTGCGCAAGAACCTCTTCGAAGGCGGCCTGCTCGTCATCGCCGTCCTGTTCCTGTTCCTCGGGAACTTGCGAGCTGGATTCATCGTCGCGTCGGCCATTCCACTCTCGATGATGTTCGCATTCTCGGGGATGCTCCAATTCGGCATCGCCGGCAGCTTGATGAGCCTGGGCGCGTTGGACTTCGGCCTCGTCGTGGACAGCGCCGTGATCCAGATCGAGAACTCCGTGCGCCATCTCGCGCACGACAAGGGCCGGCGATCACGGATTGACGTCATTCGCGATGCGGTGGTCGAAGTGCGCAAGCCGACCATGTTCGGCGAGCTGATCATCATCCTGGTCTACGTCCCCGTGCTCACGTTGGAGGGCATCGAAGGGAAGATGTTCCGACCGATGGCCTTGACGGTCATCTTCGCGCTCGTCGGCTCGTTGATCCTCTCGCTGACGTTCATGCCGGTGCTGGCGAGTTATCTGCTTCCACGGCGGGTCGAAGAGCGCGCTCCGCTGCTGGTTCGTGCTGCACAGTGGGTGTACTCACCCGTGCTCCGAGTCGTGATGAAGTACCGGCTCGCGGTGATCGGACTGTGTATCGCGACCCTGGGTGCAGGAGTGATCGTCGCTCGTGGGCTCGGTTCGGAGTTCGTTCCGAGGCTCTCCGAAGGCGCGATCGTCGTCAACGTCGTCCGACTCGCAGGCACCGATCTCGAGGAGTCGGTCCGCTACAACACGCAGATGGAGCGCGCGCTGCTCCAGGCGTTCCCCGACGAACTCGAACACGTCTGGAGCCGCAGCGGAACGGCCGAGATCGCCACCGATCCGATGGGCGTCGAGCTGACCGACATATTCCTTTCGCTGCGCCCGCGCGAAACCTGGACGCGTGCGACGACTCAACAACAACTCGTCGATCTCGTTCAGCGCGAGCTGCGGGACATGCCCGGGCAACGCCTCGTGCTCACGCAGCCCATCGAAATGCGGGTCAACGAGATGGTGGCCGGCGTACGCGGCGACGTCGCGATGAAGCTGTACGGCGACGACTTCGGCGTGCTGACCGCGAAGGCCAACGAGATCGGAGCGATCCTCGGCTCGATCGAGGGAGCAGCGGACCTGAGCACGGAGCAGATCACAGGCCAGCCGGTGCTCCAGATCCGCGTGGACCAAGAAGCGCTCGCGCGGTACGGCATCCCCGCGCAGTCCGTCATGGACGTCGTCGAGTCCATCGGCTCGAAGGTCCTCGGCGAGGTGGTCGAAGGTCAGCTGCGATTCCCGCTGGTCGTGCGACTCCCCGAGATCGACCGCCAGAGCGCCGCCTCGATCGGCGCGATCACCGTGAGCGCGCCATCGGGTCAACGCATTCCGATCTCCGAACTCGCGCATATCGAAGAGGTCGAGGGCCCATCGACGATCACGCGCGAGTGGGGCCAGCGTCGGATCACCGTACAGGCGAACGTGCGCGGCCGCGACGTCGGCAGCTTCGTCGCCGAAGCACAGCGACGGGTGCGTGAGGAAGTGACCTTGCCGCCTGGCCGCTATCGAATCGAGTGGGGTGGGCAGTTCGAGAACCTGGAGCGAGCGCGCGAACGCCTCCAGATCGTCGTACCCGTAGTGTTGGCGTTGATCGCAACGCTCCTCTACGTCACCTACCGCAACATCCGCGACTCGCTGCGCGTGTTCACCGGAGTTCCATTTGCCTTGCTCGGTGGTGTGCTCGCACTGTGGATTCGCGATCTGCCCTTCTCCATCTCGGCCGCAGTCGGATTCATCGCGCTGTCGGGCGTCGCGGTTCTCGGTGACATGGTCCTCGTTTCCTACGTGCGGCAACTTCGCGCTTGCGGACTCAGCCTCGCCGATGCGATCGGGGAAGCCTGCTTGACACGACTTCGTCCGGTGCTGATGACGGCGCTCGTGGCAGCGCTCGGCTTCGTCCCGATGGCGCTGAGCACGGGCATGGGTGCGGAAGTCCAGCGCCCGCTCGCGACCGTCGTTATCGGCGGAATCATCAGCAGCACGCTGCTGACGTTGCTCGTACTCCCCGCGATCTACCTCGTCTTCGCACGCCGTACACCGAACTCGACCCACGTCGACGTGCTCGAACCAACCAGCCCCGGGGACTCTGCGCACGCCCCCGGCAGTCACTCCGCGCATTCTTGAAAGGACGCTCTCATGTCACTCTCACTTGGATCGAAGTCCCCTCCTTTCGCACTGCTGATCGTTGCAGCGCTGTGCGTCGCTTGCGGGGACAAGACTCCAGCTCCCGCACACTCGACTAGCGAGACGCCGAAACCCGCAGCAGTCCCGTTGGTCCAGAAGACCTTGATCGCGGACTGGTGCCCCGAGCACGGCGTGCCCGAGTCGGTCTGCACGCGTTGCAACGACGAGCTCGTGGCCGGGTTCCAGGCGAAGGGCGATTGGTGCAAGGCGCACTCTCTCCCCGAAACTCAGTGCGTCACCTGCCATCCGGAACTGAAGGCGAAGTTCGAGGCACTGGCTCCAACTCCGGCGGGTGAAAGCAAGCGGGGCGGTTGAGGGCGCCGGCCTGCTCAGCGGGTGGCGTGGCTCCTCCGTCGAATCGAGGTCGCTCGACGCGCGCGGGACGAGCACCGATGCTCGGACTCTGCCTCGTGCGCGTTCCCCGGCGCGCATGGGCGTCGAGTGAAAGGGCTAGCTGACAGGGTCATCAGCAGGGCAGAGAAGTTGGTGACCCCAAGGGGATTTGAACCCCTGTCGCCAG
>JBBQCC010000102.1:0-12948 GCA_038318285.1 Planctomycetota bacterium | reverse complement strand
GGGACGCGGGTGCCGTCGCCGAGGCTCGTTTGACCCTCGTCGCCGCCGCGCGTGTAGATGCGATCGAGTCGAACCATGGACGCTCCTCGTGGGCGAGCATCTTGCTCGGCCACGGGCCGTGCAGCAAGGTTGAGCGGCGAGCAGCGTTCCCCGCGAGTTCGCCTCGCGAGCCCGGTCACGTTCCGAACGGGCCGGCGTAGAGCCCGCAATGGACTCGCAGATCCCCATGACACTCGACGTCGAAGGCGCGGTCCGCGACCGCTATGCCGCGGCCGCGTCGGCCGCCGAAGCTGCACTCTGCTGCCCGGTCGACTACGACCCGCGCTACCTGCGCGCCATCCCGGCCGAGATCCTCGAGCGCGATTACGGATGCGGGGATCCGTCGCGGCATTTGCGGCCGGGCGAAATCGTCCTCGACCTGGGCTCCGGCGGCGGCAAGGCGGCCTACATCGCGTCGCAAGTCGTCGGTCCCACGGGGCGCGTGATCGGCGTCGACGTGAACGACGCGATGCTCGATCTGGCGCGCCGGCATCGTCGGGAGGTCGCCCACCAGATTGGTTGGGACAACGTCGAGTTCAAGAAGGGCCGGATCCAGGACCTCGCGCTCGATCTCGACGCGCTGGAACGGCGGCTGCGCGAGCGACCGGTCGCCGACGTCGCCGAGCTCGCCGCGCTGGAGACCTGGACAGCAGAACAACGTCGCGAGCGGCCGCTGATCGCCGACGGGTCCGTGGACGTCGTCATCAGCAACTGCGTCCTCAATCTCGTGCGCAGCGAGGACAAACGGCGCCTGTTCCAGGAGATGCACCGCGTGCTGCGCCGCGGCGGCCGCGCGGTCATCTCCGACATCGTCAGCGACGAGGACGTCCCGCGTCGCATGCAGGAGGATCCCGAACTGTGGTCGGGCTGCATCTCGGGCGCATTTCGCGAGGACGAGTTCCTGCGCGCCTTCGAGGACGCGGGTTTCCACGGCATGCGCATCCTGGAACGCCCGGCGCAGCCCTGGCGAACCGTCGAGGGCATCGAGTTCCGCTCGCTGACCGTGGAGGCATTCACCGGCAAGCTCGGCCCGTGTTTCGAGCACAACCAAGCCGTCGTCTACCTCGGCCCGTGGAAGACGGTGACCGACGACGACGGTCACGTGTTGGAGCGCGGCGCACGCGCGGCGGTCTGCGCCAAGACGTACGGCATCTACACGTCGGAGCCCTACGCCGGTTCGATCGCGGCCGTGGACCCGCTCACGGCCGTGGATCCCGCGAACGCACAGCCGTTCCCCTGCGATCGCGATCGCGCGCGTCATCCGCGCGAAACGAAGGGACTCGACTACACGGTCACGGACGAGGGCAGTTGCGCGCCGGACGGCGCGTGCTGCTGAGCCCTCGATGCCGACCTGGATCCTCGTCGTCGTCGGTGCGGCGTTCCTGGCCTGGACGAACGGCGCGAACGACGTGTTCAAGGGCGTCGCGACGCTGTACGGTTGCGGCACGGCGAGCTATCGCGCGGCGCTGACGTGGGCCACGATCACGACCGCGGCTGGATCTCTATGCGCGGCGCTCGTGTCGAACGGGCTCGTGCGCGCGTTCTCGGCCAAGGGACTCGTCCCCGACGAAGTCGCAGCGGCACCGTCTTTCTCGAGTTCCGTCGCACTGGGTGCCGCGACGACGGTCTGGCTCGCCACGCGGTTCGGCCTGCCGATCTCCACGACGCACGCGATCGTGGGCGCGCTCGTCGGCGCCGGTTGGATCTGTGCGGCGGGCGCGGTCGACTTCTCCCGGCTCGGCAGCCAGTTCTTGATCCCGCTGGCCGCGAGCCCGCTTGTCGCGCTCGCGTTGGGCGCGCTCGTCTACGCCGCCGCTCGCTCGTTCCGGGCTCGCTTCGGGATCCGCGAGGACTCGTGCGCCTGCGTCGAATTGCCGAATCACGCCGTCGTCAGCGCCGGATTGCCGCTGCCCGTCTCCGTCACGACCTGCGCTGCGGACGATGCGTCGACCGCGGTGCGGCGAGGCGCGCGCTTCGGCATCCGCGCGGACTCTGCACTCGATCTCCTTCATTTCCTGAGCAGCGGCGCGACGAGCTTCGCGCGCGGATTGAACGACGCGCCCAAGATCGCGGGGCTGCTGGTGCTCGTCAGCGCCGCGACCGTCTCGTCGGGTTGGCTCTTGGTCGGCATCGCACTCGTCATGTCGATCGGCGGCTGGGTCGGCGCACGACGCGTAGCGCAAACCGTGTCGCTCGAAATCACCGAGCTGAACGCCGGCCAGGGACTCGCAGCGAATCTGTCGACGGCCGTGCTCGTCCTCACAGCGAGCCGCTTCGGCGTTCCGGTCTCCACGACGCACACATCGTGCGGCGCGATCATCGGGGTGGGCGTGGTGACGCGTCGCGCGAACACGGCCGTCGTCGGCAAGATCGTGTTGGCGTGGCTCTTCACCTTGCCGATCGCAGCGCTGCTGGCCGGGTTCTTGGCCTGGATCTTCGGAGAGGCCGCGCGCGCCTGATCGCACCGTTGCGCCGCGCTCAGCCGGAAGAATCCAGTTCGCGCCGCCGCTCCTGCTCGCGCCGGTGTCGTCCGCGTTTCTCGTGCACGGTGATCCCGAGGTCCTGCGGCGTCAGCTCGCTGCCCAGTGCGCGACACATCAAGTGCCAGGCGCGGGCGTCGCGATCCTCCAACTCCGCGCGCGAGAAGACGCGCTCCACTGACGCGAGGATGTCCGTGCGGGCCGATTTCGATTTGGCGACGCGGTCGCCCATCGTGTGCGCGATGTTCGCCTTCAGGTAGTCGCGTGCTTCCGTGGACAGCGGTTTTGCGCCTCTTTCGCGGCGTTTCTGGCCCGGTTCGGCGTAGAGATCCGACAGCACGACGCCCACAGCCATCGCCAGGTTCAGCGAGCTGTGCTCCGCGCTCGTCGGGATCCAGGCCAGCTCGCGCAGGTTCTTCACGTCCTCGGTTTCGAGCCCGCGCACTTCGTTCCCGAACACGAGCGCAGTGACCGAATCCGGATCGTTCACGTCCACGCGCACGGTCTCGCGCAGCTCGCGCCAGTCGTGACGACGCCGGTGCTCGTGCGCGCGCGCGGTGAACCCGATCGTGAACGTGCAGCCGTCGAGCGCGTCGCCCAACGTCTCGACGAGGCGCACCTTCGCGGCGCCGCCCGGAACCCCGTGCGACATCTGCACGAAGTCCGGATGGACGGTCAACGAGGCGCGCTCGGGCGCGACGAGCACGATCTCGACCGGGCCGAAGTTCGCCGCGACGCGCAGGATGGAACCGACGTTGCGCGGACCGTTCGGCCGCACGAGGACGACGCGCTTCGTCACGGCAACAACCGCTCGCGCTCGACCTCGGCGCGCAGCGCATCGAGCTGCGCCGGATCGGGATTCCCGCCGGATATCACCACCGCGACGCGCAGCGGATCCCGCAGCGTGCGCTCGGCGAACCACTGCGTCGGCAGTTCGTGACCGACTACGGCCGAGTACGCTGCCGCGCCCGCCGGCTCGACCACGTGGCCCTGTGCCACCAGTCGCTTTTGTCCGGCGAAGATCACGTCGTCGCTCAGCAGGATCATTCCGTCGAGCGTCGTCCGGCACACGTCGACGTTGATCTGGCCGGAATACGCCGGCGTGAGGCCTTGCACCTTGCTGGTGATCTCCTCGAGGTGCACCGGCGCGCCGGCCTGCATGCCGCGCGTCAACGAGGGCGAACCCTCGGGTTCTGCGCCCAGGATACGCACGTTTCGCCCCAGCGCGCGCCGCAGCGCGAGCGACGTGCCCGAGACGAGTCCCCCGCCGCCGACGCACACGAGCACCACTTCGACATCGGGCCAGTCCTCGGCGATCTCGACGCCGACGGTGCCCGCGCCTTGGATCGTGCGCTCTGCGTCGTAGGGGTGCACGAGCGTCATGCCGGCCGCGACGCGCGCCGCGCACTCGCGATCGGCCGCGAGACGATCCTCGGCCAGCACGACGTTCGCACCGTGGTCGCGACACGCCTCGATCTTGTTGGCGTAGGCGTTCTTCGGCATCACGATCGTGGCCGGCACGCCTGCACGCTGCGCGGCCCAGGCCAGCGCTTTGCCGTGATTGCCAGAGCTGGCGCAGACGACGCCGGCACGACGCTGCGCTGCATCGAGCTGCGCGAGCTGGTTCCAGGCACCGCGCGCCTTGAACGAGCCCGTCTCCTGCGTGTTCTCCATCTTGCCGCGCAACTGGATGCGCGCGTCGCCGGAGTCCAACGCGACGAGCGGCGTGCGCCGGACGACGCCGCGCACGCGCCGCGCCGCGGCAGCGATGTCGATGTGGTCGAAGCGGGTCCAGGGAGAGTCGTTCGCGGTCTGCATCGGCCGGGAATCTACCCGACGCGGGGCAGCGCGCGACGTCCGAGTCCGCCTCCGCCCGATCCCGCGCCGGCGGGCTTCGAGCGGGGCGCTCGAATCAGCGCTTCTTCCGCTGATTCTTGGGCACTTCGAGCCGCACCGTCCGCTCGAACGTCTTCGAGTCGCGCACGTTCATGCTGAAGTTCATCACGTCCATCTGGCGCCATTCCTTGTAGCGGAACGTCACCCGCGACTTCTCTTCGTCGGCCTCGACCACGATGCGGCCTTGCCCGTCCGTCTGGCCGACCTCGCGACCTTCGACGATCGCGACGACGCCGGCGATCGGCCGGCGATTGTCCGAGCGCACCACGCGAAACATCTGCGCGGCGCCGCGTTCGAGCATCGGTCGCGCGCCGCGCTGGTCGTGTTCGCTCTGCGACGCGAGCGGCGCGAGCGACGACCAGTCGCCGAACGCCGCCTTGAGTCCCCTGGAGTCGATGCGCCAGCGCAGGGGTTTGTCCACAGGGCACGCTGACACGACGAGCGGACCGCCACCGCCGTTCGTCGCGAACGATTCGGAACCGACGAGCAGTCGCACCGTGAAGCCGCTCACTGGTTGCCCGTCGACACCGACGGGGTCGAACACGAGGTCGACGACGGGCACCGTGTCGTGCACGCGGAACTCCAGGCCGCCGGTTGGCGACTCGACGTCGTCGAAGCGACGCGGTTCCCAGTCGTACCAGTCCTCCTCGGCGATCGCGACGCGCCAGCGTCCGACGGGCAGGTCGTCGAACCGGAAGCGCCCGACGCGCGCGCCGTCGCTTCCGGTCCAGGCCAGCTTCGTCGTGAGTTGCTTCACTCCCGACGCGCCCTCCCCGAGAGGGAGGAGCCGCACGCTCACGTCGCGCGCGTACGTGCCGGAGTCGGAGAACACCGTGCCTTCGATCGCGCCGGCCGAGGGTGCGGGAACCATGCGCACAAGGGCCTCGGTGAGCTCTCCGATCTGCGGCGTCAGCGCGCGCTCGTCGTCGACGTAGCGCAGCTTGCGCACCGTCAGCGTCCCGGTCTCGCTCGCGATGCGCTCGAAACCGACCTGCCCGGTCTTGCGCGTGCCCTGAACCCGCGGCTTTCCACTTTCCCCCGTGTCCCAGGTGACGATCGCGTCGGGAACCGGTCGGTCGGCGCCATCGACCACCGTCACGCGAATCGAAGCGAAAGCCTGCATCGAGACCGTGACGACTCCGCGCTGGATCCCCTGTCCGAGGTTCACGGTGCAGAGGCCGCGCCACACGCCGTCGGCCGAGTCGAGGATGATTCGCCCTTCGCCGTTCGTGTCTCGAATGGGCGCGAAGCGCACCCACGCCGCCGTTCCGCCGCCCAGCGTTCCGCGCACGCGCGGCGGACCGCTCGGCGTATTCAAGACGAGGCGTGCGGTGAACTCCTCGATCGGCGACGCGGGCAACGGCGATGTCACGAAGCGGTACGTCGGCCCGCTCTCGATCCGCAGCGTGATGGCCGCGACCTTGCCCTCGTCGTCCGCGCGCAGCTCGGCGGCGTCGGCGACGGCGCGCCCGGCTTCGGAGAACACGGCGCGCAACAGGCCCGGTCGCAGCGCTTCCGTCGCCGCGAACGCGCCGCGTTCGTCGGTCGCGAGGCGGATACGGCCGCCCCCACCGTCGTGCAGGGCGAAGGCATAGAGCGGCAGAGGCTCGGAGGTCGCCGCGTCCAGCAGTCGCCCGCTCGCGAGCAGGCCGCCGGTCGTCGGCAGGTTGTTCGGCGCGGGGGTGGGCGGCGCGGGTTCGACGGGCTCGACGTCGAACGCTGCGATGCGCGCCGCGGAATCGTTCACGAGGTCCTCGGCGAGCTCGTCCTCGAACTCGCCGGCTGCGGAATCCATCCCGTCTTCGAACCCCGCTTCGTTTTCGTCGTCCGAAGCCGGGTCGGTCTCCGACGAGCGGCCGCTCTCCGTGTCGCCGCTGATCCACACGGCTCCGCCGATGACGCCGGCCAGCAGCAGCGCGATCAGGAGGAGCGCGAGGATCCCTTTCCGTTTCCCGTGTGACTTCATGCCTGTCCCCACGAGTAGAACAGCCTCGCGGACGATCGCCCACCGCGGGATTCGGCCAGCCCCGGGGCGGCACTCGTAAGGGGCCGCGAGACGTGCTGCGCTCAGAAGTCACCGCGTCGATCGCCGCACCCGTCGCTCTCGTACACTCGTCGCTCTCGTGCCCCGTCCCCCGCTCCCGTTCACGTCCCCCTGGCTCCTGGCGCCGATGGAGGGCATCACCGAGCCGTCGTTCCGCGATCTCGTGCTGGCGCGCAATCCGCCGCAACAGCTCGGCGGCGCGTTCACCGAGTTCGTGCGCGTCATCGATCGTCCGCTGCCGCGTCACGTGCTCGAGCGGCACCTCGGCCAGCGCAGATTCGGCCAGCCGGTCGGATTGCAGCTGATGGGCGCGGACCTCGGCGCACTGGCGGAGTCGGCACGCCGCGCGATCGAGGCCGGCGCGCCGCTCGTGGACCTGAACTTCGGCTGCCCCGCCAAGGGTGCACTGCGCGGCTGCGCCGGATCGGCGGTGTTGCGCGATCCGGCACGCCTCGAGGCGACCGTGCGCGCGGTCGTCGACGCGGTGCCCGATCGTCCCGTCACGGCGAAGATCCGCGCTGGTTACGACGACGCGGAGCGCCTCGAGGACCTCGCGCGCGCGGCGGAATCCGGCGGAGCGTCCATGCTGACCGTGCACTGCCGCACGCGTGCCGAGGCGTACCAGGACCACGTCGATTGGACGCGGCTCGCGCGCGCCGTGCAGGCCGTGCAGATCCCCGTGTGCGGCAACGGCGGCGTCGACACGCACGCCGACCTCGAACGCCTACGCCGCGAGACGGGCTGTGCGCTGGCGATGGTCGGTCGCGCGGCTTGCGGCGATCCGTGGATCTTTCGCGGCGTGGGCGTGCGCGCCGAGGATGCGGCGCGTTTCCTGCTCGATTACGCCGAGACGCTGACGAGCCTGGGCGCCAGCACGAAGGGCGCGGCCGGCCGCGTGAAACAGCTGCTCGTCCACTGGACGGCCGGCGGGCTGACCGGCGCGGGCGAGGCGGGTCGCACGGCGTGGCTACGCGAGGGCGAACCCGCGCGGCTCTTGCAGCGGCTCGCGGACGTCGCCGGCGACGCGCGCGATGAAGATCTGAATCCGACGTGGCGGTCGGCTGCGAACTCCGGTGTGTCGCCGCCGGGCGTCGAGCCGGACACCTTCTTGCCGGACACGGAGGCCGGCATGCCGGACAACGTGTTCGCGCGCGCGCTCGAAGCCTGACATCCGACGAGGAATGCCAATGGTCGCTGCCTACCTGTGGTTCAACGCCGCGCTGTATGTCGTCTTCGCCGTGTGGTGCACGATCGCCGCGCGCACGACGGCGACGAATCTGGGCTTCGAATCGCTCACGAACTCGGGGAGATCCGAGTTCCTCGTGGTGTACGGCGGCCTGCAGCTGGGCCTCGGACTGGCGTTCGCCTACTTCGCGAACCAAGCCGCTCTGCACCGGACGGGGATGCTGTTCGCGCTGGCCGTCTACGGCCCGATCGTCGCGTACCGCGCCGTCACGGTCATCACGTTCCGGCCTGTGCAGCCGACCACGATCGCCGTCGGCTCGCTGGAGGCCGTGATGCTCGCGACGGCGGCGTACCTGTGGTTTGCACACGTGCGCGGCTCCGCAGCCTGAGAGCGCGTGAAGGAATCGAGCCTACGCCCTCTCAGGTCCCGAGAATCTGGAACGGGAAGCGCACGCGCGTCACGCCGCCGCTCTGGAACAATTCGGCCTGCACGTCGATGCCGTTCTGCGTGCCCGAGTACGTCGTCGTGATGCCCTGATCCGGGTTGCGGACGAGGCGCAGCGCGCGCGACCACTGGCTGGAGTTGCTCGGGAAAACGAGCGGGTTGTACATGAGCACCTGCATCGTCACGACGGGCGGCAGCGAGCTCAGCTGGAACGACGGATGGTTCGTCATCGTCACCGGGAACGACACGCGGACGCGCGCCAGCTGCGTGTCGTACAGGTGACCGAACAGCGTCGTCGAGCTCGACCCTCCGGCGACGCCGAACACCATGTGGCATTCGGCCGCGCCGACGATCGTCGTGCAGATCGCCGTGTCGCCACCGATGTCGTTCGCGGTGAACGTGAACGGGGTTTCGCCGACTTGGCTCGACCGGGGCGTCCAGGTGATCGTGGTGCAGGCCGGGTTGCCGACGACGGGAAACGGCGGCGTGGCGACAGCGCCATTGGGCAGCACGCCGTTCAGGGTCACGACGTCGCCCACATCGGGATCCGTCGCGCAGACTTCGAACGAGATCGGCACGCCGACGCTGGCAATCAGGTTCCCCGGGCAGCTCACCGTCGGCGGATTCGTGATCAGGTACCTGTAGCAGACCTCGATCTCTACGCCCGCCCGCGTGTCGAACTGCGTCTGCAGATTGCCCGCGCCGCTGGCCTCCGAACTGCCCGCGGCGTCCGCGGTGAACTCCATCGAACCCGTGCCCGTGAACAGCGCCAGGTTCTCGGGAGTCGGATCGATGATGCTCGTGCGCTGATCCATCGCCTGGATGTTGTCGCGCGTGATGCCGGACGTCCCGCCGAAGTCGAGGATGCCGTCGTACGCGGTCAACGAATCCTGGAAGTCGGCGATGGGCACCATGAACATGACGACGGTCGAGTCGGACCGCGTGACGGTCACGTCGACGGAGAAGCGCGTGTTCACCACGCTCGGCGCGGCATCGAGGCTCTCGAGGCGCGACATGCCGGTCGCGCGCGCAACGACCTGCAGTTCGACGCCTTGCAGTTCTCCCAGCGCGGGGTCGAACTTCGGCAGGCTGACCACCCGCAGGAAGTTCGTGAACTCCATCGGGATCTCGACGGTGTGGCAGTCGGTCGTGACCTGTGCCGAGGCCACCGTCGACGCAGTGAGGAGTGCTGCGGATACGAGAGCGAGAGAGACTTTCATGGTGCGGAGTCCGAAAGGGAGACAGCGGGGGAAACCGCCGAATGCCCGCCGGATTCGAGGGGCGGGTCCCTCGAAGTCACGGCGCAGTGCGGGTTGTCAGGACTTTCGACGGAGGCGGGGTCGGGAAGTTCCGTGGCGCGGACCGATTCCGTGGCGGAGCGGAATCGACCCGCAGGTGCACGCGCCGTGCCGTCGCTGCCACGCTCGAGTCGGACGGAGCCGTCCCAGGTGCCCAAGAGTCGGACGCGCGTTGGCAGTCCCGCCGGACGACTCACAGGCGGGACGGCTCGGGCGACTCCCGGCACGGGGATCTCCCCTCGTTCCAGGCCTTACACCCCCTTTCCAGACGCTACAACTGGTCGCAAGCGCGCCCCGCGCGGTCAGGCGGGCGAGATCCATCCGTGACCGACCGTGTCGCTCGGGCGCCCCGCGCGCGCCGCTCGGGCGGCTCTCGATCGCCCGCCGAAGAAAATCGGTCGTCGAACGAGCACCGCACCCCGGCGTTCCTAGAATCGCAACCGTGGAGGTCTACCCAAAAGGAACCGATGGCCAAGTGGACGCATCTCGATAGCGACAATCTGTACAACGTCCAGAAGTGGGGTCTGGGCTTCTTCCGCGTCAACGAGAACGGGAACGTGGAGGTCCGGCCCGAGGGGCCCGACCGTCCGCAGCGTCCCGGGATCGATCTGTTCGAGCTGCTCGGGCAGATCTTGCGACGCGGGGTGAGCACCCCGATCCTCCTACGCTTCGACGGCATCCTGCGCGCCCGCGTGCGCGCGATGAACGACGCGTTCAACACGGCTAGGCGTGAGTTTGGGTACGAGTCCCCCTACCGCGGGGTCTTCCCCATCAAGGTCAACCAGGAACGGCACGTCGTCGAGGCGCTGCTGTCCGAGGGCTTGAACCACAAGATGGGCCTCGAGGTCGGC
This sequence comes from Planctomycetota bacterium, assembly GCA_038318285.1. Classification (GTDB taxonomy): domain Bacteria; phylum Planctomycetota; class UBA1135; order UBA1135; genus JAEUHZ01. The sequence goes on along the minus strand of JBBQCC010000102.1, from coordinate 2,710 downwards.
AGCAAGCCGGAGCTGATCGCGGTCATCGCGCTGATGGCGGGCAAGAGCTCGCTGATGATCTGCAACGGCTACAAGGACGAGGAATACATCGAGATGGCGCTGCTCTCGACCAAGCTCGGGATCACGCCGATCCTGGTGGTCGAGAAGTACAGCGAAGTCGAGACGATCGTCCGCGTCGGCAAGCGGCTCGACATCCGTCCGTCGATCGGCCTGCGCACGAAGCTGTCGGGCAAGGGCGCCGGCCGCTGGCAGGAATCGGGCGGCGACCGCTCCAAGTTCGGCCTGACCACGCGGGAGATGGTGTCCGTCGTCGAGCTGATGAAGTCCGAGGAGATGCTCGACTGCATCAAGCTGCTCCACTTCCACCTGGGGTCCCAGATCCCCGAGATCCGCAGCCTCAAGAACGCGCTGCGCGAAGCGACGCACACGCTGATCGGCCTGCACAAGATGGGCGCACGCATCGAGTACTTCGACTGCGGCGGCGGCCTCGGCATCGACTACGACGGCAGCTCGACGAACTTCGAATCGTCGGTGAACTACTCGCTGCAGGAGTACGCGAACGACGTCGTCTACCACCTGAAACAGGCCTGTGACGAGGCTCAGATCCCGCAACCGGCGATCGTGACCGAGTCCGGTCGCGCGCTGTCCGCGCACCACGCCGTGTTGGTCACGGAAGTGCTCGGCACGACCGACTTCACCGAGAAAGGTCCGGCCATCAAGCCGGGCGAGGACGAGAACACGCTGGTGGGCAACGCGCACGCCGCGTGGGAAGGCGTCAACGCGAAGAACTTCCAGGAGAGCTACCACGACGCGGTCCAGATCCGCGACGAAACGATGGTGCTCTTCAACGTGGGCCAGATCTCCATGCAGGAGCGCGCCCGCATCGAGGACTACTTCTGGCGGACGTGCGAACGGATCCTGCGCATCACGCGCACTCTGGATTACGTGCCCGACGACCTCGCCAACCTCGAGCGGGACATGGCGGACACGTACTTCCTGAACTTCTCGCTGTTCCAGTCCGTGCCGGACTCGTGGGCGATCCACCAGCTGTTCCCGGTGCTGCCGCTGCACCGCCACAACGAGGCGCCGACGCGGCGCGCGATCTTGGCCGACATCACGTGCGACTCGGACGGCAAGGTCGATCGTTTCATCGACTTGCGCGACGTGAAACGCACCCTCGAGCTGCACCCGCTCAAGGCGAACGAGCCCTACTACCTGGGCTTCTTCCTCGTCGGCGCGTACCAGGAGATCCTGGGCGACATGCACAACCTGTTCGGTGACACGAACGTCGTGCACGTCGACCTGGACGAGGCTGGGCGTCCGCGCCTGACCCACGTGCTGCGCGGCGAGCGCGTGCAGGACGTCCTCGAGTACGTCGAGTACTTCGAGGCCGACCTCTTGCAGAGCCTGCGTCGCAGCGTCGAGAAGTCGCTCGAAGAGGACCGCATCACCTTCGAGGAATCGGCCCTCCTCTACCGTCGCTACGAAGCCGGCTTGCACGGCTACACCTACCTGACCCGCGAGCGCAGCAAGACCGGCGAGGCGACGCCCCCCGGCTCTCCGAGCGCCGTTCTACCAAGCGCCACTCAACCCAGCGTTGGCCAACCCAAGTTGGTCCCCCAGAAGAACGAATCTTGAAGATCCGCAAAGGCTGCATCGTCGACCTGGCCTACGAACTCAAGAACTCCGAAGGCGAGGTCGTGGAGAGCGCGGAAGCCGCGGATCCGATGACCTACCTGCACGGGTACGGCGAGATCGCTCCGGGCCTCGAAGAAGAACTCGACGGCGTCGAGGAAGGCGCCGTGCTCGAAATCGAGCTGCCGCCCGAGAAGGCGTACGGCGAGTACAACGCCGACGGCATCGTCGCCGTGCCGCGCGGCGAGTTCCCCGAGGACGCCGAGATCGTCCCCGGCGACTGGATCTCGGTGCAGATCAAGCACGACGATGAGTCGGACGAACTCGAAGACCTCGAGATGAAGGTGCTCGAGATCTCACCCGATTCGATCACGCTCGACGCCAACCACCCCCTCGCAGGCCAACAGGTGACCTTCGACATCCGCGTGCTCGGCGTGCGCGAAGCCAGCGAAGAAGAGATCGAGCAACGCCTCGCCGAGAACGCCGAGGACGAAGAGGAAGAAGAAGAGGAAGAAGCGGAGAGCGAAGAGAAGGCCTGAATCCCGGCACTCCGTGCCAGGCACACTTCGCCCGTCATCCGGTGCCTGGCACACTTGGTCGGTGTTCGTTCCGAACGTGGGCACTTGGTGCCTGGCTCACTTCGCCAACATTCGTTCTGGGGAATTTCCTCGCAGGCTGCGTCGACGCGTATCGCTGCTCGGAGTGACGCGGTGGGCGTGAACTCGCCGGCCTTTCGGCGCGAGTGACGCGGCGCGATCGACAGCGCGACGTGCGCGGACCACTCCAGGGCGAGCGACGAGAAGTGGCTCTCCAGCGGGCGATGAAGGGGCGGATGGCGTGGAGAAACGTGCCCGGCACGCTCATCAACTTCGCGCACGTCGAATACCATCACCCGGATCGTGAACGACGCCCGCACGGACATCGCAGCAACACCCTGGACTTGGCGCGGTCCCGTCACCGCCGTGCCCGCGAGTGCGTTCGAGCAGCCCACGCTCGTCGTCGTCGTCGACACCGAGGAAGAGTTCGACTGGTCGCAAGGCTTCGACCGCAAGAAGACCGGCGTCGCGCACATGCG
>JBBQCC010000101.1:0-13246 GCA_038318285.1 Planctomycetota bacterium | reverse complement strand
TCGCATCACGCGCGTCAGCTCGTCGATCTCATCGCCGGGCAAGTTGATCCAGACGACGTCGCGGCCCAGCACGATGCTCTCGACCAGCATCGTCGGCACCTCGCCGAGGGCCGCGCCGACGTACAAGCTGCGCCCGCTCGCTCCGCGCAGTTCGCGCGCGATCACATCCGCGATCTGCAATCCGATGTCGAGCCATTGCTCGCGCAGCTCAACGTCGAAGAAGTCCGTGCCGTCGCCCTCGCAGTACGCCCGCCCCAGCCGCTCCCAATCGAGTTCGGCCTGGATGGTGCCCAGCACGGCGCCGAACAGTGCGTGGCGGTCCTGCATCGCAGCAGATCCTGACATCGCGGACTCGGCAGCGGGAGTGTGCGATTCTCAAGCGCGCCGGCCGACCGTGGTCAGACACGCACCGCTGCGGCGAGTTCGGACTTTCTCGAATCCGGCCAAGTGCAGCTGCAGCGCGAGCTCGTCGGGTGTGAACGCGCGCAGGATCCGCTCGTCGCGCACCGTCCGACGCGAACGGCCCTCGCGGATCGTCCACGTCGCATTCCAACGCCACAGCCAACCGCGCTCGGGCAGAAGTGTGTTGACCACGACGCGGCGGTAGCGTCGGTCGTCGCAAGCAGCCTCGTTCACGAAACGGCGCTTCTTGTTCGTGAAGATCGACTCGGCATCGAAGTTGTCGAAGACCAACAGTCCGGCCGGTCGCAACGCGTTTCGCGCACCTCGCAGCGCGCCGCGCACGTCGCGGTTCGTCGTCATGTGCGTGAACGTTCGACCGGTGATCAGCACGGCGTCGAAACGCGGTCGCAAGTCGAAATCGCGCATGTCAGCACGCACGAACCGCGCACCCCGGGCGAGCTCGCGCGCGATGGCGAGGAACGGCGCGGACACATCGAGGCCGACGTAGTCGTAGCCGGCATCGACGAACATCGGCGCCAGGTTGCCCGACCCGCAACCGATCTCGAGCACGCGCTTCGCCTGTACCCTTCGCAGCAGCTTCGCGAGGTCGCGGAAGTCCTTCCTGTAGTCGGAAATCGACTGGTAGAGCTCGTGGTGCGCGCGCGCGAGGGTGGTGTAGGTCTTGGCCATCGTGGGGCTTTCGCGAGGCCTGGTCGGCTGCGCGAAAGAACGAAGTCTGCCGCATCGATTCCCATCGAGCACGCCCGAGGATTCGCGATTGTTTGCGCAGTCTTCGCGACGCACGGCGGTGCAGTCCACGGAGGTCTGAACCGTGCTCCGCAATCGATCCATCTACCTGGTGCTCGCACTCATGATCGTGTCCGCGCGGGCGCGCGCGCAAGACTGGCGCGAAGACGATTCCATCTGGAGTTTCGGTCACATCGGCGGTCCGCACCGCGAGCACCCGCTGCCGGAAGTGTCGCCGATCGTCCCGCCCAATTGGATCTCGGTTTCGAGCACGAGCGAGGATCCGGCGCTCCTCGCGTTCCCTTGGATCCTCGATCCGACACGCGAGTCGCCTCACCTTGGCGAGTCGGGTTGGGCTGCCTCGCTAGCGCCGCCGCTCGCGTCGGCGGCTTGCGCGTTCACGATCGTCGAATCTGACGTGGACGAGGTCCGCATGGCGCGCCTGAGCGCCGCACGTTGGCTCGTCGTGAACGGTTCTGTGTTCATCGGCGACCCCGATCGACGCGGCGACCGCGGCGTGCCGATCGCGCTGCAGAAGGGCAGGAACCGTCTGTTCGCCGTCGATGCGAGTGCAGATTGGGAGCTCGAACTGTGGAAGCCGTCGACGCGTTGCGTGATCGGGACGTGGGACGTCGGTTGGCCGGACATCACTGGCCAGGACAAGGCGTTCGGCGACCTCTACTTCCCCGTGTTCAACGCCAGCGTCCGACCTGTGAGCGGGCTGCACGTGCACTATGGGCACTTCTTCGTCCCGACCGATGCGTGCAGACCGATGCTGACCGACTGGCGCGAAGTCGGCTGCGTCGCTCCGCTGTCGATGGCCTTGGGCCGGATCTACTACGAGGGCATCAGCGACGAGTGCGGTTCGACGCCCGGCCGCGCAGGAAACGTCGGCCCGGTCTGCGTGTACGACGGCGGGGACGACGAGGCTGCGCGCGAGCTGCTGTGCGATCGAGACGCCAGCTATGATCGTCGGCGATTGTCGCCTGATCAGCGCGAAATCGGCCGAGAGTCCTTGGGGGGACGACCGCAAGCGAACATTGCGGACGACTCGGCACTGATCTACGGCACGCTCGGATCCGCCGAGGAAACGGCCGCGCTCCTGGCGCGCGCCCGACTCGATCAACAAACGCTCTGGTACGCGTGCGGAGCGGCCCCGTTCGTGATGTCGGACGTCGAGTTCCTCGGAGAAGACGCGGGCGAAGACGCGAAGATCCGCTTCCGATCCCTGCTCGGATCGAACGGCGAACCACTCGTCCTCTACGGAAGCGAGAGCACGAACCAAGTGTGGAAGTGGTTCGCAACCAACGACGAGTCGATGCGCGTTCCGAGTGAGCGACTGCCTGCGCCCGACGACAATGGGATTCGACCTTCGTTCGCGCTCACGCTGGCATGGTCACGAATCGTGCGCCGTGGAGTCCCGTATCCCATGCACGCGAGTGTGGGGTTCGCCAGCGAGGGAATAAGCGGAGCACGCCTTTCCCTGGCGCTTGGGATGCTCGCCGCGCGGGACGGGACACTCGCTGTCGACGCGGGTTCACCGCAGGGATTCGTCGAAATGGCGGTGGCGCCGAAGTGAGCCTGGATCGCGCGCTCAGCGCGCGATCGACCGCACGACCCGACGCAAGAAATGCTCGAGCTCGCGCCGGTCCGTCGTGTCCGGTGTCACGCGTGCACCGATCGCCGGTGCGCACGCGCGGCCTTCGGCATCGCAGCCGACCGGAACGCGCAGCGTGCGCAGGTCCGCGTGACCCGGTCCCAAGACGCTCATCACGAGTCCGACGCCGTTCCAGCCGATCTCCAGCACGCGTTCCGTGCCGTCGACGAAGCGCAGCAGGTAGCGCACGCCTGCTTCGGCCGGGCCGTCGAGCGACAGACAACCGGCGATCGTCACGAAAACGCCGCGCGAAAGAGCCACGGGCCCGGCGACCAGGTTCAGGTCGCGCAGGCGCCGCAGCAGTGTCCGCGCGCGGTCGGCGGACAGCAGCGGCGGAATGCCGGCCAGCGGGCTTTGGGAGTCGGAAGAGTTCGGATTCGGGATGGAATGGGCAGGCACGGGGCGCCGGTCCGGCCCAAAACGCGGGGCGAGGAGCGGGACGAGACCTATCGACTCGACCGCGTTCGAAGTTGACAGTCCGCTGGAAGAGGTTTCCGATCTCATGGCTCGACTCCTGTTCGTTCCCGCCTCAGCGACGGTCCTTGCGAAGGGCCCAGCGACTGCAACTGCCTTGCCCAACACACAACAACCCGTCGCGCGCCGGCCGATTCGGTCTGCTTTCCTCGCCCTCGCGGCCCTCGTCGTCGCCTTTGGAGCCGTGTTCGCTCCCGCTCCCGCCGCGCAGGATGCGCAGGGGACGACCGACAAGACGGACGAGCTGGTCGCCAAGATCAAGACGGACGGCGACCGCACCAAGGAGGACGTGCTGACGTCGCTGGCCGGTCTGCGGACCGTGCGCGCGCTCGATGCGCTGCTGGAGGCGTACTCGTCCTTTCAAACCGTGTACATGAAGCGCGAGGTCATCCGCTCGTTGCGGCTCTTCGACGGCGTGCCCGAGTGCGAGCAGAAGGCGATGCAGCGCCTGACCGACGAAGCGACCGCGGGTCCGGAGCCCGAACTGCGTCGCGCGGCCGTCGAGGCGCTCGGCTCGTGCTCCGTCAGCGGCAAGCACTGGTTGGAGCTGATCGTCAAGTCGGCGGCGGACGATGCGGTGCGCGAGCGCGCGCTCGACGCGCACATCGGGCTCTCCTCGGAGGAGGATCACGCCTGGTACCGCCACATTTGGAATCCCAAGGCCGACGAGGACGCCAAGGACGGGAAGAGCAAGCCCAAGCCGAAACCCAAGCCCAAGCCCAAACCCAAGAAGGGCAAGAACGACAAGGACGGCGAGCAGGATGCGCCACCGCGCGCGGGCGTCGTCACGGCGCCGATGCGTCAGTCGTGCTTCGACGTGCTCGCGCCGAAACTGACGGTCGACGAGTTGGTGGAGGCGGCGACGCACGATGGCTACTACCTCGTGCGCAAGCGCGCGCTGGAGGAGCTTGCGCAGCGTGGGGACAAGAAGACGGTCGAGATCGCCTGGGGCGTCGTGAAGAACGACGGCGAGCGCGCGGAGAACCGCGTCGTCGCGGCACGCATCGTCGCCAAGATCGACGGCACGAAGGCGGCGCCCGACTTCATCAAGCGTGCCATCCGCAACGACGTGCCGGTGGAGCTGCGACGCGGATTGGCCGAAATCCTCGCAAGTTTCAACGATCCGGACGTGAACAAGGGGCTCATCAGCGAGCTCGGTCGGGGCAAGACGAACGACAAGTTGTTCCAGATCTACGCCGTTCGATCCGTGCAGGATGAACGTGTCGACAAGGCTCTGTTGAAGATGCTTTCCGACAAGGAGCCCGAGGTCGTCGCGGCGGCGGCCAAGATCCTGGGCGAACGCGGTTACGCCGGCGCCGGGACAGTGCTGACGCAGCTGTTCGAGAAGGCCACGGACCCAGACGTGCGCCGCGCCGCGATCGACGCGGCGGCGCGCGTGCGCAAGGGCGATCCGGCGTGGGTCGAGCAGCTCATCGCGTACACGAAGAACGATGACTCCGAGCTGCGCAGCATGGCGCTGACGCAGTTGGGTTCGACCAGCGATCGCACTCACTTGGAGCGGCTCGTCGGCGCGCTGGAGGACCCGAACTGGTCGACGCGTCTCGCGGCGTTGGAAGCGCTCGAGAAGATGCGCTCGATCGAGGCCGTGTCGGCGATCGTCGCGCACATGTCCAAGGAGGAAGGGCGGCTCCTGAGCGAGTTCGGTCAGGCGCTGTGGCGCTTGACCGGCCAGCCGTTCCAAGAAGACGCGAAGTCGTGGGAGACGTGGTGGGCGAACAGCAAGGACAAGTTCCAACTGCTGTCCGACGCGGACCTGGAGCGCGTGAAGTCGGGCGAGGAGGAATACCGCCTGCGTCAGACGACGCGCGTGAAGAGCGAGTTCTTCGGCATCAAGATCATCAGCCGACACGTCCTCTTCATCCTCGACATCTCGGGATCGATGGAGGAGAAGCTCGACGAGGAATACAAGGGTCGTCGCGGCCTCTCGCGCATGGAAGTCGCGCGCGAGGAGATGAAGAAGTGCCTCGAAAACCTCGATTCAGGCGCGTTTTTCAACGTGATGGTCTTCTCGTCAGGCGTGGAACGCTGGGTCGACGGCGGGCTGGTCGCGTGCGACGACACGCACCGCGCGCAGGCATTGGCGTACGTCGACAAGCTGCTCGCGTTCGGCGGGACGAACCTCTACGACTCGCTGAAGGAGGCGTTCGCCGACCGCGAGATCGACACGATCTTCGTGATGAGCGACGGCGAACCGTCGGCGGGCGAGGTCGTCGAGCCGTTCCTCATCCGCGAGCACGTCAACGAGTGGAACCAGAACCGACACGTCGTGATCAACACGATCGCGGTCGGTGGACGGCTGAACATCCTCGAGTGGCTGGCCGAGGATTCCGGCGGAACGCACGTGAAGTTCGAGTGACGGATCGGGAGGATCCGATGCGCGTCGACGGTGCGTGCATCACGCGCCGCACGCATCCCGCCTCGAGAATGCCCGGCGCGACACTGCCCGCCCCCCAATTGCATTGAAGACCCTCGCCCGCGTCGCCGTGTCGGTGCTCGTGGCCGGAGGTCTGACCGCGCTCGTCCTGTGGTGGGGCGGCGTGCGGCCGAGTGAGATCCTCGCATCGCTGGGTCAGCTCACCTTGGCGACGTGGCTGCCGGCCTTCGCGCTGCACGTCGCGCTGTACCTCTTGCGCGCGTGGCGCTTCGCGATCCTGCTGCCGCGCGACGTACACGTTCGGCCCGGGCCGTTCTTGGCGGTGTGCGGTGCGCACACGCTGGCGGCATTCGTGCTGCCGGCCAAGCTCGGCGAGGCGACCTTTGTCTGGTACGCACAGCGCGCGTGCGGCGTGCCGGCGCACGCCGGCATCGCGTCGCTCGTCGTGTCACGCCTGCTCGACATGACCGTGCTGGCGGCTGGATTCGCGGTCGCCTGCTTCGCGCTGGCCGCGTCGCACGCGTTCCCGGCGATCGCATGGTTCGTGCCGCTCGGCGTGGCGCTGGCGGCGTGCGCGATCGCAGGGTTCTGGCTGACCGCGCGCAGCGACCTCTTGGCGCGGCTTGCGAGCGGGACGATCCGCTTCCTGGGCCTGGGCCGCACGCGCTTCGGCGACCTCGCCGCGCTGCGCATCGACGGCATCGCCGCCGCGTTGAAGGAAGCCGGCGGCGAGGGTCGCCTTCTGCGCGCGAGCCTCGTGTCGGTGCCGATCTGGCTCAGCATCTTCCTCTTCTGCGCCGTGCTCGCGCGCGCACTCGGCCTGCCCGAGTCCACGACACTGGCCGAGGCGACGTTCGGTTCGAGCCTCGCGATCCTCACGAGCCTGATTCCCGTCAGCGCATTCGCGAACTTCGGCACGCTCGAACTCGGCTGGGTGCTCGGCTTCGGCGTGCTCGGCGTGCCGCGCGACCTCGCGCTCGCGACCGGCTTCGGCCTGCACGCCGTGCAGCTCGTGCACATCGTTGCGCTCGGCCTGCTGGCGCACGCCGCACTGCCACGCCGAACGCGCTGAACGGAGCAGCCCCGAATACCTCCAAAGTGTGCCAGGCACGCTCTGCACCTCCAAAGTGTGCCAGGCACGATGTTCCCACGTTCGTCGACTCGAAACGGGGATGAACCAGTGCGGCTAGGTCCGCTCTGTTCCTGCGGGGTATCGAATCGATCCCTACGTCAGCGCGAGCAGCGCGCTAGCCACCGCTTCGCCCACCAGTCGGCAACCGGCGGGTGTGTGGTGTTGCTCGTCGTAGTACGTGTCGAAGTCGGCGGGCAGGATCGGCATCAACTCGAGTTGCGGCACGCCCAGCCGCCGCGCGACCTCGTCGGCGCGTTGGTCGAGCGCGCGCAGCAGCTTCCACGCGGCCGCGTGCGTGAAGTACGTCGTGCATTCCTGGTGGTAGGGGCGGCCGACGGCGTAGCTCCACAGCCAGCGCGACTCCGCCTCGGTGAACGGTCGCTCGAGCCACGGTTGACGGACCGCCAGCACGATCGGCGCCTTCGCCTGTGCGCGGCGTAGGCAGCTCTCGAACCAGCGCTCGAAGTGGTCGAGCATCGGCGTCGGATCGGGCGGCGTGTCCAGCAGTTCCTTCGCGTTGGCGCGCATCGCGCGCACTTCCACGAGCCGTTTTCCAGCGCGTTCGCGCAACTCCAAGGGCTTGAGCACGCGCCGCTTCAGGCCCGAGGCGATGCGTCGCATCGCGGCCTTGCGCGGCGTCCAGCCGAACGGACCCTCGGGGTGCTGGGCGAACACCTGGCCCGCGGGGATGGGCGTTTCGTCGATGTCCGCCGGCGTACCGTGCTCCATCCACGTCACGACGTCGCTGGCCCCGACGAAGAACAGGATCGCGTCGATGTGTCCGTAGCGATCGAGCGTCTTCTCCAGGATCCGGTCGATGTGTCGCGCGGTGACGAGCGAGCGCGCGATGTTGCCGACGTGCACGTGCTTCACGTGCAGGCGATCCAGGTTCTCCGGCGTCGAGAGCGCTTGCTGCAGCACGTACGGCCACTGAGTTTTCTGGTCGAGGAAGTAGCACTCGGCCGCGCTGCCGCCCGCGACAAGGACGCGGAACGACTCGTGCGCAGGCCGCGGTTCGTCGCCACGCTCGCCGTCGGAGTTGATCGCGTGCTCGACGATCGGCTCGAGCATCGGCAGTGCTTCGCGGTCGATCTCGAGGCGCATGCGCGATCCCGGCGCCCACACGTAGTAGCCGCCGCGACGGCGCAGCCACGCGCGCGCGGCGAGCTCGGCCAGCGCGATCGTCGCGACCAGCCCCGCGACGGACGTCGCGATCAGGCCCACGCCGTTCAACGCGGCCCCCCGGCGCCGCGCGAACGGATGCGCGCCAGCATGCCCGTGACATCGAGATACGGATCGTTGCGGTACACGAATGCGATCCAGGTGAACGCGAACACGACGACCATCGCGACGCCTGCGGCCAGCAGCGTGGTCATGTCCGTCGGCGCGAGGCCGTAGCGCACCGCCAGCAGGAACCCGATCGGCACCAGGCTGCCGATCGCCGCCTTGCCCAGGACATAACCGGCGTAGTCGCGCAGCGGCACGCCGATCTCGCGACACGCGAGGACCAGGACGTAGAGCGCGAAGACGAAGTTCGGGACGGCGGTGCCCAAGGCGACGCCCAGGATCCCCATCGAGTTCACGAGAGACAAGCTGACGATCAGGTTCACTGCGCCCATCGCCAGGAATCCCAGCGCCGCCGCGCGCGGTCGCCCGACGCCGAACAGCACCGCGATGGCCACGCCGCGAACGGGCAGCCAGACGAGGAACGACAGCGTGAGAACTTGCAGCACCCTCCCCGACGGCTCGACGAAGCGCTCGCCGACCCAGGCGCCCAGGAACGACGGGCCGAGGACCAGGAGGTAAAGGCTGATCATCAGCACGAGCGACAGGCAGATCTTCGACCACTTCAGGAACACATCGCGCAGCTCGTGCGTACGGCCCGCGGCCGACAGCTTCGTTGCCAGCGGCATCGCGACCGCGCTGACGGCGATGACGAGGCTGGTCAGCGGGTCGAAGAACTTGTTGCCGACGTCGAACTGCGTCGCCGCCTCGGCCGGCAGGTACGCGCCGATGACCAGCGCGTCGATGCGGAACGCGAGCAACGCGCCGACGTTCAGCAGCAACGCCCACGTGCTGAACGCCAGGATCTTGTGCACCATCGATCGGTCGAAGGCCCCGAGCGAAAAGCGCACATCCGGGTGGCGGCGCTTCAGCACCAGGAACGCCGCCGCGAACTCCGCCAGCGACGACGTGATCAGTACGCCGGCCAGCGCCGGCAGCGTCGGGCTCCAGTGCAGGACCGCCAGCGTCAGCGTGAACCGCAGCGCGATCTCGCCCGCCATGACGGCGTTGCGGGCCACGAAATCGCCGTGCGCATCGAGGATCCCGTGCGGCAGACGCAGCGCGAACCCGAGCGCGACCTGCACGACGACCACCGCGAACGCGATGCGCGCGCCGTCGAGGCTCGCGGGGTCCAGTCCGACCGCCAGCTCGCCCGTCAGGTAGCGCGCGTCGAACGCCCACCAAAGGCCCGCGCCGACGATCAACGCGCCGACGCCCAGCGCCAAGCAGATCGCGAGACACGTCGAGATCGCGGCGGCCTTGCCCGCGTGGTCGTGCTTGCCGATCGCCTCGGCAACGAAGCGCACGGATGCCATCGGGATACCGAGGATCAGGAGGCCGAGCAGACCGGTGAACGACACGATCGTCACCCACAGTCCGTTCGGACCGTCGCCCAGCTTCCCGATCACGTACGGCGACAGCGTCAGGACGGACGCGATCTGCAGCACGTTGAGGATCCAGGTGCTGCCGACGCTCTTGAACACGCGATTCTCGGGGGGCTTGGCGCGCGGGACCGGCGCGCCGCGATTGTGACGCGATTGTGCCGACCCGACGTCACGGAGCGAAGCTTCTGGCGACACGTCGCGCGCGGTCCGAAGAAACTCTTTCGGTCGCCGAGGGGCCGCCGCTGGAAGCGATCAGCGCGCCAGGAGGGTCGCGAACGGCTCGGGCGCGGTGCGCAAACGATGCGCGAAGATCGCGTAGCCCTCGAGAGACAGGTGCAGGCCGTCCACGGAGAGGGTTTCCCGCAGTGCGCCCGCCGCGTCGACCAATTCGGTGTCCGTGAAATCGATGTGCGCGAAACCGAACTCGACCGCGATGCGCCCGATGCCGTCCTCGATGCGCCGGAACGCCTCGGTTTCGGCGCCCCGTGTCGTGGTGCTGGGCAGTAGCCCGAGCAGCAGCACGGGCGCGGTGGGCGCGCGCGCGCGGACGGCTCGGGCGAGGTGCTCGATCGATCCGATCACACCCTCGACGTCGAGCGGACCCGCGAGGCGGTCGGGTGAACCCGCGTACAGCACGATCGCGCGCGGATCACCGATCAGGAGGGCGTCGAGGTGCGCCGCAAGTTCGCGTGCTCCGGCCCAGCCGATGCCGTGGTTCACGGCGCGGACATCGGGAAAAAGCGTCTCGAGCGGGCAGCGCTCGATCGTGGACGAGCCCAGGAACACGACGGCGCCGCGGGATTCGTCGGGAGACTCTGCGGCAAAGGTCTGCAGGCGTTCGGCGGCGTGTCGTGCGCGCTCGCGTGCCTCGCGGGTCGCGTGCGCCTCCACGATGCCGCGCAGACGCCACCCGCCCGGCAGGACGTCGCTCCAGGCGCCAGCGAGCGCGAGGACGGCCGCGATGCCGCTCGCGGCGACGATACGGGCCAATCGTTCGTGCTCGGCGTGCGTGCCCATCGTGCGTGCGGATCGCGCTCGTGGGTCAGGGGCCGAGCACGGATTCGCGCTCGAATCCTACCTCGATCTCGTGCGATCGGCTGCGCGGACAAGGCCGTGAAACCGCCCGGCTGACCGTCGATCGGCTGCTAGACTTCCGGGCCGCGCCGCGCATGTCGACCTCGAACGCCGAAGCCCAGATCGAACTGCACAAGGCGCTCGCTCCGCGGTACGCGTACCGCTACGGGTTCGAGTTCTCGCGCCTGTTCCAGCAGGATTGGCACGCCGAGATGATCTCGCACGCGCCGGCTGACTCGCGCGGGGTGCTCGACATCGGCTGCGGAACCGGGTTCTTCCTGGCCGAGCTGTCCGAGAAACTGCCCGGCGCCGTCGGCCTCGACATCAGCCACGACATGCTGCTGGTCAGCGAGCAGTACGTGCCCGGCGCGCGGCTCGTCACCGGCGACGCCGAGAAGCTTCCGTTCCAGGACGGCGCATTCGACGTTGTGTTCTGCAAGGGCAGCCTGCACCACACACGCGATCACGTCGGGTTCCTGGCGAACTGTCGGCGCACGTTGCGCGAGGACGGCGTGCTCGTCATGAGCGAGCCCTGCAACGACAACCCGTTCATCCGCTTCTCGCGCTGGCTGCTCTACAAGAAGAGCCCGCACTTCGACATCGGCGACCAGGGCTTCACGAGGCGCGGCATCGTGGATCTGTGCCAGCAGGCGGGCTTCCGCGTCGACGTCGTGAAGAAGTACGGGGTCTTCGCCTACGTGTTCGCCGGGTTCCCGGACCACCTCGGGATCCTGAAGTACATCCCGGGCAACGCCTGGATCACGCGCGCCTTCCTGGCCGTCGACCGCGTCGTGTGCGCGATCCCCGGACTGTCGCTGCTGGGCTTCCACGTGGTCGTCGTGGGGCGTCGCGCGTAGGATCGATCCTCGTGCGGAGGACAGCGATCGTGCTCGGCCTGCTCGCGCCCACGGCAGCAGCGCAGACTTGCGTCATCGACCGGATCAGCGTCGATGCGAACGGCGTGGAGAGCGACGGATCGTCGAACCAACCCGTCATGACACCCGATGGTCGCTACGTCGTCTTCGTCTCGACCGCGACGAACTTGGTTCCGGGTGACACGAACGGCGTCGGCGACGTGTTCCTGCGCGACCTCCAACTGGGGACGATCGAGCGTGTCAGCATCGGCGTCGGTGGCGTCGAGTGCGACCTCTCGTGCTCGTACCCGGCGATCTCGCCCGACGGTCGCTTCGTCGCGTTCAACACCGGCTCCACCACGCTCGACGCCACGGATACGAACAACGCGCTGGACGTGTACCTGCGCGACCGTTGGAACGGCACGATCGAGCGCGTCAGCCGCGGCGTGGGCGGAACGCTCGGCGACGGGCCCTCGTTCGGCGCGACGCTCGGCGGAATCGATGCACGCTATGTGCTGTTCGCCAGCTGGGCGGGGAACCTCGTGCCCGGCGACACGAATGCGCTGCGCGACGTGTTCCTGCGCGACCGCGTGGCGGACACGATCGAGCGCATCAGCGTCTCGACGACCGGCGCGGAGGGCGACGACTCGTCGGGTTCGGGCACGCTGTCGTCCTTCATCACGCCCGACGGCCGGTTCGTGTTCTTCGGCAGCAGCGCGTCGACGCTGGTCGCGGGGGACACGAACGCCGACCTGGACGTGTTCGTGCGCGACCGCTCGGCCGGGACGACCGAGTTCTTGATCCAGGCTCCGGGCGGCGGCGCGCCGAACGGTTTCACCGACCTCTACTCGACGACGCCCGACGGTCGCTTCGTCGGGTTCACGAGCAGCGCGCCGGACCTCGTGTCGGGCGACACGAACGGCGCGGTGGACGCGTTCGTCCTGGATCGCACGACCGGTGCCGTGGAGCGCGTGAGCATCACGTACACCGGTGGCGAGAGCATGGAGGGTTCGTGGGCTCCCGTCGTTTCGCAGGACGGCCGGTACGTGGTCTTCTCGAGCGCGGGCGCCGACTTCGTGTCGTTCGATCCGAACACGCTGCGCGAGGTCTTCCGTCGTGATCGCCACGCCGGACGCACCGAACGATTCCTGCAGTCGCTCAACGGATTCCCGGCGCAGGCAGACATCGGGTCCGCATCGCTCTCCGCCGACGGCTCGAGCGCCGCGTTCGGTTACGCCGGCGACGACTTCGCCATCGCCGACTTGAACGGCGTGGGGGACATCTTCGTCACCACGTGCGCGATCGGACAGCCGTTCTGCTCGGGTGACGGCTCGTCCAGCGCGTGCCCGTGTGGAGTCGCGGGGGCGTGGCAGGGCGGCTGTCCGAACTCGGCTGGCGCGGGTGCGGTGCTCAGCGCCGAAGGCGGGGCGCACACGCAAGACGACACGCTGACGCTCTACGTGCGCGGCCTGCCGACGCACACCACCGTCTTGTTCTTGTGCGGCACGACGACGCTGAATTCCGGTGCGGGCGTACCGTTCGGCGACGGCAAGCGCTGCGTCGGTGGCGCGATCGTCATGCTCGCGAGGCTTCTGACACAAGTCGGCCAGAGTCGATGGGGCTTCGGCGTGTCCGGTGCGCCGATGCTGTCCGCGCAGAGCAACGTGCCGAGCGGCGGCGACTTCCGCTACTACCAGGCGTGGTACCGCAACCCCGCGCCGTTTTGCACGCCCTCGACGTACAACCTGTCGAACGGGTTGGACATCCTCTGGGTGCCGTAGTACGGAGTCAGGCTGCCCTCCGCCGTTTTCCCGCCGCCGAACGTGCACCAAGCGCACATTC
>JBBQCC010000100.1:0-13318 GCA_038318285.1 Planctomycetota bacterium | reverse complement strand
CTCGTGATCGAATCGAGCCCCTGGCTCGGCGGCATGGTGAGCGCGGCCGGCGTCAGTGCATTGGATGGCAACGAAGGCGCGTTAGGAAGCGGGTTCTTCGGCTCGTTTCGTGCGCAGATCGAGGCGTACTACGGTGGGCCCGGGAACGTCCGTACGGGCTGGGTCAGCAACACGTGCTTCGAACCCCACCTCGCGGCGCGCGTGATCGAGACTCTGGTGCGCGAGAGCGGCGCGGAGGTGTGGTTCGAGAGCGAGTGTCTCGCCGTGCTGCGCGAAGGCGGGCGCGTCCTGGGGGCGCGCATTCGCCGCGCAGAGGGCGATTTCGAGGTGCGCGCGCGCGTCACGATCGAGGCGACGGAGACGGGGGACGTCCTCGAACTCGCCCAGGTTCCGTATCGGCTGGGTCGGGAATCACGCGCCGAACTGGGCGAGCACGACGCGCCGGAGAAACCGGACATGGAGCTCCAGGACTTGACCTACGTGGCCATCCTGCAGCGCTTCGAAGGACGCGCGCCGTCGGTGCCCAGGCCGACGGGCTACGACCCGCGCGGGTTCGACTGCGCAACGAGTGATTTCTGCACGCGGCCCGATGAGCGCGAGCTGAACCACGGTCTCCACGACTGGGACAGCTTCCTCGGCTACGGGCTCCTACCGAACGGCAAGTTCATGTTGAACTGGCCGTTCCACTCGAACGACAGCCCCGCCGACGGGTTGTTCGGAGGTGTCGAGGCGCGCGCGCGCTGCATCCGCGACGCGAAGGCCCGCACGCTGGCCTTCGTCCACCACATCCAGGAGGAGCTCGGCCATCCGGAGTGGGGGCTCGCCACCGCGGAGTTCGGCACCGCCGACGCGCTGCCTTTCCTGCCCTACGTCCGCGAGTCGCGGCGTGTCGTGCCGATGCGTTGGATGCTCGAAGGCGACGTCGTGCCGGTAGGCGACGATCCCAGACCACCCATGCAGTCGGATGCGATCGCGGTCGGGGACTACTACCTCGATCACCACCATTCGAAGAGCCACCTGCCTCCCGCGCAACGCCTCGTCGAGGAGTACCCGAAGAACGCGGCGTTCCAGGTGCCCCTGTCGGCGCTCGTGCCGCGCGAGGTCGACGGGCTGGTCGTCGCCGAGAAGTCCATCGGCGTGTCGCACATCGTGAACGGCTGCTCGCGTCTACAGCCGGTCGTCATGTTGATCGGTCAAGCCGCCGGTGCCGCGGCGGCGTTGTCCGTGAAGCACGGGGTGGAGCCGCGCGATCTGGCCGCGCGCGACGTGCAGGAGGCGTTGCTGGGAGAGCGCACGATGCTCGTCCCCATGCGGGATGTCGTGGACACCCACGTTCACTTCCAGCCGATCCAGCGACTGGCCATCCGTGGGCTGATCGTCGCGAGCGACCCGCTACTGTTCGCGCCCGATGCCGGCCTCACTCAGCACGAGGTCGCCGAGCTCGCGCGGCGCTGTGACGCGGCCGGAATTTGCAGCGAGTCCGCGGCGATCGGAGCTTGGCGCCCCGGTTCCACGCGTGGCGAGTACTGCGCCGCGCTCGACGCGCTGCGCCGCTGAAAGCTGCGGAATTCTCGGCGGTTTCTGCGCACAGAGCATGTGAGGAATTCACACGCTCTCGCGCTGCGGAGCGTCGCAACATGAATCTGAGAGCCCGTGCGCTCGATGTCTGGCGCAGCCGGTGTGCGTGTGGGGTCGCACGCGCGTGCTGGTTCGCAGACTCTGTGTTCACGGACCGCGACTCGGCCGCCGGTGAGTCATGCGGGTCCGCGGCGTGCACGCTCGGGGTTTGGATCCACGACACGCCCGGGGCGCGCACTCCCACAGCGCGCGTCCGTGGGCGAGTTGGAGGGCGCGCTGGCGTGCGCGTCGGCAGGCGCGTCCGCGGGCGCGTCCGCGTGCGAGTTGGAGGGCGCGCCAGCCTGCGCGTCAGCGAACGCGTCGCCGAGCGCGTCGGCCTACGCGTCGGCCTGCGCTTCTGCGAGCGCGTCGCCGTGCGCCGTCGTCGGATCAGGCCCTGCATTGCGCCCGGGCCCCCGCACCGGGCTCCGGTCGCGGTGCCTCGCTCGTCGGTGCCTCGCTCGTCGCGATGCGTCCGCCTTTCAGCCATCCCACCACGAGTAGCCACGAACTCGCCGCGGGCAAGGCGCGCTCACTTTTGGGCGTCCGATCCATCCACCCGCTGAACCACGGGCCCGACGAATGCGCGTCGATGCCGAGGATGCGCGCGCCGTGCTTGCGCGCGTTCTGCAGCACGTAGACGAGCGCGTTGCGCACCTCGCGCGGCGTCTTCAGGACACGCGCGTGGTAGCGATCGCCCACGACGCGGCCCGTCCGTTCCCACGAGCGATTCAGCGCCTTCGCGACGCGCACGAGCAGCCCTTTCATGCCGCGCGCCAGTGCGATCTCGTCCTGCGCCTCGGCGACGAAGTGCATGTGGTTCGACTGGATCGAGTACTCGATCAGCCGAAAGCCGAATCGGTCTGCGCCCGCGGCGAGCGTCTCGCGCAGAAGCGCAAGGGTGCGTTCGCGCCGCAGGTTGGGCAGCCCCGCGAGGAGCCTCGTCGTGACGAGGACCGGCGTGTGACGCGTGACGCGCGCGCGTGTGTCGTGCGGCACGAGCGGGCGGTCGCCCTTGGGCTTGCGACCGGCTCCGACTCGCGCGCCGCCGCGACGGAACAGGTCGATCTGGCGAATGGATTGGGACTGCGACGGCATGTGTGACGGCGACTGCTTGCGTGACGGCGAGCGAGATTCGATGAGCGCGTGGGAGTTCGTGTGCGCGTGCACCAGCGACCCCTCCTTCCGATAGAACGCGCGGCGATGACTCGGGTCGTCGAAAATCACGGGAAAACAAGTGTCGAGTGAAGACGGCCGCCAGCGCTCAGTTTGATTCCGCGGACATTCGAAACGCTGTGCGCCACACGTCGCGTCCCGACCAGCGCGCTCGAGTCCAACGAGTCGAACTCCGACCACTCGCTCGAGCACCCGCGCGCCCGCGCGATGATTCCGCGGATATTCGGCGAGACGGCTTGGCAAGGTCGGTGTCGGTGAGTTCGACGAGTAACGTTCGTTCGGTCGCTGCCCGCGTCGATCGATCGTGGATCGAGAGCATGCGCGAGGAAGAGCCATGTCGGGTGCAGCGCCCTCGACCTCGCACTCGCCTTCGCGCTCGCCCTCAGCGTTCAGGGCTCGCACTCGGCACTCGGCACGTGCACTCGGCACTCGGCGACGGTCCCCAGAGCTGGGTTCGATTCCGCAGACCTTCTACACGCTGCGCGCCCCACGTCGCGGGCGGACTGGCGTGCTCGAGTTCAGGGGTCGAAGTCCGACCGCTCGACTCGAGCACCCGCGCGACCGCGCGATGATTCCGCGGACATTTGGCGAGACTGCCCAATGAGGCCGGCGTCGGTTTGGTCGCTGCCGGCGTCGCTCGGGCGTGGATCGAGAGCGTGCGCGAAGACGAGCTGGGCCTGGTGCAGGGCACACCGCCTCGCACTCGCACTCGCACTCGCACTTGCACTTGCACTCGCACTTGCACTTGCACTTGCACTCGGCACTCGGCACTCGGCACTCGGCACTCGGCACGCGGCAAGCGGCACGTGGCGCTCCCACCTCGGCCGTCGGACCGTCGGAAACCTGTCGACCCCAGTTCGTCTCCAGCAGGCGACCGAAGACGCCGCAACCGAGGTCGCTGGATCCGGCGCGCAAGCGCAGTTCAGGCGCGCCGATGATTTCGCGCACATGCGCCCAGCGTGGAGCCTCGCGGCCAAACGCGGGCCGCGAAGGTGTGCGGAAGACTCGGAGGCCCGCTGACGGAGATCTCGAGCCGCCTACGTGAACTTCGAGCCTCTCACCCGCACTTCGCTGCCGCTTCGAGCGCTCGGGGCGGTGCGTGGCCCGATGCCGGTCCCTCTTTCCTCCATCCCGGTTCTCGACTCGAGCGTCGGTTCGCAGTGCCGCTTACCGCGTCGCACGAACTTCGGAGATCGGAGACGCTGCCAGCAACGGGGCCCACCTTCCGTGGCGCGTACCCCGACCCCGCGTCGGTGTGGACGGCCCACTCGACTTCCCGAAGCCCGCGATGTCTTCAGCGCGCTCAGACGCGCCGACGAACGACCAGCACGACGTGCTCGTCGGCGCTCAGCGACGCAGCTTCCGCGCGCGCCAACGCGACCAGTTGCGCAGCCTCGACGAGGCCGGACAGATCCACGATCTGGTTGGGCTTCACCACGTGCACCTCGGGCAGAACGAGCCCCGCATCCCCCCAGGTCGTGAAGCGTTCGAGCTGCGCCGAGAGAGCGGCCTCCAACTCGGCTGGGCGCACGCGGCTCGTGAACGCGTCGTCGGTCGACCAGCGCACGATTCCCTCGGCGTCGACTGCGCACACCGGCGTGCGGATCATCGGGACGAGTCCGAAGAACGCGCGCACGGTCTTCTCGGCCGTGTAGGCGCGCATCCACCCGCCCGTTTCCAGGCACTCCACGCTGCCCGCTTCGACGCCCAGCATTTTTGCCGCGATCGCGACCAACTCGGCGTCGGTCGGGAGCGCGCCGGCCAGATCGCGCGTGCGCATCTGTGGGCTGCCGCGCGCCGTCGCGCGGACGCGCTTCTCCTTGCGGTCGACCTCCACGTGGACCTCGATCGAGGCCGCGTCGGCACCCATGCGCAGCACGCGATCGAAGGCCTCTTTGCGCAGCGCGAGCAAGTCCGACTCGCTCGGGCTGAGCAGCGTCCGCTCCACGCTGTCCTGCAGGATGCCGAGCGCGACGCCGATGGCGGAAATGACCTCCGCGTGGCGCGCAATTCGGTGCTCCATGCCGAGCGCCTTGGCTGTGTAGGGCACGATCGCTTCGGCGCCGCCGCCGCCTCCGACCATCACGAAGGCCTGAGGCTTGGCCTTGTTCTCGGCCAGCAACGCCTTGACGACCGGGATCACTTTGCGCGAGGCCAGGGACAGCACGCGATCGGCGATGTCGCGCGGCGATCCACCCAGCCGGCGAGCGGCCGCGGCGAACGCGCGCTCCACCGAACGGCTCTCCCCGCGGCTGTAGCCCGTCGCCAGTCCGAGGACGTTCGACGCGCCTGTCGGCGTCAGGGCGTGAGTCGCGGCGGATCCGTCCCCGGATCGCAGCGCCAAGTAGTCGTCGCCGTCGCCCGGCTTGGGGCGCACGTTGACGACCTCGAACTCCAGGTCCTCGCGCTCGAACGTCTCGTAGCGCAGTCCGGCGATGTGCGCGCTGCGCGGGCCGACGTCGAACAGACGGTCACCGCGCGCGCGCGGCATCGATCCACCCGCGACGCCCACCGTGCGCACGTCCAGCGTGCGGACGAAGAGACGTCGGCCGCCGATCTCCGCGTGGCGGATCCGTGGACGACCGTCCTGGATCAGGCAGATGTCGCTCGACGTGCCGCCGACCTCGACGAACACGCCGTTCGTGATGCGCTCGTACATCAGCGCCGCGGCGACACCCGCGGCCGGTCCCGAGAGCATCGTCAGGATCGGACGCTCGCGCATCGCCGCGAGGTCCATGATCCCGCCGTCGGAGCGCATGACCATGAGCGGAGCCGTGATGCCGCTCTCGGCGACGGCCTGCGCCGTGCGTTCGGCGGTCTCGACCATCTTCGGCAACATGCTGGCGTTGATGACGGCCGTCAGCGTGCGCATGCGCAGGCCGTACAGCTGCGAGAGCGCGCTGGTCGCCGTCGCCGGGAGTCCGGCTTCGCGCGCCAGGACGCAGACGCGCTCCTCGCGTTGCGGGTTGTCGACGCTGAACGGTTCCGCGGCCACGATCGCCAGACAACCTTCGGCGGCCAGCTCGGCGACCAGAGTGCGGACGCGCGCCTCGTCCAGGCCCTTCTCCGTGTCCAGGAACCGGAACGAAGTCGCCAGCTTGGCACCGCCGCCCAGATCGACCTGGCCCACGTTCGCTTCGCGGCGCGCGCGCAGACCCGGAGCGCCCGAGCCCAGTGCCAGCACGCCGACACGCGCGACGTCCCCCTCGAGCAGCGCGTTCGTCGCCTGCGTCGTGCTGTGCGCGATCAAGGCAACCTCGTCGGGCAGGATGCGCGCCTCGGCGAGCAGCTTGCGCATGGACTCGACCACGCCGCGCGCGACGCCCTCCTCCGCGTGGTGTGTCGTCGGCACGACGGCCTTGCCCACGAGCTCCATCGCGTCGACGTCCATCGCGACGGCGTGCGTGAACGTGCCGCCCACGTCGATGCCGATTTTGAGCCGTCGTCCCGTCATCCGAGGAACCACGCGGCGGACACCACCAAGCCGGCGAACACCGCCAACCAGACGAAGGGCAATGTGCGCAACAGGATCGTGTGCACGTCGACACCCTGGTGGTTCGCCACCCAAACGTTCGCGGTGTTCGTCGGATCGCAGATGCCCTGGATCTGCCCGACGCTGAGCAGCATCGCCATGATCGCGGCCGGCGGCAGCACGCCCGACGAGAGCAGGATCGTCGCGACGCCGAAGCCCAGACCCCACACGTTCAGCGGGCCGCGGTACAGGGCCAGCGGTGCGGCGAGACCGAAACCCAGCACGTAGGCGACCGGCGTCGAGGGCGTGAAACGCTGGAGGATCGGCTCGATCGCGGCGAGGACCGGCCACTGCGCGCCGCCGTGCTCCGCGCTCCACCCGCTGGGCCCCATCACGGCCGACACGAGCATCCCGATCCCGATCATCAGGATCACGGCCGGCATCACGCTGGAACCGCCTTCGATCAGCGAGCGCACCAGCAGCGCCATCGAGCCGGGCCGCAAGGTCGCGAACACGGCGTAGGCGAGCCCGATCCCGAACGCCGCGAGGATCGGCACGTCGTACACGAGGATCGCTCCGAGGGGCACGATCGGAATCAGGTAGGCCCAGCCACGGACCTTGACCTCCTGCTGGCGCCAGCGGCGGATCCGCTGGAAGGTGTCGAGGGCGATGGCCGCGAGCACTCCGGCGAACAGCACGAGCCCGATGCGCCGCGTCCACACGAGCCAGGTTGCCGGGCCCGCGCCCTCTTCGCCGGGACCCCGCGCCGAGCTCACGAGCGCGAACGAGATGCCGCTGACGACGATGGCGAAGAGCAGCAGGGTGACGACGAAGCGCCGTTCCCAGCGCACGAGCCGACTCTTGAACAGCTCGACGACGATCAGGGCGCAGCCCGCGACCATCACCGCGGCGAACACGACGAGCGCGTAGCTCTTCACCGTGCCGACCGGGACCTGCATCGTCTCGACGTAGAGGATCCAGTTGGACGGGTTGAGGACGCCGCCCAGGCTCATCCCGAACAGGATGATCGCCGCGCCCGCCGCGGGCGACAGCCCGACCGTCGCGAGGAGCGGCAGCACGATCATCGAGACCATGATCACGGCGCCCAGTCCGCCGATGCTCGTGAAGAGCAGCGCGACGAGCAGCAGCGAGAAGACGCCGACCGGCAAGGGATCTGCGCCGACCAGCTCGGCACCCTGCTTGATCGCGCTCTCGGCCACGCCCGACTTCTGCATCAGGAACGAGAGGGCGCCACCGAAGAACGCGACGACCATCGCCGCGTGCAGACGCACTGCGCCGTCGCCGACGACGCCCTGCAGGACGTCTTGCGAGCTGATGCCTCCGTGGATCCAGGCCGCACCACCGGCGATGGCGAGCGCCATCAGCGGCAGCGTGATCACGGCCGGCAGCGTGCGCGTGAACATCACGACGGCCGCGCCGAGGAAGATCGCGAGGAGGAGGATGCCGATGCCCATGGGGGGGGCGAAACGTACCTCAGGACGGCCGCCGCCTCGCCCGAGGATCCGATCTTGGGCGGTCGCCCCACGAGGACTCGTCCCGGGCGGGCGGAGTGAGCTGTGACGACCCCAACGGACCCAGGGGTTGGGGAAAATGGCTTCGCCCTGTCCGTGCGCGGGCTCGGAAGACCGGCGTGAGGGCGGGCCCCCTGCGAAGCAATCCGCACTTGGGATCCCGCAGATCCCGGGTACTCGTTCATGATCTGGAAAGGGGCCGACGCGACGATCGGAGTGCTTCCCGATCGCCGGAGGCGGACCCCGTGGATCCTGCAGGTCCACGACCTCGAAGTCCTCGACTCCCAGCCATGTACACACGAGCCATCTCCCTTCTGTCCTTCCTCGCTTTGGCAAACAGCGCGTCTGCGCAGATCACGCTGACCGAGATCGCGCCGCCGATCGACTTGAACCCGACGTTCTTCACTGGCGCGCCCGTGGGGATCAACCCCTCGGCGATCGCGGTCGAAGGCACGACGCTCTGGGTCGCGGGCTTCAACAACCAGGGCCTCGTGGGCACGACCGGAATCGTTCGCGTGGACAACGCCACGACGACTCCGGCAGTGTCCCCGCCGTTCGCGGTCCTCACGACGCCGGGCCAGCGCGGCTACAGCGGGCTGACGGTCAAGAACACGATCGTCGGCGCCGCCTTCGACAGCGGTGCCAATGATCCGAACGGCATCGCGGCCTACGACGGCACGACGTTCGCGCCGCTGTGGGCCGCGAACACGCGCGGGATCTGCGGGCCGGGCTTCGACCCCGACTTCAACGCCGCGGCGAGCCTGACAGGTATCGGCTGGACGACGCTCGGCGCCGGGCGACGCGCGTTGAACGACCTGAACGCCGGCACGCCCTACTTCAACCTCATGGACGGGATGATCTTCGCCGTCATGGGTCAGCCCACCGTCTGGCGCTGCATGGAGTTCGATCAGGCGACCGGTGACGTCTACCTGCGCATGGACAACTTCCTGGTCAAGGCCGTCCGTTCGGGCACGAACACGTGCGCTGCCGGCGTGACCGTCGGCGGCTTGTTGACCGCTGCGGGAATCGCGGGCCAAAACGTGGCCGTCCTGAACACGAACTTCGGCACGTTCCTCCTGGCGAACGATCGCACAGCGACGTCCGCGGGCCAGAGCTTCTTCTCCGTCGTCCGGGCGTTCGACACGAACGGCAACGCGGCGACGGTCCAGTGGCCGGTTACGTTCACGCCCCCGACGAGCGTGGGCTGGTACGACTTCTCCTACGACCCCGCCTCGAGCACGCTGGCGATCCTCGACTTCGTGAACCGCAGCGTCTTCCTGTTCTCGGTCGGCTCGGCCCAGGTCGGAACGACCTTCTGCTCGGGTGACGGGACCGGCACGGCCTGTCCGTGCGCCAACTCCGGCGTGGCCGGGAACGGCTGTGCGAACTCGGTCAACCCGAGCGGTGCCAACCTGACCTCGACGGGGGTCGCGAGCATCAGTAGCGACACCGTCCTCCTGACGGGGAGCGGCATGCCGAACAGCTCAGCGCTGTACTTCCAGGGCACGTCCCAGTCGGGCGCCGGCGCCGGTTCCTTGTTCGGTGACGGACTGCGCTGCGCCGGCGGGTCGATCATCCGCATCAGCACGAAGTCGAACGTGGGTGGTGGGTCGCAATACCCCGCAGCGGGTGACCCTTCGGTCTCCGTGCGTGGTCTCGTGAGCGTGCCCGGAGTGCGCACCTACCAGGTCTGGTACCGGAACGCAGCCGCCTTCTGCTCGGTGTCGACGTTCAACCTCTCGAACGGACGCGAAATCGTCTGGTCGATGTGATTCCACCGAGCCGAACCGGTCCACCTGCGGGCGGCCGGTTCGAGCCGAGCGATCGAGCGAGGCGGGCCCGTGCGGGTCCGCCTCGCCGCATTCTCACCGGGACCTCGGAGGAAAGCGTCGTCGCCACGACGTCGCGAGGTTTGCAGCCCGTCGTGGGAAGTTGCGTCCCTCGTGGTCTGGATCGGAAGTTCGTTGTAGGCGTCGGCGCGTCTCTGGATCCCTGGCAGCGTTGCCGCTCCTTCGAGTGTCGCAGAGACCACGCGTCGTCGCGGCGCCTTGCCAGGAACCCGCATCCGGGCCGACTGCTGCAACGAGCTTCCAATCCAGACCACGAACGGTTCGTGAGACAGGGGGTTCGTGAGACAGGCCACGAGTACAGGCGGCGTCGCAGGCACTCGAACGCGCCTACGCCGTTCGTCGGATCCCAAGCGGGCCCCTGGTCGCCGCGTGGTTTCGGGCGAGCGCCCATGAGCCGGAGCCAACGCCCCGGGATCTCGCGGTCGCGTACTCGGCGCGAGAACCGCGAATTCGTGTCGGGCTCGGCAACCGGGCCACGACCTGGGGTTGGCTCGCGTCCCCACGAACCTCTGCAACGGGCGAAGCGGGCTCTGGTCGTACCCCAAGGAGCTCATCCCCATGCATCCCACGGTTTCCTTTCTCTTCCTGGCCGCGCTGGCCGCGCCGACGCTCGCTCGACCGAGCTCCGATCCCGCTGGGTCCCGCTCCATCGATCCATCCTCCGCTTCGGCCGAGGTGTGGCGCGCCAACAGCGCCGCGCAGGATGAGCTCGCGGTCTTCCTCGCGTCGCACGACGTCAAGACCGCGCCCGAGCCGAACAGGCCTCCGGATCCGGTCTCCGTCCGGTCGGCCATGCCCGCTGCTAGGGAGTCATCTGCGTACGAGCTCACGCCTAGGCCGAAGCCCTCGCCCGATCCGCGCGCGCCGTTGACGGACGCGTTCCGCGTCGACCACAGCCGCATGCACTACGACACGCCCGGCGACGGATCGCTCTGGGCGCGGGGCGCGAGCTACAAAGCCAGCTTCGACGCGACCGGCGCGACGTGCTATCCGCTGTTCGGCGGCCGGCAGCCGCGCCACCTGCCGCTGGCCTTGTCGCCGGACAGCGTGACGCTCGGAGGTCTCCCGCTCGAGATGAGTGATGTGCCGCCCGCCATCCGCTCGCAGGACCTCGTCGACCTGGATCGCGGCAGCTTCACCGAGCGCTACCAGCTCGCGCCGCAGTCGCTCGAGCAGATCTTCGTCTTCTCGACGCTGCCGAGCGCGGGCGACCTCGTCGTCCACATCCCGATCGCGCCGACGGACGAGTTCGTCGAGATCGTCGCGACCGATCTGGGGCTCGAGATCCGATCCGAGCTGGGCCGCGTGAGTTACGGGCGCGCCGTCGCCATCGACGGTCGCGGTCGACGCGTCGAGGCCGAGACGACTTGTGCGGGCGGCGCGATTTCGATCCGCGTCGATGCCGCGTTCCTCGCCGATGCGACCATGCCGCTCGTCATCGACCCCGTCGTCACGCCGCTCGGCATCGACACGACGTCCTACGACGACCACACCCCGGACGTCGCCTACGACCCGACCACGGAGCGCTGGCTCGTCGTCTACGCCGAGAACGCGACCGCCGGCGACCAGGACGTGTACTACGTGATCCTGAACTTGGCGGGCGCTTCGATGTGGGGCGGTTACGTGAACTCGAACCTTGCCTCGTGGTTCTACGTGAGCTGCGCGAACCTGCCCGCGGCCCAGCAGTTCCTCGTGGTTTGCAACGTGAACAGCACCGGCGGCTACACCATCCGCGGCCGCACGATCCAGGCCGCGGTGCTGGGGATCGGCAGCGAGTTCTTCATCAGCGGGGGCGAGAGCGGTGACAAGATCTACCCCGACGTGGGTGCGGAGACCGGATCCGACGGTCAGTACTGCGTCGTGTACGAGCGTGTCTACGCGACCGACGACCACGACATCCTCGTGAGCATGGTGAATTCCAGCTCGCAACTGACGAGCGGGACGATCTACCTGTCCAACTCGGGCGGCACCTATGACACGCTGCCCTCGATTGCGAAGCAGACCACCGGTGGCACCTGGATGATCGCTTGGGCCCGGACGCCGAGCAGCAACAGCTCCGACATCTGGGCGGGGAGGATCGCACACGGGGGCGGGATCTCGCTCAACCCCTTCCAGATCACGTCGGGGAATTTCGATTGGCTCGCATCGGTTTCGTCTCCGTCCTCCGCGCCGAGCCGCACGATGATCGCGTTCTCGCGCTTCTACGGCTCCGACTTCGACATCCACGTCGCCGTGCAGGACGGGACGACGCCCATCGCCAACGCCAACATCAGCACGATGCAGGGCGGCCTGACCTTCCTGAACAACCAGACGTATCCGCACGTCGACAGTGATGGAGACCACTTCGTCCTCGGGTATTCCGAGCAGGCCACGCTCGGTGCTCACGAGCACAACGTGTACGTCGACGAGCTGTACGTTCACGGCAGCACGATCGGCCTGTTGCAGACCCACGTGACGCTGGCCGCCACGCCGCTGCGCGAGGTGGGCCCGCGGATTGCCGCCAAGCGCAGCAACAGCGGTCCGACGTCGCGCTATCTGATGGCCTGGACGAGAGAGACCTCGAGCGGCAACAACGACATCTACGGCGCAATCTTCGACGGTTCGCCCCTCGGGTCCGTCAGCTCGTTCTGCTACGGCGACACGGCAGCTGCCTGTCCGTGCGGAAATGCCGGGTTCAGCGGACACGGCTGTGCCAACTCGGTGAGCTCGAACGGCGGGCAACTGTGGCTCACAGGAAACGTGGCTCCTGCGGGGGACACGGCGACGCTGCAAGCGAGCTTGCTGCCGCAGACGGCCGCGTGCCTCATCTTCCAAGGCACCACCGCTGGAGCACCGACGTGGTTCGGTGATGGATTGCGCTGCACGAGCGGCACCGTCGTGCGGATCGGTACGAAGACCGCCGTGTTCGGCGCGATCAGCTATCCCGGCCCCGGAGACTTGCCCGTGCACGTGCAAGGCGGAGTCCCGTTCACGGGTGGCTTGCGCACGTACCAGGTCTGGTATCGCAACGCAGCTGTCTACTGCACGCCATCGACGTTCAATCTGACGAACGGCTTGATCGTCAACTGGGCGAACTAGTGGTCTCGCTCACGAGTTGACCTCAGAAAATCGGCGCATCCGGCTTTCGTCTGGGTCAGCGCGCGCGCTGGCCCAGACGCTCCGCGTTCACGGATCGCGACTCGGGCGCCGGTGAGTCCCGCGGATCCAGGGCGTCCGCGCGCGGTGTTTGGATCCACGATCCGCGCGGGGCGTGCACTCACACCACCCGCGTCGGTGGGCGAGTCGGTGAGCGATTCGGTGAGCGAGTTGGTGAGCGAGTTGGTGAGCGAGTCGGTGAGCGAGTCGGTGAGCGAGTCAGTGGGCGAGTCAGTGGGCGAGTCAGTGGGCGAGTTGGTGGGCGCGTTGGTGGGCGAGTTGGTGGGCGAGTTGGTGGGCGAGTTGGTGGGCGCGTCAGTGGGCGCGTCAGCGAGCGCCGCCTTCGGATCAAACGCTGCATTCCGCTCGGGTCCCCGCACCTGGCTCCGGCCGCGGTGCCGCGCTCGTCGGTGCCTCGCTCGTCGGAATGCGTCCGCCCTTCAGCCAACCCACCACGAGCAGCCACGAACTCGCCTCGGGCAACGCGCGATCCCTCCTCGGCTTCCGATCCATCCACCCGCTGAACCACGGGCCCG
>JBBQCC010000099.1:0-13359 GCA_038318285.1 Planctomycetota bacterium | reverse complement strand
GCTGCTGGGCGGCTCCTCGATCGCCGTTCAGTCCGAAGCCGCCTCGACGACCTGCGCCACCTCGAGGAGGCGGCCGAAGTCGTCGAACAGGAAGGTGACCGAGTTCGCGCGCGCCCTTTCGTACGGGCGGACGCGTCGCTCGAACTGCACCGCGGTGCGCGTCGGGAACGCGTGCACGGCGGCGAGATCCCACGCCGACGCAGCGGCGGCGGCGAACAGACCCGCGTTCGCGTCGAGCAAGCGCAGCGCGAAGGCGGCGATGCGATCGCTCGCTGGACGCGCCCCGCGAGCCGAATCGAGCCCGTCCGCCGCGAGCTCGATCGCGGGCCCGAGCGCGACGTCGAAGACGCGCACGAAGCGCCCGTCCCGGTCGAGCGCGGACCGCGTGGCCCGCGCGACGATCGTGAGTCCGTGCTGGCCCGCGGCCGGGTTGTGGCAGACGGTCTTGCACTGGCACTGCTGGTAGCAGGGATCGCAGTCCTCGTAGCAGCCGGCGACGGAGCAGGAGCCGCTCGCGAGCCAACCGGCCCCGAGCGCCGTGACGATCACGCCGAGGAGGCGGTTCACGGAACGGGTCTGCGGTTGGGAGTTCATGATCGTGAGTTCATGACGGCGGGCTTCGGGGTCGCGCAACGGCGCGGAGCTTCAGGACCGTACCCGCGTCCTGGTAGGGCGGCAAGCCGAGCGGGTGTGCGCCGCGCCGAGCGGCCTCGTCGGTTGGAACACGGGGGCCGGCGCGCGGTTCCGACAGATCGCGCGGGGCTGGACTCGCGCGTCGCGAAGACATGAGATGAGCCCGATGGGAAAGAACGTCAGCATCCGCGTCGCGCACACGCTGGGCCGTGAAGAAGCACGCACGCGCATCCAGCGCGCCGCCGCGGGGCTCGCCGAGAAGACTGCGCTCGTGCGCACGATCCAGTGGACCGAAGCTGGCGCGACGATCGCCGGCGACGGATTCGACGGTCGACTCACGATCACGGATACCGAAGTCGTCGGCGAGGTCGAGCTGGGCTGGAAGCTGGCCTTCTTCCCGCTCAAGGTGCAGCGCGACGCCGAGGCGTGGCTGCAGAACCTCCTCGTGTGAGTCCCAACCGACACGCTCGGGCAGAACCGGCGCAGCCGAACGTGCTCGCCCGACTGGGCAGCGGCTTGCGCGGAGCGCTGCGCGAGGGCTACGGCGCGCGCGACCTGCGCCGCGACATCCTGGCCGGCGCGGTCGTCGGCATCGTCGCGCTGCCGCTCGCGATGGCGCTCGCGATCGCTTCGGGTGTTCCGCCGCAGCACGGCCTGTACACATCCATCGTCGCCGGCGCGATCATCGCTGTCGCGGGTGGTTCGCGCGTCAACGTCTCGGGCCCCACTGCGGCGTTCGTCGTGCTGCTGGGGCCGATCAGCCAGACGCACGGGCTCGGCGGCTTGATGACCGCGTCGCTCCTGGCGGGATTGATCCTCTTCGCGTTCGGGGTGTTCCGTCTGGGCCGATTGATCCAGTTCATTCCGCACCCGGTGACGACCGGATTCACGGCCGGGATCGCCGTCGTCATCGCGGGTCTACAACTGCGCGACTTCTTCGGCCTCACCCCCGCGTCGTCGCCGGAACACTTCCCCGAGAAGATGCTCGCGTTGGCCGGCGCGGCGGACACAGCGCGCTGGCCGGAAGCGGCGATCGGCGCGTTCACGTTGCTGGTCCTGATCGTGTGGCCGCGCATCACGCGACGCGTGCCGGGCCCGCTCGTCGCGCTGACGCTCGCGGCGATCCTTGCGTCGATCCTGGCCGCGAGCGTGCCCGGGTTCCGCGTCGACACGATCGCGAGCCGTTTCGAGGGCGGAATCCCGCGCTTGCCACCGCACTTCGACTGGCCCTGGAATTTCCCCGGAGCCGACGGGAAGCCGCTCGGTCTTTCGATCGGCGTCGTGCGCGAACTGCTCGGTCCGGCTTTCGCCATCGCGGCGCTCGGCGCCATCGAATCGCTGCTGTGCGCCGTCGTCGCCGACGGTATGACGGGTTTGAAACACGACTCGGACGTCGAGCTCGCGGCGCAGGGCATCGGCAACGTCGTGGCACCGTTCTTCGGCGGGTTCGTGGCGACCGGAGCACTCGCGCGCACGGCGACCGGCGTCCGCGCGGGTGCTCCGGTCGCCGATCTCGTCACTGGCGCATGCGGGGTTCGTGCTGCTGGCCGTGCTCGCGCTGGCACCGATGTTGGCGCACCTACCGATGTCCGCGCTGGCCGCGCTCCTGCTGCTGGTGGCCTGGAACATGAGCGAGGTCCGCCACTTCGGCCACATCCTTCGCGTCGCCCCGCGCAGCGACGTCCTGGTGCTGCTTGCCTGCTTCGGGCTCACGGTTGCGTTCGACATGGTGATCGCGGTCAGCGTGGGCGTCGTGCTGGCGGCACTGCTCTTCATGCAGCGCATGTCCACTCTGTTCCATGCGCAGGTCGACGAAGGCGCGACCGAACGCCTCGACGGACCGGCGCCGGCTGGATTCGTCGTCTACCGCATCGCCGGCCCGCTGTTCTTCGGCGCGGCAGAGAAGGCTGCGTCGACGTTGAGCCGCACGCCGGGCGAGACGCGCGCGGTCCTGTTGCTGATGTACGACGTCCCGGTGATGGACGTGACGGGCCTGGTCGCGCTCGAGTCCGCGATCGGGCGCCTGCGCGGCGCGCACGTTCACGTCGCGATCGCGGGTCTTCAGCCCGAACCGCGTGCGATGCTCGAGAAATCGGGCGTGATCGGCCCTGACCTCGACGTGCGCGTGTTCGACACCACGGACGCGGCACTGCAAGCCTTGCACGCGCTGCTCGACAAGCCGCGCTGATCCGTGCGATGCCGATCCGGACGGATCAGGGCCCGTGGTCGATCAGGACCCGTTCCGCGGCGTGATGTTCGCCGCTTGCGGAGCACGCAGCTTGCGCATCCCGATCGCGACGAGGTACGCCGCCAATCCGAGCAGAACCAGCGACGCGACGGCGATCGCGGCCAGCGTCTTTCTACATTCGTCGAGCTGAAATGCGCCAGGGCCGCAGCCTCGACCTGCCGCTTGCGCGCATCACGTCGCTCGTTCCGCGGACCATGCAAGAACTCGGGAACGCGGTTCCTGTCGCGACACGCTCGCGGCGGCGGCCTAGAGCGGCGAGCGCGGATCCGATCGGGGCGTACACCGCGCGCTCGAACGGCGCCACGCGCCTTTCCCCGCGAGTTGGCATGCCGT
The DNA here is from genome assembly GCA_038318285.1 of Planctomycetota bacterium. Lineage (GTDB taxonomy): Bacteria > Planctomycetota > UBA1135 > UBA1135 > JAEUHZ01. Next base: position 10,145 of record JBBQCC010000099.1, on the reverse strand, counting down.
GTGACTGGGTGAACATGCCGTTGTCGAATCCCGCCGCGCACTCGGCGCGCGGATCGAAACCGACGGCAAGGAACGATCGACATGACGACTGAACACGGACGCAACGAGTACCGCACGCGCGACGCGATCCTGAAGCTCCTCTCGGACGACGAGATCGCGCGCGTGAGCATGCGCGAGGCCGGCTCGAAGCTGCACATCGGGGACGAGTTCATCGACCTCGAGAAGCTGGACGCCGGCGTCCAGACCATGCAGGCGACGACGACGGTCTCGCCGAAGGACGTCCTCCCGCGCAAGTCCGTGCACGCGGAGACGTGGACGAAGGTCTGCGCTCGCGTCAACCCCGTCCGCGCGCATCAGTGAGCGATTGCGTCCGACCCAGCTCGATCGTGGATGCGCTCGCGCACCCTTCGATCGAGACGGGGCGCGCGTCAGTTCGCGTCGGCGGATCGCACCAACGGCGCGCGTAGCCGGCGCATGCCGACGGAGATCAGGTAGAGAGCGAGCCCGAGCAGCGAGACCGCCGCGACGCCGTTCGCGAGCTTCACGTCGAGGCCCGCGCTCTCGCGGAAGCTGACCAGCGCGAGGTCGATGAGAGCCCACAGCGTGATCGTCAGCACGAACGCCGCAGGTACGATCACGAACGTGTTCGATTTCCCCTCCTGGCGCAGCCACACGGCGATCGAGATCAGCGACAGCGCCGCCAGCAGTTGGTTGCTCGCGCCGAACAGCGTCCAGAACCGCAGGTAGCTGCCTTCGCCGCTGTATGCCAGAAAGAGAGCAGCGGGGACGATCGTCACGAGCGTCCCGAACGCGGCGCCGCTGAGCCCCTTCCAGCCGGTCAGTTCTTGGATCAAGTAGCGACCGAGGCGCGTCGCGACGTCCAGCGTGTCGAACACGAACGTCGAGAACGCCATCGCACCGAACGTGATCGCGAACGGGAGGTTGTCGCGCCCGACGATCAACGTCAGGAACTCACCGATACCGTTGCCGTAGATCGTTCCCGGCTTCAGCGGACGGCCGGCAACGTCCACGAGGTGGTCCTGGGTGAAGATGATCACGGTGACGAGCGCGATCAGCGCCACGAACGCCTCGGCCAGCATCGCGCCGAACCCGACGACGCGCGTATGCGACTCGCGGTCGATCTGCTTGCTCGTCGTGCCGCTGCAGACGAGGCCGTGGAAACCGGAACACGCGCCGCAGGCGATCGTGACGAAGAGGTACGGGAACAGCGTGCCGGCCGGCTTGCCCGTGTCCCAGCCCTTGAACGCGGGTTGGTGGATCTCGTAACCGCCGAACAGGATGCCCAGGACGCCCAGCGCCAGCGCCGTGTACAGCACGAAGCCGCCCAGGTATCCGCGCGGTTGCAGTAGCGCCCACACGGGCAGCACGGATGCTGCGGCGCAGTACGCCAGGATCAGAAGGCCCCATTCGAGCGGACCGAACAGGAGCCAGCCCGAGATGTGCGTGCCGAACCACGACAGCGCGAACGTCGCCGGCACGAAGATCACGGTGACGAGCCACAGCGGCGGCTTCCACAAGCGTTGCACGAGGCCGAGGACGATCGAGAGACCCAGGTACAGCACGCTCGCCGCCGCGACGGCGCCGCCGGGATGGAAGGTGACGGCGCTGCCCTCCAATTCCTCGGTGCCGCGCGCAAAGCTGCCCGCCGTGATGTCGGTGAATGCGACGATCACGTACACGAGCGCGATCCAGATGAAGGCCATCATCGCGCGGCCGGCGGGCGAACCGAGACGCTCGCGCGCGATCTCGGCGATCGAACAGCCGCCGTGACGCACGCTGCCGATCAGGGTCGTGAAGTCGTGCACCGCGCCGATGAACACGACGCCCAAGCCGATCCACAGGAGGCACGGCAACCAACCGAAGCCCTGACACGCGAGGATCGGTCCGGCGATCGGCCCGGCGGCGGCGATGGCCGAGAAATGCTGCGCGAACAGATAGAACGGCGGCGTTGGTTCGAAATCGACGCCGTCGCGGTGCGTGTGCGCTGGCGTGGCGCGCGCGTCGTCGAGCCCGATGCGCCGCGCGACGAATCCGCCGTACAGGCGGTAGCCGATCCACAAGAGGACGAGGAACGCGAGCGACAGAACCGTCAGTTGCATGCGAGAGGCTGCCTCGGGTGTCGAAAGTCGGCCGCGTGAACTCCGGATCTCGCCTCGGTCGCGACCGCCCGCGAAGTTACCGTAGCATCCCGAGTTCGCGCATGTCCGAGACGAAGCCCGACGCCCCCCTGCATCGCAAAGTCCTGATCGGCCTCGCACTCGGCGCCGTCGTCGGCGCCGGGGCGAACCTGTGGGCGGGCGACGACGAGGAACGCCGATCCGTCGTGGCGTTCACCGCCGACGCGATCGCGCACCCGGTCGGCCAGGTCTTCCTGCGCCTGCTGTTCCTGGTCGTCGTCCCGCTCGTCTTCGCCTCCCTCGCGGTCGGCGTAGCGAGCCTGGGTGACCTGAAGAAGCTGGGGCGCATCGGCGGCCGCACGCTGGGGTTCTTCTTCCTGACGACGACCTTCACCGCGTTCGTCGGCATCTCGCAGATGAACCTCGTGCGGCCCGGTGACGGATTCGACGAGGCCACGCGCCAGAGCCTGATGGACCAGTTCTCGGCCAGCGCGGCCAGCTTCCAGGCGAAGTCGGGCTTCGCGGACGGCATGTCCACGGTCGAGCGCGTGAACACCGTGCTGGATTGGTTCCTGCCGCGCAACGTCCTCGGCGCGATCATGCGCATGGAGATGTTGCCGATGATCGTGCTGGCGCTGTTCTTCGGCGCCGCGCTGACCGCGGTCTCGACGACGCGCCGCGAGCAGATGTGCGCGTGGCTGGAAACCGTGGCCGAGGCGATGGTCGGCATCGTCGGCTTCGCGATGAAGCTGGCGCCGTACGCCGTGTTCTGCCTCGTGTACGCCGTCGTGGCGAAGTTCGGCCTCGACCTGTTGCAAAAGCTGGCGCTGTACGTCGGCGTCGTCCTGTTCAGCTACCTGATTGTCCTGTTCGTTTTCTATCCGGTGCTGATCGCGCTCCTGGCGCGGCGCAGCCCGATGGATTTCATGCGGCGCGCGATCCCGGTCATGGTGACGGCCTTCTCGACCAGTTCGAGCAGTGCCACGTTGCCCACCAGCTTGCGCGTGGCGCAGAAGGACCTGGGCGTCCGCCCGCAGGTCGCTGGATTCGTCCTGCCGCTCGGCGCGACGATGAACATGAACGGCACGTCCCTGTTCGAGGGCTGCGTTGTGCTGTTCGTCGCACAGGTTTTCGGCATCGACCTCTCGATTGGTCAGCAGATCTTCGTCGTTTTCCTGTGCATCTTCAGCGCGATCGGCGCGGCCGGAGTCCCGGGCGGATCCCTGCCGATGCTCATGATCGTCATGTCGCAGGTGGGCGTGCCGCCGGACGGCATCGCGCTGGTCTTGGGCGTCGATCGTCTACTCGACATGGGCCGCACCGTCGTGAACGTCATGGGCGACGTCGTGTGCGCCGCCTACGTCGAGCGCGTCGAAGCGTCGCGCGACCTCGTCTGACGCGCGGTTCCGCGCCAACGGACTCCGCGGATCAGGCGAGCGTGCGGATCAGGTTCACCTCCGCCTCAGCCCCTCGCGCGCACGATCCGGGCACGGAAGATCGACGCCACGACCGCCAGCCCGAGAATCCCGCCCACGACGCTCAGCGCGACGCCGATCGGGATCTTGTGCTGCTCGGGCAGCAGCATCTTCACGCCGACGAACACCAGGATCAGCGACAGGCCGAACTTGAGGTAGTGCAGGTACTTCAGCATCCCACCGACGGCGAAGAACAGACTGCGCAGTCCGAGGATCGCGAAGATGTTCGACGTGTATACGACGAACAGGTTCTGCGAGATCCCGAGCGCCGCCGGGACGGAATCCAGCGCGAACAAGACGTCCGTCGTCTCGACGACGAGCAACGCCATGAAGAGTGGCGTCGCCTTGCGCTTCCCGTCCTCGACGACGAAGAAGCGCGAACCGTGGAACTTGTCCGTCACCGGCATCATGCGTTTCGCCAGCCGCAGGACGACGTTCTTGGATGGGTCGAGCTCGTCGTCGCTCTTCTGGAAGAACAGCTTCACGCCGGTGACGACCAAGAGGCCGCCGAGCAGCCAGATGATCCAGTGGTAGCGCTCGATCGCGCCGATGCCGATCCACAGGAACGCGGCGCGCATCCCCATCGCACCGAGGATGCCCCAGAACAGGACGCGGTGCTGGCTCTCCTCGGGCACGGCGAAGTACGAGAAGATCACCAGGAAGACGAAGATGTTGTCGATCGAGAGCGCGTACTCGGTCAGGTAGCACGTCAGGTACTCGAGCGACGGGCGATGGCCCGCGGTCGCGCCGGGACTCGCGAAGTACTCGGGATCCACGTACACGCGGATCGCCAGCGCGAACGCGAGGCCGATCGCGACCCAGATCGCCGTCCACACGAGCGCCTCGCGCACGCCGACGACGTGGGCCTTCTTGTGGAAGACGCCCAGGTCGAGGGCCATCATCACGACGACGACGACCCCGAACACGATCCACAAGACGCCGTTCTCGAGGCCCATGCCGAAAGCCTACCCGTAGATGAGCAGGCGAATCCCGGGCGGCAGTCTCTTCGTCAGCCCAGCCAAGACGTGTCCGCGCAACAGGTGGTAGATCGTGGTGCGTTGCGTCGCACCGATCATGATCGCGGTGACGCCCAGGCATTCCGCGGCGCGCAGGATCCCTTCGACCGCGTTGTACGAGACCGTCCACACCGGAATGAGGGTCATGCCCTCGCTCTCGGCCGCGGCGGCCGCTGAACGCAGTGCTTCGACGCCCTCGGCTTTCGGCTGCCAAGCCCAATCGCGCACGAAGAGGCCCGTGCGCTCCTCGACGTACAGCACGTAGAGCGTGCGGCCGCCGTGACCCTTCTCGCGCGCGATGGCCTCCGCAATGAGGCCCGGGTTCGCCGAGCGCATCGCGATCATCGTGCTCGACGGGTACAGGCGCGCGATCGACTCGGCTTGCGTCAGGCTGAGCACGTCGAGCTGCTCGAGGTGCTCGAGGTGTTCCTCCGCGCGCTCGACACGGTGCGGGAACAGCTTGGCCAGCAGCGGGATGTGGTAGAGCCAGTCCGCGAACCACTTGCGTCGCGTGCCGACCGCGAACAGGACACCGACGCCGACCAGCATCGTGCCGTACAGGGTCGCATCGCCCTCGATGCGCAGCGTGACGATCCAGGCGACGAACACGATCGCAGTCGTGACCGTCCCCAGCCAGAACCGGACCCCACGGTCGGAGTCGCGCCAGCGCAACACATCGAGCCCCGCCGAAGACAGGAGGAACGCGCCGAGCAAGCCGTACGCGTACAGCCCGGCCAACGTCAGCATGTTGCCGCCCGTCAGTCGAATGATGACGATCGGGATCAGCGTCGCGACGAGAATGGCGATCTGCGGCGTGCCGAAGTAGCGGTTCCGCGAGGCGATCGCCGAGGGCATGAAGCCCTTCTCGGCCAGCGAGAGGAACACGTGGTAGCAACCGATGATTGCTGTGTTCGACGCGAAGAGCAGCAAGGACGAGCCGGTCAAGACGACGGCTGCCTTGAGGGGCAACCCGCCGTACATGCCGCCGATCTCCGAGATGAAGCGCTCGGAACTCAGCTCCTTGAGGCCGACCGGCAGCAGCGCGATGGCCAGCAGCGTCAACACCGGCGACGTGACCAGCATCGAGCCCACGACGAGCTTCATGCCCTTGCCCGCCGTCAGGCGCAACGGCGTCCGCATGGCCGGGGTCAGCTGGCTGATGCTCTCGAGACCCGAGAACGCCAGCCATGCCGTCGAGAAACCGACCAGGAACGTCGTGCTGTCGAGGTTCTTGGCCAGCGTCAACGTGGAGTGGATGAGGTCGGCGTCGCCGGGCCGCATCTTCACCAGGATCACCACGACGACGACGATGTTCACGACGAACGCCGCGATCGCCATGAAGAGCGCCATCGTCGCGCTCTCGCGGATGCCGATCGTGTTGATGATCGCCAAGAGGAGCAGCGTCGCGGACGCGAGCGCCACGACGTGGTCGTCGAAGAAAGGCCAGATCGATGCCAGGTAGTGGATGCCCGAGACGGACGAGATCGCCGACGTCAGGAAGTATCCGATCGAGATCAACAGGCCGCCGATCGCGCCGACCATCGGAGTGAACGCCTGGTTCGCGACGCTGACGATCCCGCCGCCGTCGGGCGTGCGCCAGCAGATCTCGACGTACTTGATCGCCAGCAGGATGAAGCCCGCGAGGCCGATCCAAATGAAGAACGGCGCGACGTTGCCGACGCGCTCGTAGAGAATGCCGGGGACGTAGTAGACGGACGTGCCGATGTCGCAGAAGACGACCGCCCACACGAGCAGCGGCGTCAGCTGGCGCAGGCTGCCCTCGGCGCCAGGTGTCCCCGGCGGCTTCGCGTTGGTCGCGGGCGTACTCACGCTCGGTCGCGCATCCGCAGTGGATTGCGACGGTTCGACGTGCCCTTCACGATCGGTCGGGGGGACATGGGCGAAGGCGCGGACGATAGCATCCGAGCCCCCCGGCGCGCGCGGATCTCCACCGGTCCCGCGTGCTCCTCTGGATCAGCTGTAGATCAGGAGTCGCGTCCCGGGCGGCAAGCGCTTCGTCAGGCCCGCCAGCACGTGTCCGCGCAGCAGGTGATAGACCGCATTGCGCTGGGAGGCTCCGATGAGGATCGCGCTGACGCCGAGGCTTTCTGCCGCGCGCACAATGCCCTCGACCGCGTTGTACGACACCGTCCACACTGGGATCAGCATCATTCCTTCGCTCTGCGCGGCACTGGCAGCGGCGCGCAGCGATTCGACGCCCTCGGTCGTCGGGCTCCAGGCCCAGTCGCGCACGAAGAGACCCGTTCGTTCCTCGACGTACAGCGCGTAGAGCGTGCTGCCACCGCGGCCGCGTTCGCGCGCGATGGCTTCGGCGACGAGCCCGGGATTCGCCGAGCGCATCGCGATCATCGTGCTCGACGGGTAGAGCTGCACGACCGACTCGGCCTGCGTCAGACTGAGGATCTCGAGTTGATCGACGTGCTCCAGGTCCTCCTCGGCGAGTTCGACGCGCTGTGGGAAGAGGCGCGCGAGAAGAGGGACGTGGTAGAGCCAATCGGCGAACCATTTACGCCGCGTCCCCAGCGCCAGCAGCAGGCCGATGCCGACGAGAAGCGAGCCGAAGATCGTCGCCTGTTGTTTGTAGACGAGATTCGTGGCCCACGCCGTGAGCACCATCGCCGTCGTCGCGATGCCGATCCAGAACCGCGTACCGCGCTCGCCATTGCGCCAGCGGATCACGTCGAGCCCGCCCGAGCTCAGAACGAAGCAACCCAGGAGGCCAAACGCGTACAAATTGCCCAGCGTTTCGGTGTCCCCGCCCGCGTAGAAGATGATCGCCGTGGGCACCAGGGTGGTGACGATGATCGCGATCTGAGGAGTTCCGAACTTGCGGTTGCGATGCGCGATCGCACGCGGCATGAAGCCCTTCTCCGCAAGCGCGAGGAACACGTGGTACCCGCCGATGATCGCCGTGTTCGCGGCGAACACGAGCAGGCTCGACGCCGTCAAGACGACCGCGACCTCGACGGCGCGGCCGCCGAACAGCGCCCCGAGTTGCGAGATGAATCGCTCGTCCTGCTGCTGCTTCGTGATCACGGGCAACAAGGCGACGGTCAGGAGTGTGAGCACCGGCGCCGTCGCGACCACGGTGAGGACGACGTAGCGCATGCCGCGCTTCGCGGTCGCCGGAATCGGCAGCCGCATCGCGGGGCTGAGTTGGCTGATGCTCTCGAGTCCCGAGAACGCCAGCCAGGCACCGGAGAAACCGACCAACATGGCCTGTCCCGACAGACCACCGAACTGCGCCAGGTTGGAGCGCACCGCGGCCCATTGCTCCGCGCTCATGTTCCAACCGACGATGCCGACAACCACCGCATCGACGAAGAAGGCGACGACGGCCATCACGAGTGCGAGCGCTGCGCTCTCGCGCACGCCGATCGTGTTCACGATCGCCAGGAACAGCAGCGTCGCGATGGAGAGGGCCACGACATGGTCCTCGAGGCTCGGGAACACGCTGCCCAGGTAGTGAATCCCCGAAACCGAAGAGATCGCCGACGTGAGGAAGTAGTCGACGGTGATCAAGAGGCCGCCGATGCAGCCCACGAGTGGCGTGAACGCCTGCGTCGCGACGCTGACGACTCCGCCGCCGTCCGGATTGCGCCAGCAGATTTCGACGTACTTAGCAGCCAGGAAGAGGAACCCGACCATCGCCGCGAACACGAACAGCGGCGCGGTGTCCCCAACCTGTTTGTAGAGGATGCCCGGCACGTAGTAGACGGACGTGCCGATGTCGCAGAAGACGACGGCCCACACGAGCAGCGGCGTCAGTTGACGCAGGCTGCTCTCGGAACTTGGAAGACTTGGCGGCTTGGCCGGAGCAGCGGAAGAACTGACGCTGGGTTCCACGTTCGGTGTGGTTTGCGACGACACGGCGAGGCCTTCGGGGTGAAATGCAGGGACCTGTGCGGAAGCCCTGAAGATAGCACCCGGCGTGGGTACGTGTGTGCCGACAGGCTCGCACGTTGGCCGGGTGATGCCTCGCCCTTCCGGGGCTGGTTAGAGTTCTGCGACGGCTCGCCGCACGAGTTCGACGACGCGCAGAATGTCAGCGGACGCACGGAACCGCACCTCGATCCACGGCGAGTTCGGCGAGCGGTCGGGATGGTGGACCGAATCGGATGGATGCGCGAGAGCCAGCTCTCGGATCACCTTCTTCGTCAAGCGCAGGTCGAGATCGTTCGCGTCGTGGAAGTGCGCGAACTCCTTCCCCGCATGGAACAGCGCAGTCCCGCCGGACACCGGCGAGGGCCTGTCCTCGACGCCGTCTATGCGACGAAGGCGTTCGAGAAGCTTCGCTTTCAGGTCGCGCATGACGAACCTCGGCGAAGCGCCGCAACTCGCATCAGTGCTTCGGCTTGTCGACGAACTGGTCGAACAGGATCACGTTGCCGTCGGGATCGGCGGTCGTGAAGCTCGAGGGCCCGGTGCCGGCCGCATCCGCCTCCGTCGTCAGCTTGATGCCGCGCTCTTGGAACACGCGCTGCAACTCGCGCACGTCCATGAAGCTCTCGAGCGTCTTCTTGTCCTTCGTCCAACCTGGATTGAAGGTCAGGATGTTGCTCGGGAACATGCCCTGGAAGAGGCCGATCGTCGTCGACCCGTTCTGCATGACGACCCAGTTCTGCTCGATCTTGCCCGACACCTGTTTGAAGTCGAGCTTCTCGTAGAAGGCCTTCGACGCGCGGATGTCCTTGACGGCGAGGCTGACCGAGAAGTTTCCGAGCTCCATGGGTTTGGTCTCTTCGGCGCGTGTGGGCGGAGTCGTGACCGCGAGGACGATCGCGGTCGACGCGGCGGCGACGAGGAGTGTGAGTGCGGTGATGGTTCGCATGGGAATGCTGGTCTCTGCGCGGGACGGCGACGCGAGGCGCACGCTCGGATTCGTCGCGGCGCCGACACGCTCGAAAGCGGCGGACGGCACAGCATCTATGTAGCGGATCGTCGGGAATCCTGCGTGCTCACTCGCTGCGGTGAGTTCCTGGACGCGGGAGTCGCTTGCACCAGCGCCGGCTCCCCATCGTGATCGCCCTACGGTGGACCCAGTACCGCGCTGGGCGCATCCTTGACACCTCGGCATCGAAGCCCGTATATCCCGGAGCAGGCATCCGGGACGCTCCCCATCACTCACTGCTCACTCCCATGTCAGCAACGCACGGTACGCACCCAGCCGATGCGCCGAATCCAACCTTCGGTTACGCACCCCAGCAATCTGGAGTAGGTGCGCGGCCGAGAGTGGGACTACCGTCGTCATGTTATCGGCGTGGCCGCGCTGGACTGCGGAGTGTCATGGCCTTCGCGATCTTCTGCGCGCTGGTGCTTGGTGGCCGCGCGCTGCTGGTGCACGAATCTTCAGCTCGTGACGGGTTCGTTTCAGCACAAGTCGAGCGAATTGCAAACAGCGGGGAGCCACACTTGGACCTTGCAGGGGCGCAATCAGCCTCAGCTTTCGAACGAAACGCGATGATACTCTTGCAGGGTTCCTCGACCTTCGAGGC
>JBBQCC010000098.1:0-13364 GCA_038318285.1 Planctomycetota bacterium | reverse complement strand
CAGGAGAAACGAACCCGACGCGACGAGGAGGAGTGACACGAGCACGGTCTGGGTCACGAGCAGGACCGCGAGCGCGAACAAGGCGATCGCGCCAGTGATACGTCCCCACTCCCGCGCTCGCAACAGACCGACCCCAGCGATCACGAAAAGGAGCGCGAATCCCGGGCCTACTACGCGGAACACGTTGGGCCGGTCGTAGACGAAGGGCAGTCCACCGATCAGCACTGCTAGCAGGAACAGCGCGATCGCCACGCCGATCGTCATCGAGCGAACGTCACGGCGCGCCTCGCCCGGCGGGCGGACTTGCGCGCGATTCAAGCCCTGGCCACTGGTCATGGCCGCCGCGCAACGTCCGTGATCTCGCACAGAAACGAGCGTCCAGGTCCGACAGGAGCTAGACCCAGCGCCTCCTCCACCGTCGCGCCGATGTCGGCGAACGACTCGCGCGTGCCCACGTTCGCGCCGGCGCGCACGCGCTTGCCGGCGGCCAGGATCGGGATGTACTCGCGCGTGTGGTCCGTCGTCTCGTGCTTCGTCGGATCGTTGCCGTGATCGGCCGTCATCACGACCAAGTCGTCGGGGCCGAGGTGCGTCTCGAACTCGCGCAAGCCGACGTCGAACTGTTCGAGTGCACGTCGATAGCCGCGCGCGTCGCGTCGGTGCCCGTACAGCATGTCGAAGTCGACGAGGTTCACGAACACGAGCCCGCGCTCGACCTTCTTGGCCAAGTCCGTCGTCGCGCGCATTCCGTCGACGTTGCCCTCGGTGTGCACCGACTCCGTGATGCCGCGGCCGGCGAAGATGTCCTCGATCTTGCCGACGCCGATGACGGGAACTCCGCTGCTTTTCAGGCGATCCAGCACCGTGTCGCGCGGCGGCAGCATCGAGTAGTCGCGGCGGTTGTACGTGCGCTGGTACGAGCCCGCTTCACCGACGAACGGGCGCGCGATGACGCGGCCGACGCCGTACGGATCCAGGATGTCGCGCGCGATCTGGCAGCACTCGTACAGGCGTTCGAGCCCGAAGTGCACCTCGTGCGCAGCCACTTGGAACACGGAGTCGGCGCTCGTGTAGACGATCGGCTTGCCACTCGCGATGTGCTCGGCGGCGAAGCGCTCGATGATCGCGGTACCCGATGCGGCCTTGTTCCACAACACACCCGGCAACTTCGCGCGCTGCACGAACGGTTCGATGATCTCGGGCGGAAATCCGTCCGCGAACACGGGGAACGCCGTCTCGAGCGGGCAACCCATCATCTCCCAGTGCCCGGTCGAGGTGTCCTTGCCCGGCGACGACTCGCACGCGCGACCGAACGCGCCCAGGGGATGCGTCGGCGCGGGGATCGAGTGCACGCCTTCGATGGCGCCGAGTCCGAGCTCCGCCAGTCGCGGCGCGTCGAGTCCACCGGCAGCCTGGACGAGGTGGTCGAGCGTGTGCGCCCCGACGTCGCCGAATCGTTCGGCGTCGGGCATCGCGCCCACGCCGAGCGAGTCGAGCACCAACAGGAAGACGCGTTTCACGTGCCCTTTTTCTTAGCGAGCGCGCGCTGGATCATCAGGCGCACCTGCAGGTCCATGTCCTCGACGAAGTCGGGACCGAAGTCGCGCTCGAGCAGGTCACGCTCGCTGAATTCGTAACGCCCGGAGCGCGGGTCGAAGTCGAACTGGTAGTCGTGCTCGCTGCCGTCGTCCTCCGTGACCATGACGAGGACGATGTGATTGGGAGCGTCGAGTTCGGTGCGGAATGTGGCCATGCGGATCGTTCGGTGGACTGGGGTCGCGAGCCGAGATCCTAACCGCGGATGCCGCGATGCGAACGAGCCGAGAACCTCACTCCGCCGGGACGAACAGTAGATCGAGCCCCAAGCGGCACGGCGGGGTGATGTTCAGTACGCGATCTGGCCAAGCGTTCTCGAACGGTGAGCCCGGGTACCGCGCGATGCAGTGCATCCGAACGGCACCGCCCGGTTCGCGCACCCACTCGATCCGAGCAGCCAACTGGTAGCCGCTATCGCCGTTGCTCTCCCACAAGTCCAACTCGCAGACGTGCACCCCGGGTACGGCGGAGGGCTGACTCGCACCGTGCTGTGCGTGGAATCGGAAGTCAACGTGACCACCGGGTGCGGACCGCGGATCCGGCTCGGACTCCAGGATCAGGCTCTCGATCGTCCCGTCCGCGAGCAGATGCAGCGTTCCCGTGACACGCGCGCTCGCTTGGCGGCCGCCATCCGGCAGCACCTCGACGACGCGCGCGAGGCTCGCGTCCGAATCGACGCGCAGCGTGCGGTCCGGAGACTTCGCCAGCGCGGCCAGCATCAGCATCGCCGGCGGCACGAGTTCCTTGGCGTGCGCGACGGGTGCGCCAATCGGGAGGAGTGTGCGCGTCGTCTCGCGCACGACGAAGGCGCCGAGTGCCAGCGCGAGCGGCACCAGCGAGACGAAGACGGCGCGTTCCGCGAGTTGTTTCACGCGCTGGCGCTCCGCACGTTCGCGCGTCGCGACTTCGGTCCGAGCGCGTGCCACCACACCTTCGGTCGGGCGAGCTCGCGCAACGGGACGTAGTCACCGGTTACGGACACGAGCACGTCGACGAGCTCCGGCCGATCCTCCAGCAGGCTCAGCGCCCCGCGCACGATGCGCGGATGGCGCAGTCCGTGCTGCAGCAACTTGCCGAATGCCGCGCGCGGTTCGATCTCGCGCTTGCGGCCGCGCAGGTACTGCGTCAGGGCTGCGCGATCGGTGCGTCGAGCGTGCAGCGCCGCGGCCGCACTTTCCGCCAGCAATTCCGCGCCTTTCAACGCGAAGAAAATGCCTTCACCGGTGATCGGATCGACATAGCCGCACGCATCCCCCACGAGCGCCGCGCCGTCGAACGTCTGGCGTGTCGTGTCGCCCGACAGCGGCCCGACGCCGCGCACGGGATCGACCCGCGCACCACGCGCCAGCCGCTCGCCGAGGGCCGGAACGCGTGCAAGCTGGGCGTCGAGCAGGCCCTCGCGGTGCTGTTCCGCGGCGATGTAGCGCTCGCGATCCAGGATCAGGTTCAGGCTGACGAGCCCGTTCTCGACCGATGTGCACGCGAAGAAGCCGCCGTCGATGAAGTGCACCTCGGCCGAACTGCCCCACTCGACGCCGGAGTAACGCGTCGTCAAAGCGATCTTGTCCAGCCACGGCACGGCCCGTTGCACGCCCAGCTCGCGTGCGACGCGCGAACGCAGGCCGTCCGCACCGAAGGTCCACGTCGCGTGCAGCTCGATCAGCTCGCCGTCGATGCGGCGCGCACGAACACCGACGACGCGGCCGTCTTCGTCGCGCAGGAGACCGGCGACGCGCGTGCGCTCGAACAACTCGACGCCGCCGGTGCGCAGCGATCTGTCGAGGAGAACCGCGTCGAACACTTCGCGACGAATGGCCCAGCCGTGGAGGTGCGGCGCGCGCACGGCACCGACGTCGGAGAATCGACCAGCCGCGCGGTGGCCGTGTCCGTGCAGGATCATGCCGCGCACCTCGCTGGCCCCGAGCCCGCGGAGGTCCTCCGCGACACCGAGGTCCGAAAGGATCGTCAGGCACTCCGGGCTCATGAACTCGCCGCAGGCTTTGAAGCGCGGGAATCGCTGGTGCTCGACCAGCGCCACGTGGAATCCGTCCGTCGCCAGCCGTTGGGCCAGCGTGGATCCGGCCGGACCCGCGCCCACGACGACGACGTCGAACTTTCTATCAAACACCATGTGAGATCTCCGGCACGCGCGCTGAAGCAGGTTCGCTGCGCGCCAGGATCGCCGGCAGCAAGATCAGGTCCGAGATCGCGGCCACGACGATGGTCGCCGCTGCCAGGCCGCCGAACTCGAACGTGGTGGACAAGCTGCCGAACATCGTCAGCGAGAAGCCGAAACACAAAGTGACCGACGTGATCACAACGGCACGGCCGGAGTGCTGGAGGACGTGCTCGATGGCGGGCCGCAGCTCTTCGCCCGCCGCCCGGCGTTCGCGGTAGCGGTGCATCAAGTGGATCGTGTCGTCGACGATCAGCCCCAAGAGCACCGAGCTGATCATCGCCGTCGACAGCGACAGCGGTCGCCCGGCGAGCGCTAGTGCTCCGTACACGATCGTGCACGGCACCAGGTTCGGGACCATCGCGATCCACGCGAAGCGGAACGAACGGAACGCGATCCAGAAGATCACGAACAGCACGGACATGCTGACCCCGAGGCCGATCAGTGATCCGCGAATCAGTCGGCCGCTGTCGCGCGCGACCTGGACGGAACTTCCTGTCGCGCGCAGATCACCGGCGCCGAGCGCACGGGCGTGCGACTCGACCTCGTCGAAGAGTCGCTCGCGTACGGAGCTGCCGGCCGGTCGGAGCAGAAAGCGCGCGAGGCGCTCGCCGGTCGCGGCGACCAGCGGCGGACCCGCGGGACCGGCGACGCCGTCGAGCTGCAGGATAGAGGCGGCGAGCAATCCCAGCTGGGTCGGGTCGGCGGCGACGCTGTCCTTCGGCACCAAAACGGCGAACTCGTCCGCGCCGCCCAGATCGCGGGCGATCTGCGCAGTATCGCGGCGGAAAATGTGCGATTCTGGGAGGACGCGCTGGGGATCGTTGTCCACGCCGATGCGCGTCCAGGAAGCCAGCGCGCAAGCCGTGATCACGACGGCGACGATGCGTACGGCGCGCGCGTGGCGCGCGATCCAGGCCGCGCCGACGTGTCCCACGCGCGCGGCCACGGTCCCGCGGCGTGCGAGCCTCTCCGGAGCGATGCGCGCGGCGAACAAGCGCAACAATGCCGGCGTCGCGATCGTCGCGATCCAGTACGTCATCCCCACGCCCAGCGCGGCGAAGACCCCGAAGTCGACGACGGCCGGAATCGTGTTGAACGACAGCGACAGGAATCCGACGACGGTCGTCAACGCGGCCAGCATTGCCGGCACGCGCAACCCATCGACGGCGCGACGTGCGGCAGCGTGCGGCACGGATCCTGCGGTCAGCTCCTCGAGGTAAGCCTCGATCCAGTGCACGCCGCTCGCGACGCCGACCGTCATCAGGACGGGCGTCAGCAGCACGGAGATCGGATCGAGCTCGCGCCCGGTCAACGCGAAGATCCCGCCCGTCCACACGATCCCGATCCCGGCGGGCGCCAGGATCGCCAGCACGAGCCCAGCGTGACGGTAGTACAGGAAGAGCAGCGCGATCAAACCCAGCGCGATCAACGGCGCGATGCGCTTCTGCTCGGCCTGCACCTCACGGGCGATGGCGATTTCGCCGAGCGGGAGGCCGCTGATCGCCACGCGCAGGGACGGCGGGGTCTCGCGGCGCAGCAGCGCGTCCAGCCCCTCGACGACGGGCGCGTACTCGCCCCTCGGCGGATTGACGGTCAGCGTGTAGATCCGCGCACCCGCTGTGCGGTTCGGCCATGGTCGGAGCTCCGAGACGCCCGGCAGCGCGCGCACCTGCGCCAACAAGAAATCGAGGTCCGTTTCGATACCCGCGGCGGACACGGCCGTGTCGGTGGCGGGCTCGAACGCGACCACCACCGTCTCGCTGCGGCCGAACGCCGCCGTGCGCTTGGCCTCGACCGCCGCTTCGGCCGTTCCGACCGAGCGCATCGCGTGGTTCTCGACGTCGATCGCGAGGCCGAGTTGGACGTCGAAGAGCCAAGCCGTCGGAACGAGCAGCGCGAGCAAGAGCAACGCGGACCGGAGTCGTGACGGCGGCGTCGAGGACAAGCTCGATCGATAGTACGCAATCCGCGCCGCGCATCCGATTCATCGGTCGCGAGTACGGAAGTACCACTCGGGGACGTCCCACTCGGTACGTTACGGCGTACATCGTCCCCGGCGGATCGAGTCCGAGCGATCGAACCCCTGCCGACCTTTCGGCTCCGGGGTTCGACGGTTCGAGGGCGATCGCGAGTCACGACAACCCTCTCGGCACCGGAAGCATGACATCCAAGCTGCTCCAAGGCATCGGCATCTGCGCCGTGATCGCCCTCGTCGGGGGTTCGATCGCGGCACTGCTCGTGGTCGACCGGCGCCTGCACATCACCGTCGCCGAGGAGGATGACGCGGCACGCCGCGGACCCGATCCCCTGGTGCTGCTCGCCGCGGACGTCGGCAGCGTGCACGAGGAATTGCGCGAACTCGGCGACGGCGTCGGGACGCAGATGCAGGCGCTGCACGACGCGCTCGAAAGCTCGGCATCCGAGCGCGAGGCCAAGTGGTCGAGCGAGGTGGCCCGGCTGCGCGAGGAGGTCGCGATGCTGCGCGCGCACGTCGAGCGCTCCGACGCGGCGTCGGCGCAGTCCCGTGCCGAAGTCGCCACTGCGCTCACCGCACTCGGAGAAGGACTCCAACGGGTCGCGAACGCGGTGTCCGAGGGCGCAGCGCGCCCCGTCGCCGTGGCGCCGATCGAGATCCCGACAGCGGCCGCCAGCACACCCGTCGAACTGCACGTAGCGAAACCGGAGTCACCAGCCGTCGCCGCCGCTACCGAACAGCCCGCTGCGGAGGCGCCGAAGAAGTCGTTCCTCTCCTTTCAACTCCCAAGCCGCGCGTTCGCGTTCGACCAGAGACAGCGCTTCGCAATCGTGCCGAGCCTCTCGCGGATCGGCTTCGACGCGAAGAGCACGCTGCACGACTTCAGCGGCGTCACGACCGTCGTGGAAGGCGAGATCATGGCGAACCTCGCCCATCCGGCCGAAGCATGCGCCGGCAGCATCACGGCCCGCGCGGATTCGCTCGACACCGGCCTCGAAGCGCGCGACGAATCGATGCGCGAAGTCCTCGAGCCTGCAAAGTTCCCCGAGCTACGTTTCGAATGGACGTCGTTCGAACCGACGAAGGTCGACGACGCCGCGCAGAAGGTCTCCGGTGTCGCGAAGGGCAAGCTGACCATCCACGGCGTCGCGCGCGACGTCGCGATGTCCGTCACCGTCGCCGTCGACGCATCGAAGCGCCTGGCGATCGACGGCCAAACCAAGATCCTGATGAGCGACTACCAAGTTCGCCCACCCAGCAAGCTGGGCGTCATCTCCGTCGAGGACGAGGCCGTGATCTGGATCGCGTTGCGCGCGCGCACCCTCGGACCCGCACCGGTCACGCCGCGATGAAATTGCGCTTCCTCTGCGCCATCCTCGGCGTTTGCGCGCTGCTCCCTGCCTGCATCACGCCGAGCGTGATCGAGAGCTCGGGGCGCGCACTCGCGCCGCCGACGACGAACTTCGAGTGGCGCGAGCCGCGACCCGCCGACTTCGAGGGATTGTTCGAGTCGGAGTCGATCGAGGGCGAAGTCGCCGCCGCGCTGTGGAAGGTCTGGTACGTGTTCTCGAGCGGCGGCGCGTACTCGGGCGCCGCGCTCGTGCTCGGCGGAACGACGCCGGAATTTCAGACGCTCTCGGGAACGTGGAGTCTCGACGGGGACCAGCTCGACCTCGGTGACGGCCAAGTCGTCCGCGCCTCCGCCACCGACGATCATCTCCGGCTCGCGAGCGAGGGCGGCGTGGCTATCCTGCGCCGATCCACGATTCAATAGAACCACACGAACGCGACGACCCACGCACCGACCGGAACCACACCATGAGAATCGCCGCCGTCGCCAGTGCACTGCCCGAGCACTACTACGACCAACGCACGATCCAGGGCTTGCTCGAGCGCATCTGGAGCGACCGCCCGGAAGTCTTGCGTCGCCTGCCCTCCCTATACGCCAATTGCGGCGTCGAGGGTCGCCACTTCGCGCTGCCGCTCGCGCGCTACGAAGAACTCTCCACCTTCGGCCAGTTCAACGACGAGTGGATTCGCTGCGCGCTCGAATTGGGCGAAAAAGCAGTGCGAACCGCGCTCGACCGTGCCGGCCTGCAACCGAGTGACGTCGACGCCATCTTCTTCTCCACGGTCACGGGATTGGCCGCGCCGTCGCTCGACGCGCGGCTCGCGAATCGGATCGCGTTCCGTCCAGACATCAAGCGCGTGCCGATGTTCGGGCTCGGCTGCGTCGCCGGCGCCGCGGCCGTGTCGCGCGCAGCCGACTACGTGCGCGGTCATCGCGAGGGCGTCGCGCTCGTGCTCACGGTCGAGCTGTGCTCGCTGAACTGGCAGCGCGGCGACACCTCGTTGGCGCACATCATCTCGACGGGTCTCTTCGGCGACGGCGCGACGTGCGCGGTCGTCGTCGGCGACCGCCGCACCGCGAACGGCCCGCGGATCGTGGACACGCGCTCTGTGTTCTATCCGGACACCGAGGACGTGATGGGCTGGCGCATCTCCGAGCATGGCTTCCACATCGTGCTCTCGCCGTCCGTCCCGACGGTGGCGCGCGAGCGATTGGGCCCCGACGTGCACCGTTTCCTCGCCGACCACGGCCTCACGAGCGCCTCGATCGGCTCGTGGGTCTGTCACCCGGGCGGTCCGAAAGTGCTCGCGGCCGCGCGCGATTCGCTCGGGCTCGCCGACGCGGACCTGGAGGTCTCGTGGGAGAGCCTGCGAAACGCCGGCAACCTGTCGAGCGCGTCCGTCCTGCTGATCCTCGAACGCACGTGGCAGCAGAAGCGCCCCGCGGCCGGAACACACGGCGTCATGCTGGCGATGGGCCCTGGATTCTGTTCGGAGCTGCTCCTGCTCGATTGGTGAGGCGCGCGCCAGGCGACACGAGTTTTGCGCCGGAAGCACGCCACGCAGCGAACCCGCGACGCGCAGCGGGGCTATCCTCGTTCCCGATGACCACCGAGCGCGACGCGACCGAACGAAAGAAGCGGCGCACCGGCCTCGGCCGGTTCGGTTGGATGCTCGGCGCGTGCAGCGCGCTGCTCGTGTTCGCCGCGTGCACGTCCTGGAACCGCATCGAGACGTTCCCGCGCTGGTCGCTGTACTCGGTCTCCGGCGACGACGTCGACGTGCTGGCGTTCCAACACGCCTACGATCCCGCGTTCACCGCAGTCGAGAGCGTGTTCGGTCCGTTCCGCGCACCCGTGCGCATCCACGCCTACGATTCCGCGGACGAAGGCTCCAGCGTCGGAGCCGTACACGAAGTGCCCGGCATCGGCCGCGCCCGTGTGCGCGCGTACCACACGCGCGGCGCAGGACCGTTCGGACCCGCAGCGGGCATCTACGCCAGCAGCGCCGACGCGGGAACCGCCGTGCACGAGCTCGTGCACGCGCGCGTCGCCGAGCTCAAGCCGGACATGCCCCTGTGGTTCGAAGAGGGGCTTGCATGCCTGCTAGGCGACGGATTCCTCGACGGGGATCGTTGGGTCGTGGACGGCCTCGCGTGCTGGCCGTTGCGCGAGTTGCGCTTGCGCACGCCCGACGAGCGCGAGATCGCGCGCCTGCTGGGACTGCGCGCCGAACAGGGCACGGACATGCGCGAGAACGTGCTCGTGCACTTCGTCGGTTGGGCGATCGTTTTCGATCTCTATCGCACCGAAGGCCGTGTCGATTGGCGCGCGTGGGCCGAGCGAGCGCGCACGATGGGAGTCGTCGAGGCGCGCACGCGGATCGCACGGACGCTGTCGAGCGAGACCGAGACGGCCTGGCTGAAACGATTGAACGACGACGACCGCGCCGTACGCATGGCGACCGCGAAAGGCCTGTGGAAGTTGCGCTCCGAGACCGTGCTGAGCGTCCTGATCGACCGGCTGCGCATCGAGGAGGATCCCGAGGTCGCCGTCGCGCTGTCGATCAACACACTCGCCGCTGCGGGCGAACGCGAACCGCCCGGCCGGCTCGCCGGTCGGATGTGGCGCACGGTGTGGCCGATCCTACGGCGCGCCGAGTTGCAGGATCCGGTCGAGCAGGCGGCAGTGGAGAACCTGCTGGCTTCGTTCCGCTGGCGCGGGCGCGGCGATTCGAACGACGCGCTCGACGCGTTGCAGCGCTACTGGGCGGAGTGAGCGCCGGCGCGGATGCGCCGCCGCAGGAATGCGAGAACGGGCACCCACCTCGCGGAGGAATGCCCGTTCGAAGGCGACAGACCTAAGGGTCCGCGCGCGCGATCACATGCCCTTGGCACTTCACATGCCCTTGGCCTTGTCGACCATCTTGTTCAGCTCGGTCATCATCGAGTCGACCTTCTTCTTGGCGGCGTCGTAGGCGTCGGCCGACGAGGCCTTCAGGTCCATCTCGGAGAAGGACTTGGCGATCTCGTCCTTCTTCATCTTGATCTCGGAGATCATCTTCTCCATCTCGACTTTGGCCTCGCCGCTCTTGGCTTCGGCCTTCTTCTTCAGATCGGCGAGCGTGTCGTCGACGCCCGAGAGCTTCTTCTCGGAGGACTTCTTCAGCTCCTCGAGTTGCGCGGGAATCTTCTTGGCCGCGTCCGCGGCCTTGTTGCCCATCTCCTTCATGTCGCTCTTCGCGCTCTCGGCCGTCTTGGCCGCCGCGTTCGACGTCTCTTCGGAACAGCTGGCGACGAACGGCAGCGCGAGCACGGCGACGAGCGCCACGCCCAGGGTGTTGATCTTCATATGTAGAATCTCCTCGCGGGGATTGAGGGAAGGTGGCCGCGTCCAGCACCGCTTGGTCTGGCTCATACGGTGCGGCTCACGCAGCGGCGAACAAGATACTCGTTCGGCACGTGACCCGCAAAACTCGGGCCTGATAGGCCGCTGGAGCCGTCTTGGACTCCGCAGCGGTTCCGCGTGCGCGCTCACACACGCCTTCGAACGTCTCCCCGGTTGTCGAGTCGAATCCTTCGGGCATGGACGACGGCGCGGAGTTGCGGTACCACGCGTTTCGACGGGAATCCTCGTGGTTTCGTGCTCCTGCGTTCCGCACATCGGAGGCAGCATCCCGCGTCATTCGGACGCCCCGCGCGCGGAGGGATTCGCGCGCGACGGCTATACTCCGCGACTCCTTTCGCCTCCCCCCCATCGGCGTCCCCCGCCCCGATCCCGCTCGTGCACTCGCACGGCCCAAACTCACACGCGCGCACGCAATGCAGACCGTCGCCAAGCCCTCGTTCGAACAGCTCTCCCGCAACTTCCACCACTGGCAGAAGACGGGCGACCTGATCGACCAGTGCATCGACCTGACCTTGAACTTGCGTCAGTCGGGACACCCCGGCGGCTCGCGTAGCAAGGTGCCGCTGCTCGTCGCGTCGACGCTCGGCGCGGCTCTGCGTTTCGACATCCGTCATCCGGAGAAGGCGTTCGGCGATCGCTTCGTGCTCGTCGCGGGTCACTGCGCGCCGGTCGTGTACGCGATGCTGGCCGTCTACAACGAGGCGCTGCGCGCGCGCTACGAGATGACGGGCGACAAGCGCTTCCTCGTGCCGAACGCGGAGGAGCGCGCGCTGTACTGGGAGCACCTCCTCTACCTGCGGCACAACAAGGGTCTGCCCGGTCACGCGGAGATGGAGGGCAACACGCTCTTCTTCAAGTTCAACACGGGCCCGTCGGGTCACGGCGCACCGGCGGCATTGGGCGAGGCGATGGCGCTCAAGCACGCGGGCGCTGGTGAAACGCGCGTCTTTGCGATGGAAGGCGAAGGCGGACACACGGCCGGAGCGCACCACGAGGTGAAGCATTCGGCGTGGGGGCTGGGCCTCGACAACTTGATCTACCTGTTCGACTGGAACGACCACGGCATCGATCCGCGGCCGTGCTCGGACATGGTGTCGGGCACGCCGCGCGACTGGTTCGAGCCGTACGGCTGGCGCGTCGCGGGCACCGAAAAGGGCGAGGATTACGCCGAGATCACGAAGGCGCTGCTCGCGATCGTGCACGACGAAGCGCCCAAGGGACGCCCGGGGATGGTCTGGGTCAAGACGCGTAAAGGTCGCGGCTACCACAAGTTCGACTACGCCAGCCACGGCAAGGCGCACACGCGCAACGGCGACATGTTCTGGCAGTGCCGCGACGACTTCACGAAGAAGCACGGCGCCGTGTTCGCCGGCCACGGCGACACGAAGGATCCGGGCGAGGAAGCGTGCCGCGAGCAGACGAAGTCTTGGCTCGCGACCGTGATGAAGGTGCTGCGCGACGACAAGGCGCTGGTCGAGTACCTGTCGGACACGCTCGTCGAGATGGGCGAGTCCGTGCCGACCAAGCCGGCGACGTTCCACCTGACCTCGAAGGTCAACCTGCACACGGACCGTTCGTGGCTGGCGCTCGAAAAGTTGCCCAAGGAACTGTTCGTCGCGCCGGGAACGAAGATCGCCAACAAGGAAGGCTTCGGGAAGTTCGGCGCATGGGTCAACGCCGTCGCCAAGGAGAAGATGGGGCGCCCGCTCGTCCTGGCGTGCTCGGCCGACCTGGCCGAGTCGACGTCGATCTTCGGCTTCGCGCAGGACTTCGGCGCGTCGAAGGGCTTCGGCTGGTACGAGCGCAACAAGAACCCCGGTGGTTCGCTGTTGCCGCAGCAGATCACCGAGTTCACGAACTCGGGCCTGATGGCCGGCCTGGCCAGCGTGAACATGAGTGCGCAACCGGAAGAGGAATTCCTGGGCTACTGGGGCGCGCACTCCACCTACGGATCGTTCAGCTACCTGATGTACGGGATGATGCGCCTCTTCTCGCAGCTCGCTCAGGACTGCCCGCTCAAGGTCGGCAAGATCATCTGGGTCGCCGGTCACTCGGGCCCCGAGACGGCCGAGGACAGCCGCACGCACTTCGGCATCTTCGCGCCGGGAACGACGCAATTGTTCCCCGACGGCCATGTCATCAACCTGCACCCGTGGGAGCACAACGAGGTCGCGCCGATGCTCGCGGCCGCGCTGCAGACCGACGTGCCGATCATCGCGCTGCACCTGACGCGACCGAACGTCGCGGTTCCAGACCGCAAAGCGCTCGGCTGTGCGTCGCACATGGATGCGGCGAAGGGCTGCTACATCATCCGCGACTACGACAACAACCGGCCGAAGGAAGGCACGCTGATCGTTCAGGGCACCAGCACGACCGAGTCGGTGTTCCAACTGCTGCCGCGCCTGAACCAACCCGGCGCGCCGAACGTGAAGATCCTGGCGGCGGTCAGCTGGCAACTGTTCCAGATGCAGACGCGCGAGTACCAGGACGCGGTGCTGCCGCGCGGCGACTGGCTCGACTCGACGGTCATCACGAACGGCGCGCGCCGACTGATGCACGACTGGCTCAGCTCGAAGGTCGCCGAGGCCTACGCGATGAGCCCCGACTTCGACAACCGCTGGCGCACCGGCGGGACGGTCGACGAGGTCAAGAAGGAAGCACACATCGACCCCGACTCGCTCTGGGAAGGGATCACGCGCTTCGCCCGCGAGCGCGAGAAGCGGCTGGTCCGGCTGGGACACCCGGGTTGATCGCGTACGGAGTCAGGTAACTGTCGGGGGGTTTTAAACCCCCCCCCCGGGGCCCGGCGGGGGGGGAAAAACCCCACCCATTAACAAAAACCGACCGACCCCGCCGC
>JBBQCC010000097.1:0-13367 GCA_038318285.1 Planctomycetota bacterium | reverse complement strand
CGTCCTCGATCGTGATCTTCGCTTCCGTGACGCGCGTGCCGTCCGGCGCGACGACGAAGCCGTGCACGAATGCGGCGCGCTCCATGCGGATCTCGAACGGGGGCGCTCCCTCCGCGGTCGGCGCCGTGAATTCGATCGGCGCGGAGTCCGCGTACTCCTTCGCGGTCGCGTACATCCGCCACTTGCCGTCGTGCAGGCCCTTCAGGAGAAACGTGCCCGTTTCGGCCTCGAATCCCTGCTCGAACTCCTCTTGACCGACCTCGGCCAGCATGCCCGAGCCGATGCCGTGGACGCGGATCTTGAACGACGTGACGGGCCCACCCGCAGTGTCGACGACGCTGCCGCGCAGGCCGGTCGGCGGTCGCAGCACGAGGTCGAGTCCCTCGGTGCCGGGCTTGACGAGTTCGACGCGCGCGCGGTGTTCGTACTGGCGACGGAGCTCGGCCGACAGGCCGCCGAAACGCGTCCGTTCGCCCGAGACCGGGTTGACGAAGACGGACTCCTTCGTCTTGGACTTCAGACTCTCCAGCTCGCCCTCCTGGTCGGCCGGGATCGCGCTGGCCTCGACGACGAACGGGCCGGGCCCGAGCCCGGTGACCGCGAAGCGACCTTCGGCGTCGGTCTTCGTTTCGCCGTGCGCGCCCTTGAGCATGTTGAACGCGCCCATGCCCGCCATCTGCGAACGGTCGAAGGCCACGCTCACGTCGAGGTCCGTCGCGGGCTGCCCATCGGACCAGTGCACGGTGCCGGAGATCGTCGCGCCGCGACCGAGGACGAGTTCGATGCCCTCCGTCACGCCGCGGTCCACGACGTCGACCTTCGTCGACTTGTCGAGCAGCCAACCTTCGGCCGTCGCCTTCAAGTCCAGCGATCCGAGTGCGACGCCGACCAGCTCGAAGCTCCCGTCCGCCTTCGTCGTCTCGCTGCGGATCGCCTTGTCGTCGAAGCCGAACCAGCGACCCTTCTCGTTCGCGGTGACCTTCGCGTCCGCGATGGGAGCGCCGTCGGTCGAGCGCACGGTCCCGCGCACGGTGCCGCCGACGGGGAACGCCAGCTCGACATCGGTCGCGCGGCCGGTTTCGACGGCGATCGACGGCATCTTTGCCGAAGCCAGAGCGGGCGGTGATGCGGAGACCGCGTACTCCTTGCCGCCCTCGAGCGCTGGGAACTCGAAGTGTCCGTCGTGCACCGTCGCCCGGCGGTTCTCCCCGCGGAAGTTGCCCATGCCGCCCGAGACGTCGGACAGCGCGGTCTCCAGGCGGATTTCGAGGCCTTCGAGCTCCGCGACCGCGTGTTCGATGGGCACGGTGGCCGTCCCGCGGATCCAACCGCCGCATTCCACCGTCAGGTCCAGGCGCTTCGGTCCGTCCACCGGCGCGAACGGCGTGGTCTCGCGTCCGAACCAGGAGCGACCGATCACGAGGACGTGCGCGGTCGGCACGCCCTCCGGCACCTCGAGGCGGAAGCTGCCGTCGGCGGCGAGCGACGCGCGTCCGAGGATGCTCTTCGAGTGACCACGGACCGGCGCCTCGGCCGAAACGATCGAGTCGCCGCCATTCGCGTCCGCGAGGATGCGCAGCGCGTCGTCGACCTCGAGCTCGTCGGCGAACGCGTAGACGATCGTGTCCGCGTCGCGCGGGCAACCGTTCAACGAGGTCACGCGGCCCTCGATCGCGACCTTTGGACCCAAGTCCTGATCCGGATCGGGCGCGGCGGCGCGATCGGCACCGGCGTCCAACGGATCGGCCAGCACGGGCGCCGCGCGGTCCGCAGCGGCCGCACGCGCGACGTCGGCATCCGCGGCAGCGGGCTCGGCGTGCACGCGGGCCGGTTCGGCTCCGTCGTCGTGGGCATCGGGCGGGGTGGAGATCCGGTCCACGAGCACGGCGAGCAGCGTCGCGACGAGCGCGAGCGCGAGGATCAGCAGCAGGGGGCGTTTCATGGCACGTCGCGCCGCGAGAGGCGCGCAAGTAGGGGACCGACGATCAGAAGTGGATGCTACGCCGTTCCCAGCGCGCGCCTTCGCGCTTCTCGCCGAGCTTCTCGCGAAATGGCTCCGGTGGGCGGAGCGGAAGCCGAGTCCGCTAGACTGTCCAGGATCGCGCGCCGTCCCCGCGCGCCCCAACCGCCATGACGCACGAAATTCGGCCCCCGCCGCGCGATTCCGGGGCCTCCGACCGAGCGGCGCCCGCGAGCGGCGGCGCGCTCGACGTCGTCCGTCGCTGGCGCGAGGAGATCCACGCGCAGGCGGTGAAAAAGTCACCCGAGCGACGCGCGCACTTCGTCACGAGTTCGGGGATCGAACTCGATCCCGTGTACGGCGGCGCAGCCGACGGCGGCATGCCCGGCGTCTACCCCTACACGCGCGGCATCCGGCCCAGCATGTACCGCGGGCAACTGTGGACGATGCGGCAGTACGCCGGGTTCACGAGCGCGCGCGAGACGAACACGCGCTTCCAGGTGCTGCTCGCCAGCGGCCAGACGGGTCTGTCGACCGCTTTCGACCTGCCCACGCAGATCGGCTACGACTCGGATCATCCGCTGGCCAAGTTCGAGTGCGGGCGCGTCGGCGTCCCGATCAACTCGATCCTCGACGTCGAACTCTTGTTCGCGAACATCCCGCTGGACAGCGTCTCGACGTCGATGACGATCAACGCGACGGCGACGATCCTCTTGGCGCTGTACTGCACGGTCGCGAAGAAGCACGGCATCCCGCGCTCGAAGCTGCGCGGCACGGTGCAGAACGACATCCTGAAGGAGTACGCGGCGCGCGGGAACTACCGTTTCCCGGCCGGCCCTTCGATGCGGCTGACGACGGACCTGATGGCGTTCTGTGCGACGGAAGTGCCGCAGTGGAACACGATCTCGATCAGCGGCTACCACATCCGCGAGGCGGGCTCGACGGCGGCGCAGGAGCTGGCGTTCACGCTGGGCAACGGCCGCGCCTACGTGCGCGCCGCCATCGCCGCCGGACTGAAAGTGGACGATTTCGCGCCGCGTTTGAGCTTTTTCTTCAACGCGCACAACCACCTGTTCGAGGAGGTCGCGAAGTTCCGCGCCGCGCGCCGCATGTGGGCGCGCATGATGCGCGAGGAATTCGGCGCGAAGGATCCGCGCTCGTGGATGCTGCGCTTCCACACGCAGACCGCGGGATCGATGCTGACCAGCCAGCAGCCCGAGAACAACGTCGTGCGCGTGACGATGCAGGCGCTCGCCGCCGTACTGGGCGGCACGCAGTCGCTGCACACGAACGGGATGGACGAAGCGTTGTCACTGCCGACGGAGAAGACCGCCCGGCTCGCGCTGCGCACGCAGCAGATCCTCGGGAACGAGACGGGCATCGCCGACGTGGTCGATCCGCTGGGCGGCGCACCATTCGTCGAGGCGTTGACGGACGAGTTGGAGGAACGCGCGCGCGAACTGCTCGCCGAGCTCGACCGCCGCGGCGGGCCCGTCGCCTGCATCGAATCCGGCTGGGTGCAGCGCGAGATCCAAAAGAGCGCGATGACGTGGTTGCGCGGCGTCGAGAGCGGCGACGAGGTCGTCGTCGGCGTGAACAGCTACCAAGTCGAGGAGACCGAGCCCGAACTCTTCACGCCCAGCGAGGAAGCGCGTCGCCAAGTGCTCGTCGACCTCGCCGAGGTGCGCAAACGCCGCGATCCCGCGCGCGTCGAAGCCGCTCTGCAAGGCCTCGAACGCGACGCGAAGGGCAGCGCGAACCTGATGCACCCGATCCTCGCCGCCGTCGAGGTCGACGCGACGATCGGCGAGATCTGCGCCGTTCTCGAGCGCGTGTTCGGCAAATACCGTCCCCCCGAGGTCCTCTGATGTCCGCTCCCGCCGTCCCTGCTGCGCTCCGAGGTGTCGTGAAGGGTCTCCATCACGTCGCCATCGCCGTGAAGAGCCTCGCCGACGCGCGCCCCGTCTACGAACAGGCGCTCGGTCTCGCGGGCACGACGATCGAACTCGTGCCGGACCAGCGCGTGAACGTCCTGGTCTTGTTCGCCGGCACGCAGCGCATCGAGCTCGTCGAACCCGCGTCGGCCGAATCGCCCATCGCGAAATTCCTCGAGAAGACCGGCGGCGGCATCCACCACCTCGCGTGGCTCGTCGATGACGTCGCCGCGTCCATCGCGCACTTGAAGGCGCGCGGCGTGCGCATGATCGACGAGGTTCCGCGTCGCGGCGCGCACGGGACGACGATCGCGTTCGTGCACCCGAAATCGACTGGCGGCGTGCTGATGGAGTTAGTGCAGGAGCCGCGCTCGCACTGAGGAGCGCGCTGAGCACTCCCTCAGCGAGCTGCAGTGCGTCTCAGCTGCAGTCCGATTCTCTCAACTCGCGACCTAAGCGGCTCGAATCCATCACCCGCCGGACCCAGTGACTTTCCCATGCTCCCACCGCGGCCGCTCACTCCCGGAATGCGAGCCACCTCCCGCCGAGCGTCCGCGATCCTCGCTTTGCTCGTGATCGCGTGCTTGGTCGGGATCTTCTATTTCGGGTTCTCTGACAGCCAGACGACAGGATCGCCGGCCGAACTCGATCCGGTCACCGTCCATCGCCCGCCCGTTCATGAGGTCGAAGCATCGGCTCGGTCGGTATCCAAGGCCGGGCCGAGCGCGGACCCCCTCACACCCATGCTCGGCCTTTGCGAGTTGCAGTTCCGCGAAGTTGGTACGTCGCAAATCGCAGTCGCTGCGAACTGGCGGATCGTGAGTCGCGATGATCCGAGTGTGCATTTCGACTCGGCCTCCGATCGCGACGGCCGCCTTACAGTCGAACCCGGCTCTTGGCGGATTGAGGCGCTCGACCCGGCGTTCGTCCTGACCAAAAAGGACATCTCGATCGATGTGAGCGAGGCAAGGATCCTGTGGGTGCAGCGGAAGGCCGTCATCCACGTCCATGTCATGGACGCTCGGCGCATGCCCGTGCCGGATGCTGCAGTGCGCTGGGCTGTCCGTCCGTATCGTGAGGGTTACGACCCGCACGAAGATTGGTCGCACCTCGAGTACGCGGGCGTTCTCCTGACCGATTCCGAAGGTTCGGCAACTCTGGTCGATGCGCCGACCGCGGGCCTCGTTCTTCTTGTCTCCGCGCCCGACCGTAAGCCGCGCGTCGTGCTGATCGACCGCGCGACGACCGGCGAAGTCGATGTCGTCTTGTCCGAACCCGACTCGAGCGCGTTCGTCATCACCGTGGTCGATAGGCAGACCCTGCTCGGCATTTCGGACGTGGAGTGCCTGTCTCCGACGGGCCCCGTCGCGGCGACGAAATCCGATTTGACCGGCGAGCTCCAGGTTCCCTCTTGGCTGCGCGACGGGAGCCCGGTCCGGTTCCGTGCTCGCGGGTATTGCGACGGCTTCGTCGCGGCGAAAGAGCTGTCTCCAGGAACGACGGTGACACTCGTGCCGGAGTGCTTGCTCCACGTATCGCTCGTCGACGAGTCCGGTTCGCCTCTCAACGCAGTCCAGGTGGTGTGCAATCTGGCAGACGAATCGATGAGCGATGGTGCGCAGGGCGCGCAACCGATCATCGAGTCGGGTCCGTGGATCTCTGCGCAAGGTACCGTCGATTGCCGAGTTCCCGTCCGCATCGCGATCGAATTGCTCGCGCGGGATGATCTGGGACGCAGTGCTCGCGCCATCATCGTGGCTGAGAGGGCTCGAGCCCGAGCCACGCTCAGATTGACGTCCGAGGGTTCACTGAACGTGCAGTTGAATAGCGAGTCCGGCCAGCCCGTGGCGGATGCTCGTCTGGAGGTTGTGACGCGCAGCGGACTGCACCAGGAACTTCGCGCGAACGAGCTCGGAGTTGCACTGATTCCGATGCCCCAGCTCGTGGCGTTGGTCCGGATCCGTGCGTTGGGATTCGTCGAGGCGGTCCTCGAGCCGCGGCAAGTCCGAGGGCAAGAGTTCCAGGGAGGGGTCGCGATCGAACTGCGCCGCGAGCGCGCGCTCGCCATCGAGCTGGTCGACGATTCCTCACGCCCTTGTCGAGGAATCGAACTCCACATCTTGGCCTCTCGGGATCAGCCGAGCACAGTGGGTGATCCGGAGCTGCAGGGGTGTCTTCCGACCAATCACCCCAGTTGGGTGCGCCAACCTCGCCCGTTGGTTCGCGCGACGACGGACGCTTCCGGGCGCGCCACCGTTCACGGTCTCGAAGAGGGCATCTCCGGTTCGTGTAGATTCGAATTGCCCTCCTGGTCGCGGACAGACACGGTTGTGCCGAGCAGCTATTCACGCTACGTCGGCGAGCGTTTCATCCCGCCGACCGGAGCGAACCTGCGCTGGGTGCTGGCCTCGATGAAAGCGGTCTCACTCGATGTCTTCAATGGCGCCGATCGCACTCCGCTCAACGGCGTGGACTTATGGAGCTCGGATCGATTGCTGCGCCTACTCCGACACGCGCCTTCGTCGATCGACATCTGGATGCCGACCGGGGAAGGATCCCTGATCGTGACAAAGACCGGATTCGAAGAGAGTCGTGTCGATATCGTTGACACGGCGCTGAGTGGCGAGCGAATCGTCGTGCTGGTTTGGCCGGGCGAAACCGCAAGTATCCAGTTCGAGGGAGAAATCGGTGATCTCGGCGGTCGGCTTCTGCGGGTACATGCTTGGCCTCCCGGAGCGACGTTGGGGAAAGGATTGCCCCCGAGCCAAGAGCTGTGGTCGGGGGAGGTGCGTATCGACGCCGCGGCGATGGCTCGAATCTACGTACCCGTCGCGGATCGCGCGGTCCTGAGCCTTGAACCGCTACACGTGGGCGAGGGCGTTCTTGAGTTCGTACCACTCGAGCAGTCATGGTCCCCCGGAGGCTCTCTGCGCTTCCGGGTCGTGCGGCGTTGATTCGCGAGGAGGCTGGAACGGATGATGCCATCGGCCGATCGTCCCAGGATCCGGCGAGGAACGGGGGAATTGTGCTGGGACTGGGCAGCCTGACTGATTCGGCATGAGAGATCCGGGCTAGCCTTGAGTCTCATAGATCCAGACGGCCGACTTCTGTTCGCGCTTGTGGGGCAAGGCCAGGAAGACCCGGTGTGATTTCGGCACGAACAACGCTGTGCGAGCCCCGGCCGCAGTACGGATGGTTGCGGTGCGCACCCACGCCGCCGAGTCTTTCCCGGCGCCCCGAAACTCGAAAACGTCGAGAAAACCAGCCCCACACGCCGCGTACACCCGATCGAGCGCGGCGTCGACGAATACGTCGTCCACGTCGCCCGACATCTCGATCGGTTCGCCGCGCCGGGTTCCGAAGCGTTCGCCCGAGACCCCGCCCGCCAGCGAGTACGAGATGAGGCGCGCCGGTCGACGACAGCCGACGAGCAACGTGTCGCGCGCCGCGTCGATCGCCATCGGAAAGTTCGCGGCGGCGTCCGTGACCTTCCACGTGCGCGCGACGACGCCCTTCTCGAGGTCGACGCAGGCCACGTGACCGGCGTCGGGCACGTTCACGAACGCGAGCACGCCGTCTGCGTCCAACTGGAACGACTCGGGATGTCCCGCGAGGGGAATGCGCGCGGCGACCTTCCAGGCGCGCGTGTCGACGAGGACGAGCGCACTGTCCTCGCCGCCCGCGCCGACCCCGATGATCGCGCGCTCGTGCCGCGCGTCCCAGCGCACGTTGTCCGCGTCGTCGCCGACCGCGAGGCTCGCCTTGCGCTCGAGCGTCTCGGCATCGAACGCGTCCAACATGCCGCTGCCGCCGTTCGCGACCAGCACGCGGTCGAGCGCGCGTTCCGCGCCGGCCGCGAAGGCGATTCCCGTGGGCGTCTTTAGGTCACGCAACGAGCGCACGTGCTTCGACTGCGCGACGTCGACGACCTCCAGCGAGTCGTTCTCGAGCGCCGCGATCCACAGGCGTTCGCGGTTCGGATCGAAGGCCAAGTGGTCGATGCGGCCCTCGACGCCGGGCAACTCGACGACTGCGGTGCGCGTCAGAGGGGCCGGCGCCTGGGTATCGGATACGACGCCCGGTGACGTCGCCAAGGCGATCAGCAGAAGGGTAAAGATGTGCATGTCGAGCCTCTCGTGCCCATCCTGTCACGCTCGGGCCAGATGGTGCATTCAGCACGTGTGACTTCGACAGGTTCCGCCAGGCCCGATAGGATTCGCGCTCGATCCCCAGCAGGAAGCCACGCCCATGAGTTCGACCACCCCCAGCTGTCTGCGCTGTCGCGTCGCGATGGAGGACGGCTATCTTCTCGATCGCGCCCACCACAACTCCACGAACCAGGCCGAATGGGTCGATGGCGTGCCCGAACTGCGTCAGTGGTTGGGCATGTCGCTTGGCCTGAAGACCGCGAATCACACGATGCTCAAGGTCGTCGCGTACCGCTGCCCGCGCTGCGGGATGCTCGAGAGCTACGCCCATCACAAGTCGAACCCGTCATGACGAAGAAGGACACGCAGCCCGCCGCGCCCAAGCCGGACGCCTCCGCGGCCGTCACCGCGCTGCAGAAGATGCGCGAGCAGACGCTGCAGGGCGGCGGGCCCGACCGCATCGCGGCCCAGCACAAGAAGGGCAAGTTGACGGCGCGCGAGCGCATCGACTTCCTCGTCGACGAGGGCAGCTTCATCGAGCTCGACCGCTTCGTCACGACGCGCGCGACCGATTTTGGCATGCAGGATCAAGCGGCGCTGGGCGACGGCGTCGTCACCGGTCACGCGTTGATCGACGGCCGGCCTGTGTACCTCTTCAGCCAGGACTTCACCGTGCTGGGCGGATCGCTGGGCGAGATGCACGCCGCGAAGATCTGCAAGGTCATGGACATGGCGCTGAAAGTCGGCGTGCCCGTGATCGGGCTCAATGACTCGGGCGGCGCGCGCATCCAAGAGGGCGTCGATGGTCTGGGCGGTTACGCCGAGATCTTCTGGCGCAATGTGCAGGCGTCGGGCGTCGTGCCGCAGATCAGCGCGATCCTCGGCCCGTGCGCCGGCGGCGCGGTGTACAGCCCGGCCATCACGGACTTCATCCTGATGGTCGAGGGCACGAGCTACATGCACATCACGGGCCCCGACGTGGTGAAGGCCGTGACGCACGAGGACGTGACCAGCGAAGACCTGGGCGGCGCGGGCGTGCACTCGACGAAATCGGGCGTCGCGCACTTCACGTCGGCGACGGACAAGAGCTCGATGATGCTGCTGCGGCGGCTGCTGTCGTTCTTGCCGCTGAACAACGCCGAGGATCCGCCGTTCGTCGCCACAGAGGACCCGCACGATCGCGAGGATCCCGAGCTCGACACGATCGTGCCGACCGATCCTTCGAAGCCGTATGACGCCAAGCGCATCATCGAGCGCATCGTCGACAAGGGTTCGTGGCTCGAGGTCCAACCGGATTGGGCGCAGAACCTGATCATCGGCTTCGCGCGCCTCGGTGGCCGCGTCGTCGGCATCGTCGCGAACCAACCGGCAGTGTTGGCTGGCTGCGTCGACTTCGACGCGTCGAACAAGGGCGCGCGCTTCATCCGCTTCTGCGACGCGTTCAACATCCCGGTCGTGACCTTCGAGGACGTGCCCGGATTCCTGCCCGGAACCGTGCAGGAGTTCGGCGGCATCATCCGTCACGGCGCGAAGCTCTTGTATGCCTACGCCGAGGCCACGGTGCCGAAGCTGACGATCATCACGCGCAAGGGCTACGGCGGCGCGTACGACGTCCTCGGCAGCAAGCACCTGCGCGCGGACGTCAACTTGGCTTGGCCGGGCGCGATGATCGCCGTGATGGGCGCCGCCGG
Organism: Planctomycetota bacterium; assembly: GCA_038318285.1. Lineage (GTDB taxonomy): Bacteria > Planctomycetota > UBA1135 > UBA1135 > JAEUHZ01. The sequence goes on along the minus strand of JBBQCC010000097.1, from coordinate 3,634 downwards.
CGCCGCGAAGATCATCTACCGCCGCGAGATCGAGAAGTCGGACGACAAAGCCGCGACCGAAGCGGCGAAGACGGCCGAGTACGAGCGTCTGTTCAACAATCCCTACCGCGCCGCCGCGCGCGGGTTCGTGGACGACGTGGTGGAAGCGCGCAAGACGCGGCCGCTGCTGATTCGGTCACTCGAGCTCCTGAAGACGAAGCACGAGAACCGGCCGGTGAGGAAGCACGGGAACATTCCGCTCTGACGCGGCGCGGGAACCGGACATGACGCAACGTACGGTGCTCGTCACCGGCGGCAATCGCGGCATCGGCCTCGCAGCCTGCCGCGCGCTGGCGCGCTCCGGGCTGCGCGTCGTCCTCACGGCGCGACGCTTGGAGGACGCCGCCCTGGCTGCGCGGGAACTGCAGCACGAGAAGCTCGACGTCGTCTCCGAACACCTCGACCTCGGCGACGAGAAATCCGTGCGGGCCTGCGCGGCTCGGCTGCAGAAGGCGGGTCAGCACGTCGACGTGCTCGTCAACAACGGCGCGGTTCTGTTCGACGGCGACGTGCTGGCGACGACGTCCGAAGAATTCCGCACCGCGATCGAGATCAACTTGCTCGGTGCGCTGTGGTGCTGTCGCGCGTTCGTGCCGGCGATGGTCGAGCGCAAGTACGGCCGCGTCGTCAACGTGTCGTCGGGTTACGGCGCGTTCTCGGAGGGGATGAGCGGCCCGGCCAGCTACTCGATCACGAAGGCGGCGCTCAATGCGCTGACGCTCAGCCTCGCGCGATCGACGATCGGCGACGTGAAGGTCAACGCGTGCTCACCGGGCTGGGTGCGTACGCGCATGGGCGGCCCCGGCGCGGCGCGCTCGCCCGAGGAGGGCGCGGACGTCGTCGTGTGGCTCGCGACGCTGCCGCGCGAGGGGCCGGATGGAGGGTTCTATCGCGATCGCGAAGCGTTGGCTTGGTGAGGGGCTGATCCCTCGAGATCCAGCGCAGGTGCTCGCGGCAGAGCGCCAGCGCGAAGACGCGAGTGGTCCGGATTTCCGAGGAGGGTCCGAGAATCAGCGCAGCGCATCTCGGTCGGTGCGCCGCCCGTACGTTGGGTATCGGGATGGCCAAAGCTCTCCATGAAAATCCGCGCTCGGAGCGCGGGATTTCATGGAGCGTCCGCGGGTCCGCTCCCGCCCCGCGTCGCTCGCTGGGTACGATGCCCGCTCACGACGGACCCGGCCATCGGCCGCTGACCCGACGCACCCCCCCCGCATGCTCCAACGCATCCTCATCGCCAACCGTGGCGAGATCGCCTTGCGCGTCATCCGTTCCGCGCGCGAGATGGGCCTCGAAACCGTCGCGATCTACTCCGACTGGGACGCGCGCGCCCTGCACACGCGCATGGCGCACATCGCCGTACCGCTCGGTGGAACGGCGCCGCGCGACACGTACTTGCGCGTCGACAAGGTGCTCGCCGCGGCGAAGCAAACCGGCGCGCAAGCCATCCACCCGGGCTACGGATTCCTGTCCGAGAACGCCGAGTTCGCACGCGCCGTCCGCGATGCTGGGCTCGTCTGGATCGGTCCGCCGGCGGAAGCGATCGAGGCGATGGGGGACAAGATCCGCTCGCGACGTCGCATGAAGGACGCCGACGTTCCTGTCGTGCCCGGTCTCGTCGAGCCCGTCGACGACGCCGCTGCGGTGAAGAAGCACGCGGCCGAGATCGGCTACCCCGTGATGATCAAGGCTTCGGCCGGCGGCGGCGGCAAGGGGCTGCGCATCTGTCGCGACCCGTCGCAGATCGAGACGGCATTCCGCACGGCGTCGGGCGAGGCGCTGGCGAGCTTCGGCGACGGTCGCGTGTACCTCGAGCGCTACCTCGACGAACCGCGGCACATCGAAGTCCAAGTGATGTTCGACAATCACGGGAACGGCGTGCACTACGGCGTGCGCGAGTGCTCGATCCAACGCCGACACCAAAAGCTGATCGAGGAGTGTCCGTCCGTCGTCATCGACGCGAAGACGCGCGACGCGATGGGCGAGGTCGCGCTCCGCGCTGGACGCGCGGTCGGCTATCAGAACGCTGGAACCGTCGAATTCCTGTGGTCGAAGGGGCAGTTCTACTTCCTCGAGATGAACACGCGCCTGCAGGTCGAGCACCCGGTCACGGAGATGGTCACGGGCATCGATCTCGTGCGCGAGCAGATCCGCGTCGCGCGCGGTGAGAAGCTCGGCTACGGCCAGGACGCCGTGCGCTGGAACGGCTGGGCGATCGAAGTGCGCATCAACGCCGAGGATCCCAAGCAGAAGTTCATCCCTTCGACGGGCACGATTCGCAATCTGCGCATGCCCGGCGGGCCGTTCGTGCGCCTCGACCTGGGCATGTACCGCGAGATGGAAGTCGGCGTCGACTACGACCCGATGCTCGGCAAGCTGATCGTGTGGGGCGCGACGCGCCAGGAAGCGATCGAGCGCATGTGTCGCGCGCTGCAGGAGATCAACGTCGGCGGCGTGCGCACCAGCTTGCCCGCGGCGCTGACGGTGCTCGAGCACCCGCGCTTCCGCTCGGGCGACTTCGACACGCACTTCCTGGAGGGGCTCGACCTGTCGAAGGGCACGACCGAGTTCGTCGATCTCGTTTCCGCTGCGGCGGCGGTGTACAGGCACCACAAAGCACGTCGGCGCGCTCTGGCGACGGATTCCGACGGACGCGGCGCGTGGGTCGCACGCAGCCGTCAGGAGATCGCACAACACTCGGCGCGCGCCGGCCGCGCGGGAGGTGACGCATGAAGTACTTCGTGACCGTGAACGGCGCCGTGCGCGAGGTCAGCGTCATCGAGCGCCTGGGCCAAGTCGAAGTCAGCGTCGACGGGAAACCGTTCGAGATGTCGTACAACGAGGTCGACGACCTCGGTCAGGTCATCGTGCTGCACGCCGGCAAGAGCTACGCGCTGTCGCTGGAGGGCGACTCGAACGAGGTCGCAGCGACGCTCGCGGGTCACCGCTACGACGTGTCGCTCGAGGACGAGCGCGAGCGCGCCGCGCACGCGGCCGAGCGCGCCTCGGGCAAGGTCGGTGGCATCGTGAAGGCCGTCATGCCGGGCGTGGTCGTCGACGTGCTGGTCACGAAAGGACAGACGGTCGCGAAGGGTGACTCGCTCCTCATCCTCTCGGCGATGAAGATGCAGAACGAGATCGGAGCGCCGACGGACGGCGTCGTTCAGGAGATCCACGTGTCCGCGGGACAAACCGTCTCCGCGGGCGTGAAGCTCGTGACGCTGACCCCCACGGCGACGGCGGCGACGACCTGAAGCCTGATTTGGCCGCGCTCGCACGGATCGAGGTAGGCTGGCACGGGTCCATGCGAGGTCCACACGTCATGCCGAAGCGATTCCTGCCGATTCTTGCGGCCCTGTTCGTCCTGACCAGCGTCGCTCAGGCGACGTGGTCCATCGTCGTCGTGAACCGCCAGACGCACGAAGTTTGTGTCGCGTCGGCGACGTGTATCTCCGGATTCGACCTGAAGCCGGCGCTGTGCGTGATGCGCGTCGGACAGGGCGGCGCAGCGGCGCAATCCGTGATCGACCCGACGGGCGCGAACCGCATCACGATCTGGAATGAGCTGCAGAACGGCACGACGCCGGACGCGATCGTG
>JBBQCC010000096.1:0-13378 GCA_038318285.1 Planctomycetota bacterium | reverse complement strand
GCTCGTCGTGCACCCGGAAGCCCGAGATGCCCGCGTCGGGCGGCACGCCCTCGACGCGCGCGTGACAGCGCCTCGCAGCGGTGATGACGACCGGCCGCCCGTCCACGTGCCCGTCGAGGTCGAACCCGACGGGTAGGATCGCGTCGCCGTCGACGTCGATCTTGGAGCGCTCGCGCGGGACTTGCGTCAGCGTGAAGTGGCCCTCGGCGTCGGTCGTCACGTCCTTCGAGTGCTCCATCGTGTAGCCCGACCGCGTGCGGAACACGATCAACGCCGTGCGCACGCGCACGCCTGCGATCGGTGCTCCGCCCGGCGAGACGACGCGGCCTTGGATTTTCGCGAAGCGCGCGTCGGCGGGGACGACGATCTGCACGTTGCGTGCACCGGCCTGCATCGGCGCGGTCTCGATGCGCAAGAGCGGCTCCGTCGTGTGCGCCTGCAATCGGTACGCGCGGTCCTGCAGCCCTTCGAGACGGAAGTGTCCCTCGGCGTCCGTTTGCGCGCGTACGCCCTCGCGCCGGCCCAGTGCTTCGACCGATTCGGGCGGGATCGAGCCTTCACGGAGCAGCACGGGATCGACCAGCTGAACCGTCCAACCCGACTGCGGATTTCCGTGGTGATCGATGACGCGCCCTTCGATTGCGAGTGTCGGACCACCGAGCACGAGCCGCTGGAACGGCAGCGTGTTGCCCGACCACGACTGCACGGTCGCCCAGAAATCGGCGACGACGGCGGCTTGGAATCCCGCTTCCATCGCGACCAGCGGTTGGCCCTCGGCAAACCCGATGTCGACGGCCAAGGTAAACTTGCCCTCCGCGTTCGCCTCCGTCGCTGCTTGGCCGTAGCGCACGTTCGCACCAACTGCCGGTGATCCGTCGGCGTGCAGCACCACGCCGTCGACGTGCGGCGGGGCTGGGGCCAGGTCCGGCTTCAGCTGTAGAACGAGGTCGAAGCGCGCTTCGGTGGGCGCCTCGATCGGCGCCCCGCTCGAACCTGCCGCGCTTCCGTCCAATTGCGCATGCGCCACGCTCGGGATCGTGAACTCGAATCGCCCCCCCGCATCCGTGACGGCGTCGCCCGGGACGCGTGGGCCCCGCGCGCGATCGAGCGGCTCGGGGAAGGACGCGAACACGGCATCCGTGAGCTCGAGCCTCACCTCCGCCCCCGGGATCAGCGTCCCGTCTTCGTGTTCGACGCGTCCGCCGACGCGGATCGCCGGCGCCACGATCACGAGAACCTCCGTCCCGTCCGCGCGCGGTATCGGTTCCGTGTCGCGCAGCGTGTACCAACGCTCGTCCTGGACTTCGAGTTCCTCCACGCCGAGCGGCTTGGCAAAGCGTCCATCGGCGTCGCTCGTCGCGAGCGTGTTCGATGGATCGTTGCGCGGCGCGACGTTCACACCCGCGATGCCGTTGCCGAGGATGTCGACGACGCGCCCCAGCGCGCGCGCGCTCGCCTTCGGCGGTGCGGTCGGTGTCGGTGCGGAGTTTGGCACGTCGGCCGCGAGCCGCACCGGCTCGGCCGGCTCTTCGGCCCCGACGAGGTCGACGGTCTCGAGCTCGGCTGCTTCGTCCGGGAACGTCGCTGCCGCGATGCCGAACTCGCGCGCGTCCTCGCGCCGCTCGATGACACGTGAACTCATGTATGCGATCAGCGCGAGCAGCACAGCGAGCGCGCCAGCGATCGAGTACACGACGAATCGGTGCGTTCTGGCGTGCTGTTCCAGGCCGCGCGGTCCTCGTCCGCGCTCCTACACGACGTGCGTCCCTCCGCCACCGCGACCGCCGCCGCGATGCCGGCGTCGTGCGTGATCGCCACGTGGATGGATTCGATCCCGCGCGCGCGTGCGATCTCGGCCGAGCGTCCGTGCAGCACGCATTTCGGCGCGGAACCGCGCTCGCGCACGACTTCGATGTCCACCCAGCGCACGCCGCGCGACCAACCCGTTCCGAGCACCTTCATCACCGCCTCCTTGACCGCGAAGCGACCGGCGTAGCTCTGGAAACGTTCCTTCTTCGCTTCGCAGTACGCGCGCTCGCCGGCGGTGAAGAGGCGCAGCAGCAACCGGTCACCACGCCGCGCGTGCGCCGCCTCCATGCGATCGATGCGCGTCAGATCCAGGCCTACCGCGACGACGGCCACCGGTCACTTCCGCTGCAGCACGTTGCGCAGCGCGGGCTCCAGCTCGGGGAACTGGAACGCGAAACCGCTCGCCAGGGTGTGCTCTGGCACCGTGTGTTGTCCGGCCGTCAGCGTGCTGCCGACTTCGCCCAGCACGATGCGCAACGCGAACGGCGGCACCGGCAGGATCGCGGGGCGATGCAGCACGCGTCCGAGCGTCTTCACGAAATCCTTGTTGCGGACGATGCCCGGCGCCGTGCCGTTCAACACGCCCGACACGGCGTCGTGCGTCAGCGCGTGGATCATCAAGTTCGCCAAGTCGTTCACGTGGATCCACGGGAACCAAGCCTTGCCAGTGCCGAACGGCCCGCCGAGGCCCCACTTGAAGAGCGGTACCATCTGCTTCATCGCGCCGCCCTGGCTGCCCAGCACGAGCCCGATGCGCACGATCGCGACGCGGGCGCCGTAGTGCGTCGCCTGGTTCGCGGCCGCTTCCCAGTCGACGCACAGCCGCGCCAGAAAGTCGTCGTTGGGCGGCGCGCTCTCGGGTAGCAGTTCCTCGCCGCGATCGCCGTAGTAGCCGACTGCGGACGCCGAAACGAGCACGCGCGGTCCCTTCGCGCCGCCCTGGATCGCCGCGCCCATCGCCGTGACGATCTGCTGCGTCAGATCGACGCGGCTGGCGTGCAATTCGGCCTTGTACGCGTCGTTCCAGCGCCGATCGAGGATGCCCGCACCGGCCAAGTTGACGACGGCGTCGAAGCGCGAGACATCCACGGGCCAACTGGCGTACTGCGTGCCCGCGCGCGCGCTGCGGTAGCGCTCGGGATGCCGCGTCAGGATCGTGACGCGGTCACTGCGGGCGCACAGCAGGTTGACGAGGATGTTCCCGACGAACCCGGTGCCCCCCGTGACCAGGACGTTCACGACACGGCCTCCACGGAAAGCAGCGCATCGCCGCGGCGCACGTCGGCGCCGTCGCTGACGAGCACTTCGAGCACGCGCGCCGTGTCCGGCAGTCCGTTCGCCGCACGGTAGGTCGCGTGGCTGAACGTCTTCATGACCTCCAGTAGTCCGACGGGCGATCCGTCGCGCACGATCGCGCCCGCCGCAACGAACGCCGGCTCGGCCGGCGTCGGTCGGTGCCAGAAACGTCCGCTGGTCGTCGCGCGCAGCACGAGGCGGCCATCGGTCGCGACCTTCGGTGCGGAGCGCGCCGCGATCGGACTCGCCGCGTCCGCGCGCAGCTCCTCGACCTCGGCGACGACATCGCCGTAGCCGAGCGGTTGGTGCGTGCGCTCGGGCGCTGCGCTGGCGATGCGGCCCTCGACGCCGGCCGGGACCACGAGGTACCGCCGCACGCCGAGTTGGCTCAAGACGCCGAGCACGGCGCCCTCAGCGACGAGCCCGTGCTCCGCGTGTGTGGCCGTGTAGATCCCGACGTCGGGCGCGATGAGGCGAACACGTGCGCCTTCGCGGACCACGCGGAGTTCCAACGGCGGTTGCATGCGCTGCGCCGCGATCAGTTCTCGAACTGCTCGGCGCGGATGCGCTCGCGCCGTTCCTCGGCCTGACGGATCTCCGCGTCGGTGACCTCGCGGAAGCTCGGGATCCAGCGCCCGTCCTCGAACGTCAGGTCGGAGACGTAGGAGCGACCACCGCGCACGTCGATCTCGACGTTCGTCTCGCCGGTCGGACCGGGAGCGCCCTGCTCCGTGATGCGGTACAGCACGGTCAGCGTGTGCTTGCCGGGCAGCAGCTCGACGGAGACCGGGTAGCCCTTGCCCCAGCCGCGAAACGTGTTCTCGCCGTCGATCGCGAGGATCGAGAGGTCGCGCTCGACCCCGAACATGACCTTGGTCTCGGCCATGCCGTAGACGATCGCCTTGTTCTGGGCGGGGACGTCCAAGGTCATCTTGTCGTTCCGCGTGACGCACGCGCTCGCGCCCAGGACGGTCAGTGAAAGTGCCAGAATCCAACGCATCTGCATCGTGCTTCCCCTCGATCGCGGTTTCAGTGTCCGACCGAACCGTCGAGCGCCGCGAGGTCGTGCAACGACCAGATACGCGGGTTCTTCACGGTTCGGTAGCCGATGGCTTGATAGCTCGTCTCGGCGAACAACGAGAGCCAGTCGCGCAGCTCGTGGAGCGGGACGATCTCGTCCGTGTCCATCTGAGCCGCGGCTTTGTACGGGTCCATGTCGCCTTCGATGCGCGCCTCCGTGTCGCGCATGCCGGCTTCGACCTTGTCGCGTTCCGCGGGGTCGGTGGCGCTGATCTGGAAGTCCGCGTCGAGCTTCGTGCGGAACGCGGCGATCGCCAGCGTGCGACCTTCCATCACCGAGAGGCGCGAGATCGTCGTCGAGATCTGCACGACGGGCTCGTAGGGCATGCCCGCCAGCGCGTAGTAGCCCGCGCCCGACGCTTTGCGCAGCAACACGGTGAACATCGGCACGCGGTTGGTGCTGTTCGCGTAGATCAAGCTCGATCCGTAGCCGAGCAGACCGAGTCGCTCGGCTTCGACGCCGATGTCGAAGCCCGACACGTCCTGCAACCACACGATCGGGATGCCGTCGGCCTCGCACGCGCGGCTGAACGCCGCGACCTTCGCGATGCCCTCTCGGTACAGGATTCCCGCGGGTTTTTTGGCGTCGCGATGCTCGGGGTCGTCGATGACTCCCTGGCGATTCGCGACGAAACCGACGTACAGACCGGCGACGCGACCGACGCCGACCATCATCTCGACGCCGCGCTCGGGCCACAGCTCCCAGAACAGGCTGCGGTCGACGAGCCGCGCGACGACTTCGTCGGCGACGTACGTGTGCCTGTGATCGGGCGGGAAGAAGCCTTCGAGCTCGAAGTGCGGGTGGTGCGGCTCGGCCGCATCGGCGCCGACGCGGTAGTAGTCGGCCGCCGACGAGGGCAGGCGTGCGACCTCTTCACGGATCAGCACGAGCGCCGTCTCGTCGTCGGGCACGCGCACGTCCGCACATCCCGAGATGCCGACGTGCACTTCGGGTCCGCCGATGTCGAGGCTCGACAGCGTCTGGCTCTTCGCGCCCTGGATCAACGCCGCGCCGGCGATGACCATGTACGCGCTCTCCGTCATCACGACGCGGTCGCTGATGATCGGCATGTAGCCGCCGCCCGCGATGCAGTCGCCGAACACGCCCGCGATCTGCGGCACACCGGCTGCCGAGAGCAGCGCGTTCTTTTGGAAGATGTGCCCCGCGCCCGTGTGTCCGGGGAACGACTGCGACTGCTCGGGCAAGTACAGCCCCGAGCAATCGACGAGGTAGACGACAGGCAGCCGCAGACGCAGCGCCATCTCCTGCGCTCGCTCGATCTTCTCCGGCGTGCGCGGCCACCACGAACCCGACGCGACCGTGTTGTCGTTCGCGATGACGATCGTCCAACGCGCGTGGACGCACACGAACATCGTGATGACGCCAGCACCGGGCGATTCGAGCTTGCCGAACTTGCGCCCGTGGTTGACGAACGTGCCCACTTCGAAGACGCGCGTACCGGGGTCCTTCAGGCGCTCGATGCGCTCGCGACCGGACAGCTTCGCCTTCTGATGGACGCGCGCCAGGTAGTCCGCGCCCCAACCCTCCGCGACCTTTGCACGGCGCTCCTCCAGCAGCGCGTCGCGCTCGCGCATCGCCGCGCGGTTCTTCGCGAACGAAGCGTCGTCGAGGAACGCGTCGCGCGGGCGACCGATGGGGCTGAGGGGAACTTTGGCCATGACGTGGGGGACGCCGGAGTGTGTTCGTTTTCACGCCCCGTTTCCACGGGGATCTCGCCGCTGCTGCGCCGAGAAATCCCGGGCTGAGGCCGAAATCCGAGTCCCGGTCGGATCGTGTGCACGCCCTTCGGGTCGCGGGGCATCGCGAGGGTCGGGTGCCCGCGGTTGAACTGCGGTCCGCTCGGATGCCGGGCCGCTCTGATGTTCAGGTGGCCTGATCGCTCACCCGTGCGTGCCGCTGCAGCGCGAGGAGCCACAGCGCGCGACCGACCACCAGCGCCACGGACCACATCGCGATCTGCACGGCCTGCGCTGTGGGACGCGCGTTCAGCCAGCTGCGCATCGCGAACATCGCCAGCATCAGGAGCAGGCCGCCCCCGATGCCCGCGACGACGCCCTGGCGAACCGGACCGGGGTTGCCGTTCGCGGAGTCGAGGTACCGGAGACGCGCCCAACGCGCGATCGGGGAGAGCGCGGTCGCGACGAGCACGCTGACGAACCAACTGGGCCAACTCGGCGTGTGCAGCGTCTCCGGTCGCAACATACCGATCACCACGGCGACCACGGCCAGCAACACGAGCAAGGCGCCGACGAGCACGAGGTCCTCGATCAGCGTGACGAGCCAAGCGATGCGTGCGCGGCGCGCTCGAGCCACGGGTCGCGGCGAGCCCAGCACGGGGAAGAACGGCGTGACCACGCAGACGACGACGAACCAGATCGCGAACGAGCCGCTGCTGCGATTCACGAGCAGGCCGAGCTGTTCCAAGCTGTCCGCCGTGCTGTGGACGTTGAACGCGACGATCCACTGTCCGCCCAGGACGAACACGGCGGCGATCAGCGCGCGAACGAACCCGGATCCGATCCAACCGCCGGGAAGCATGCCCTGCGTCTCGTGCAGCGTGGCGAGCGCCCAATCGATGTCGGTACGGCGCGTCGCGGTGCTCGGCGCGGCGCCACCGCGGGGTGCGACACGCGGCGCGCCCCACGTGCCGCTGCGCAAGTCGAGCTCGCGGTACGCGCGATCCAAGTCGGCGCCGCGCGTCGCGATGCGTGCGCGCTGTCGTTCTGGAATGAACGGCTGGCGCGCGAGGAGCACGGCGAATGCGAGGCCGATCGGGACGGAGAAGAGCAACCGACCGCGCGCGACGTGGGCGATCTCGGGGATCGCGATCGCGAAACCCAGGAAGGAGAGGAGCGTGAGGAAGCCGACGACGGGTACGCGACGACTCTCTGGGTCGCCCGAGAAGATCCCGAAGCCGAACCCGAGCGCGGCGAACACGGCGACGAGCGCGGCATCGCCCGGTTCGAGGCCCGCTGCGAACCCGGCCGCGCCGACCAGGGCCGTCGCGAGCGCGAGCAGCGCCAGGATTTCGTTCCGTGTGCGACGCAGGATGGACGGCAATCCGCTCGAGAAGGGGCACGTGAGCAACTCGAACGCGCTGTACGCGAGCAAGCCGCTGAACACGGTCGCGCCCACGAACGCGACGATCCCCGGCAGGAAGTCGATGCCGCCGTCGGAGATCGACACCGCGGCCATCTCGTTGCGCAGGGCACGCGCGGCGACGAAGAACCCGACCGAGAACACGCTGCCGAGCGCCAGGTTCCACAGCGTCAGTGGTCGCGCGACGAGGCGCGGCAACACGCGCGCGCTCACGGCTTCCTCCGCGCCATCCACAGCGGGAACATGCGTTCGAGGCTGATCGGACGGCTCTCGACGCGGGCGTGGTAGCGCTGCTCGAACAGCGCGCGGTGGTCCTCGGGCGACTCGACGGTCAACACGGCTTGGCGACCCTCGGCCGCCTGCGCGAGCACCCAGGTTTCGGCGAAATGCGCAGGCAAAGCGCCATTCTGCGTCGTCACCCGCCACTCGGCATAGCGCTCCTGCAGCGTGTCGAAGCTCTCGTCCTGCACGACGCGTCCGCGATCGAGGCACAGGATCCAATCGACCGTGCGCTCGACGTCGCGCAGTGCATGCGACGAGATCACGATCGCCGGCTCGTCCTCGCGCAGCACGTCGAGCAGGCTCTGCAGCAAAGCTTCGCGCGCCATCGGATCGAGCGCCGCCGCCGGCTCGTCGAGCAGGAGCACGTCCGGCCGATGGCACGTCGCGGTCACGATCGCGAGCTTCTGGACTGCACCCGGCGACATCGCGCCAATGCGCTCCGCCAGATCGAGATCGAGCGCCGCGACGAGCTGTGCTTCGCGACGCAGATCCCAGCGCTCGAAGAACGAGCGTACGTAGTCGAGGTGCGCACGCCCGCTCATCCAAGGGAGGAACCGGTTCTCCTGGTGCACGACGCCGACGCGCGCGAGGTCCGCGTCGCCCAGATCGACACTGCGCGTGCCGAACAGGCTGCACGATCCAGACGTGGGGATCACGGCGCCCTGCAGCGCGCGCAGCAACGTCGTCTTGCCGCTGCCGTTGCGACCGAGCAATCCGACGACGCGGCCGCGGGGAACTGCGAACGTGATCGCGTCGAGTGCGACGGCATTCCCGAAGTGTTTCGCGAGTCGATCGGCCGTGACGCATGCATCATTCGAGTTCATTCGAACCTCCGCGCTCCGCGAGCGCCTTCCGGAAGACCGCGAGCGCATCGTCGGCGCTCAATCCGAGTTGTTCCGCCGCCAGCGCAGCCGGCCGCAAGAGGCGCGCGAGCTCCTCGCGCTGCTCGTTCGTGCGCGCCGCGTCCGTGCGCGCGCGCACCACGAGCGCCAGTCCGGGCCGCCGGTCGAGGACGCCCTCCTGCTCGAGCGCCGCGTAGGCCTTGCTGACCGTCATCGGATTCACGCCGAGGCGCCCCGCGAGGTCGCGCGTCGAGGGGATGGCGCTGCCCGGCTCGAGCATCCCGCTGGCGACCTGGAAGCGGACCTGCTCCACGATCTGGCGGAAGACGGGCTGGCCGGAGTGGCGGTCGAGGGTGATGAGCACGGCGGGTTGGGCGGGGTGGTGTCCTGCTGTCTTAGTTCACTAATACACACGACCTAGGGGCCTGTCCAGGGGGGAAATGCGGAACCTGACCCAGTTGGCTGGTGGTAGCCCGCGGGATGGCCCGCAAACGGTCTTCGGGCGGCCTCTGGCGCCCCGCGGAGGGGGACAACCAGCCAACTGGGTCAGGTTCAGCCGCCGGAGGCGAGCACCCGTCGGACCCCCGGGTGCTCCGGCCCGTATCGATCCGCGCGGTACAGCGCGAGCGGCGGAGCCTTCCCCGCGTGCTCTGGCGGGTTCAGGTCCCCACCCAGCGGGTTCAGGTAGTCCCAGACGATCTCACCCGCCGGCGTGATCTCGAAGATCCGTCCCGCTGCGCCCGACGCGACGATCGTGTTGCCCGACGCAAGGCGTCGCGCGCCCGAGATGAACGCCGAATAGAACGTGCCCGCGTTCTCGTACGTCCACGCCGGCGCAGCGGGCCCGAACGGCCGGCCTGGCTCGCCGGCGAACCCGCGCGTGCGGTCGAAGGGCAGCACGAGTTCCTCGACGCTCGAGCGATTGCCACCCGGTCGATCCGCTCCGTTGTTGAAGACGAGGAGCCGCAGCTCGTCGCTGGCGCTCGTCAGCCAGTTCGCATCGTGCTGGTAGAAGAGGTGGCGATCGGCCTTCGTCCCCGCGCCGTGGTTCGCCGGGTTGCCCCAGCGCCACAGGAGATCGCCGCCCTTCCCGAACCGTCCGCCCTGCGAGCTGGCGGCCTCGGCCTTCGTCGTCGCATGATCCACGACGTAGATCTCGCACATCTCGGGCGAGCTCAGCACCAAGAGGTCGAGCGCGGCGTTGTAGTCCACCGCGTTCGTGTGCGTCCAGTCGCCGCTCTTCTCCCACTGCTTCGGCGGCGGGCCGATCGGCCTGTCGTCCGATTTTGTGGCCTGGTCGTCGGCGTGATCGTCGTCGATGTCCGCGCCGCCGCCGTAACCGACGGCGGCCATCTGTTTCGCGCGCGCTTCGCGCTTCGCGCGTTCCTCGTCACTACGCTTCGATTCGGGCTCGAACGCGACGTTGATGTCGATGCGCCCCGGATGATCGATCAGTCGGCCGTGGTTCGGCTTCGTCGTGTCGACGTCCTGGACGAGGTGATCCCAGACGTGCCATTCCCACACGATTTCGCCGCCCGCGGGAAGCGTCGGTTTCACCTCGAAAATGGCATCGGACCAGAGGCCGGCTTCACCGACGCCGTCCGGATTGCGACCGCGCGCGATCGCTTCCTCGCGCGAGTGGCGCTCCCACGCGATGAACAGCACGTTGCCGTTCGGCAGCGGCTCGAGGTCGTGGTGTTGGCAGTGTGCTTCGTTGGCGAAGTCGTAGCGCCACAGCACACTTCCGTCGGGCGCGAACCGCTGAACGATGCCACCGATCCCACCGCCCTTGAACTTCGGATCCGTATCCTGGCGACCGGCGTGCAGCAGCGATCCGTCGTCGAGCAGGTAGCACCAGCCGCCGGGCGCGAGGCCCGTCTCCCACGTGTGCGCAACCTTCCCGTCGAGGTCGACGAGGTAAACCTTCGTCGAGTTGAGCGGCATGACGACCGTGTATCCCGGCGTCGCACCGGGCGTGTGCACGCGGACGCCTCGCTCGCCCTTCAAGGCCTCGAACTCGGCCGGCGACATCATCGGCTTCAGGCGCTCGAGCGGGTCCTCGGCCGGCGCGTTCGCACCGGTCTGCGCATGTGCTTGGGGCTTCGCCGGCGCGCTGGCAGCGGAGTCCGGGACCGAGATCACCTCGGTGTCGGAGCGGGAGCACGCCGCGGCGAGGGGGAGGAAGAGGGTGAGGATTGCGGTGCGCGTCGGGGGGTGCATGGTGGGGAGGCGCATGAAGCGAAGGAGCTTGGAGTGGGAACCAGCGTGGAAGGCTGCATCGCGCCGCGGGCGGCGCGTCAGTTCGATCGCGCCGCGGGCGGCGCGTCCGTTCGATCGCGCCGCGAACGGCGCGTCCGTTCGATCGCGCCGCGAACGGCGCGTTGGCCGCGGACGGTCAGCGCACCGCCGCCAGGGACGGGTTCCAACCGGGGATCGCACGCGTGTCGTAGTCGCCGGAGCGGAATTCGCGCGAGCCCAGCACGGCGAGATGCAGCGGAATCGTCGTCGCCACGCCCTCGATGCGCGCGGCGGTGAGCGTGCGCACGAGCGTCTCGATCGCCTCGTCGCGCGTCGCGCCATGCGCGATGACCTTGGCGATCAGTGAGTCGTAGTGCGGCGGGATCTCGTCGCCCGCTTCGACGTGCGTGTCGACGCGCACGGTGCCTGGGCCGCGGTCGAGCGGGATATCGAACACGTCCAGCGTCCCCGGTGAGGGGGTGAAGTTCGCGGACGGATCCTCGGCGTTCACGCGCACTTCGATCGCATGTCCGCGCGGCTTCACGTCGTCTTGGGTGAACGAGAGCGGGTGGTTCGCCGCGATGCTCAGTTGTTCCTTCACGATGTCGATGCCGGTCAGCATCTCGGTGACCGAGTGCTCGACCTGCAAACGCGTATTCATCTCCAAGAAATAGAGGTTCCCGTCCGCGCTGCGCAGGAACTCGATCGTGCCCGCGTTGCGGTAGCCGATCGCGCGGCAGGCGGCAGCGGCGCGCGCGCCGAGGTTCGCACGCTCGGCGGGAGTCAGCGCCGGACTCGGGCTCTCCTCGACGAGCTTTTGGTGGTTGCGCTGCACGGAGCAATCGCGCTCGAAAAGATGCACTGCGTTCCCGTAGCGATCGCCGAGCACCTGCACTTCGATGTGACGTCCGCCGGTCAGGTACTTCTCGACGTACACCGCACCGTTGCCGAACGCGCTGGCCGCTTCGTTCGCTGCCTGTGGGAACGCGACGCGCACCGCCGCCGAGTCGGCGCACAAACGCATCCCGCGTCCGCCGCCGCCAGCGTCGGCCTTCAAGATGACCGGGTAACCCGCGTCATCGGCCGCGCGCACCGCCGCGTCGACATCGGCGCACGGGCCGTCGGATCCGGGGATCACGGGCAGCCCCGCGTCACGCATCGCGCGTTTCGCCGGGGATTTCAGGCCCATCTGCTCCATCGTGCGCGGGCTCGGGCCAACGAACGTGATGCCGTGCTGTTCGCACAGCGCGGCGAAGCGCGCGTTCTCGGCCAGGAAGCCCCAGCCCGGGTGCACAGCGGTCGCGCCGGTCTGCAGCGCGGCTTGCACGATACGCTCGAGGCGCAGGTAGCTGTCGCGGCTCGGTCCCGGACCGACGCACACGGTCTCGTCGAACTTGTGCAGCCAAGACAGGCCGCGATCGGCCTCGGAGTGGATCCCGACGGAACGGATGCCGAGTTCGCGAGCGGCGCGCGCGATGCGCACCGCGACCTCGCCGCGGTTGGCCACCAAGAGCGTGCGGAACATGCGCGGCGGAGACTAACAGCCGCTCGGACGCGCGGCCACGGCGCGGCGCGCGGACGGTAGGCTCTCGGCGCGTGATCGCGCTCATCGCACTGGCCCTGACCTGCTTTGCCGTACCCGCGGAAGCCGTGCGGCAGGAATCCGTGGGTGGAGAATCCCTCGCAGGCTGGGTTTCGCGCCTCGAATCGGCGTCTTGGCCCGAGCGCGAACTCGCCCAGCGCCGCCTCGCCGGTGCGCTGCAACCGGCCGACGTGGCGCGGGTGCGCGCGGCCTTCCTCGCCGGCGGTCCGGAGACGCGGCTGCGCATGGCGCACGTGCTCGGCGACGAAGATCGGCTTTTCGGGACGGCGGCCGAGCTGGCCGTGGATGCCGACGCAGTCGTCGCGCGCGCCGGGCGAACGGCGCTACAGCTCGCGATCGAGCGCTTCGAACCGCGTGCCTTCGAGGCGGCGATCCAGCCCGAGGATCTGTGGACGGCGCTCGCCGAGCACGACGGCGACGTCTTCGACGTGCGCGCGCGACCGCGCTTCGATGCGCGCGAGATCGCGGACCTCCTCGCGCTCGCGCAACCCTCGGCTCCACGGCTGATTTTCGACGCGCTCGACGCCGGTGCGCTGGCCGGCGACGAGGTCCGCCTGGGCACCTGGCGCGAGATCGTGCGCGACACCGCGCGCGGAGCGGAGGCGCGCATCGTTGGCTTCGGCGTGCGCCGCGACCCGGCGCCGCTCGACGTGCGCTGGGTGGCGCTCCTGCCGCGCGATATCGACGATGCGGAACTGCGCGCCGGCGCGCTCGTCGAGCGTTGGTGTCTCGACTTCGCGCGCCCGGGCGATCCCGCGGTGCGCGCCGCTGCAGCACGCGCGCTCGCCGCGCACGGGATGCCGACAGCCGTCGCGTGGCTCGCGCGCGCGTGGCGCGAGTCGCACGACGACGCGGCGTTCGAGGGGCTGTTGCTCGCCGCGCGACGTGGCGCTGCGCCGCAAGCACTGCAAGAACCTGCATCGCGCGCGGCGCTCTGGGATGCGGTCGAGGCGCTGGGCGATCCGGCGCGCAAGCTGCACGCGGCGCTCGCGCTGGCCGCGATCGGCGCTCCGCGAGGGGGGGGCAGCGCGGAGTTCGCCCGCGCGCTCGCGGACCTCGACGCACGCGAGCCCGACCGCGCCGAAGCTGCGCTCGTCGTGCTCGAAG